>JAFDDB010000135.1 GCA_019311115.1 Deltaproteobacteria bacterium
GGTCTTGTCGGCGTCGATGAACGCGAAGTCGAAGCTCTCCTCTTCGGGCAGCCCGCGCAGCGTGTCCGCGGCGGGCCCCAGGCGGAGCTCGATCCGGTCGCTGACTCCCGCCTTCTCCCAGTAGCGCCGCGCGATCGAGGTCCACTCCTCGCTCACGTCGCAGCACAGCAGCGAGCCGTCTTCGGGGAGCCCGCGCGCGATCGACAGCGAGCTGTAACCCGTGAAGGTGCCGACCTCGACCGCACGCTTCGCGCCGATGGCCGCGACCAGGATCCGCAGGAAGGTCCCCTGCTCCGGCGCCACCTGCATCCCGGCGCGCAGGCCGGTGGCCTCGCGGGTCTCGTCGCGCAGCGCCTCGAGCACCGCGTCGTCGGGGCTGCGGTGCTCGACCAGGTACTCGTGGAGCTGCGGGTCCAGTCCCGTCGCCTTCGCCATCGAGACCTCCGTCGTCGCGATTTTCGGTTGTTTCGAGAAGCCGGTTGCTAGTATGTCAGAACCTTCATCAGGGGGAGTGGAGCCATGGCGACCCGGAAGAAGACCGCCAGGAAGGCGTCGAGCAAGAAGGCGACGCGCACGAAGACGCCGGCAAGGAAGGCGACGCGGAAGAAGGCGGCGAAGAAGGCCGCACCCAGGAAGACCGCGGGCAAGAAGACCGTGGCCAAGAAGGCGAAGCGCAAGGCCACTCCCAAGAAGACTGTGAGAAGGGCAGCGAAGAAGCCGGCCGCCAGGAAGGCTCCGGCAGCCGCAGCGCGCAAGAAGCCCGACGCGACCGCCGCGCTCGTCCGCAAGATCCTCGCGGCCGCCGCCGACCCGTCGAAGTTCGTCATCGAAGATCTGTACGCGCCCGACTGCGTCTCGATCGAAGGCAACGGGATGCGCGTCGAGGGGCACGCCGGCCTGCGCGAGAAGAACGCGGGATGGGAGGCCGGGCTCGAGAGCGCGACCTGGAACGCACGCAACGTGCTCACCGGCCCCAACTCGATCGCCATCGAGTGGGACGCACAGATCAAGTTCAAGGACGGCCGAAGCCTCCAGATGAACGAGATGGCCATCCACGAGATTCGCGGCGGCAAGATCGTGGCCGAGCGATACTTCTACGACCCTACGGCCCTGGCGCCACCCGCCGCCGAGCCAGAGCCCCCGCCAGCGCCCGAACCGCAGCCCGAGCCAGCCGCAAAGGCGTCCTACACGCCGGACCCGCAGCCCCCGCTGATGACCGGGGAGAAGGGTGCCGACGACATCGACCCGATGGACCTGTAGGCGCGGCCTACTGCTGGATCAACATTCCGCCGTCGCAGACGAGGACCTGTCCGGTGACCAGGTCGGAGCCGGTCACGAAGGAGAGGATCGCGTCGGCCACGTCTTCGGGCGCGCAGGTCGCCTGTAGCGGCACGCGCGCAGCGATGCCCTTCATGATGGCGTCGTAGGCCTCGCCCATCCCGCCCTTGAGCCAGCGTCCCTGGATCGCCCCGGGGGCGACGGCGTTCACGCGCACCTCGGGCGCGAGCACGCGCGCGAGCGAGATCGTCAGGTTGTTCACCGCAGCCTTCGACGCGCAGTAGGGAATGGAACTTCCCGTCGCGGCGATGCCCGCGACGCTCGACACGTTGACGACCTCGCCGTTCCCCGATGCCTTGAGCGCGGGCGTGGCGGCGCGGGTGCAGAAGAACGTGCCCTTCACGTTGACGGCCAGGATGTGGTCCCAGTCTTCCTCGGTCACCTTCTCCAGGTCGGCATGCTGCACGAAGGTGGTCGCCCCCGCGTTGTTGACCAGGATGTCGAGCCGGCCGAGCTCCTTGACCGTTGTGTCGACCATCGCGCGCACGGCGGCGTCGTCGGACACGTCGGCCTGGTAGGCGATAGCCTTAACGCCGAGTGCGCGGACGTCGGCGGCGGTCTTCTCGGCTTCCTCGGCCGAGCGGCTGTAGTTGACGACGACCGAGCAGCCACCGCTGGCAAGCTGAAGCGCGGTCGCGCGGCCGACGCCGGTCCCGCCTCCGGTGATGAGTGCGGCCTTGCCTTCGATCTCCATGCGGTCCTCCCGGTACGCCTCACCCGTCGAGGCGCGCCGAAGGTACCATAGGGCCCCCGACGCACGGCAAAGGAGACCCCGATGTCCAATTCTCTGGATTCGCTGGATGCCCTGGTCGAGAGCGGACGCGCCCACCTGCTGCACCCGATCACCGAGTTCCGCAAGTACGAGAAGAACGGGCCCCGCGTGGTGAGCGGCGGCAAGGGCATCCGGGTCGAGTTCGCCGACGGCACGAGCGCCATCGACGGGCTCTCGGGACTCTGGAACATCAACGTCGGACACGGGCGCAGCGAGATCGGCGAAGCCGTGGCCGAGCAGATGAAGCGCGTGCCGTACTACCCCGCGTTCTGGGGCTACGCCACCGAGCCCGCCATCCGGCTGGCCGAGCGCATCGCGAACCTGCTGCCCGGCGACCTGAACCGCGTGCTCTTCACGAGCGGCGGCTCCGACGCCAACGAGACCAACTTCAAGGTCGCCCGCTTCTACCAGGCGCTGAAGGGAAAGCCGGCGCGCCAGAAGATCGTGTCGCGCGGCTGGGCGTACCACGGCATTACCCGCGGAGCCGGGAGCGCCACGACACTGCCCGCCTACCGCATCCTGTCCGAGCCGGACCCGCTGCACGTCGAGGCCGCCGCGCCGTACTGCTTCCGCTGCGCGCTCGGCAAGTCGCTGCCGTCGTGCGACCTGGCCTGCGCCGACGACGTCGAGACCGTGATCGAGCGCGAAGGCGCGGACACGGTCGCGGCGGTGATCGCCGAGCCGGTGCTCGGAACGGGCGGTGTGATCGTGCCGCCGCCCGGCTACTACGAGCGGCTGCAGGAGATCTGCCGGCGCCACGACATCCTGCTGATCCTGGACGAGGTCATCACCGGGTTCGGCCGCACCGGAAAGTGGTTCGGGATGCAGCACTGGGATATGCAGCCCGACCTGGTCTCGTTCGCCAAGGGCGTGACCAGCGGCTACCAGCCGCTCGGTGGCGTCGCACTCTCCGACCGCGTGTACGAGACGCTGCGCGACCTGAACCCCGAGGGGCTGCCGTGGATGGTCGGCCTGACCTACAACAACCACGCGTCGGCCTGTGCGGCAGGGCTCGCGAACCTGGACATCATCGAGCGCGAGGGACTGGTCGAGAACGCGCGCGTCGTCGGGGACTACCTGCGGACCCAGCTACGGAACACACTCGGCGGAGACGCACGCGTGGCGGAGATCCGCGGCGTGGGCATGCTGGCGGCGGTCGAGTTCGCCGAGCCGGGGACGCAGGAGCCCGTAGGGGGCAAGCCCATGGCGTTCGCCGCCGCGCTCGCCAACGCCTGCGCGAAGCGAGGGCTGATCGTGCGCGCCCTCTGGGACAACCTGGCGGTGTCGCCCGCGCTCTGCACTACGCGCGGAGAGGTCGACGAGATCATGGGCATCCTGTCGGACGCCTGGAACGAGGTGTCCTAGGAGAGCGGGCCGACGCCGGCGGCCTGGCGGACGGCGGCGAGGAGCGGCGCGGCGCCTGCGCTCGCGCGCTGCGCGCCGTCGCGCAGGATGTCCTCGACGTCGTCGGGCCGGGCCGAGAAGTCGGCGTGCCGCTCGCGCGCCTCGGCGAAGAAGTCGAGCAGGCGCGCCACGAGCCGCTTCTTGACGTCGCCGTAGCCGACGCCCCCGCGCTCGCAGACCTGCCGCATCTCCTCACGTTCTTCGGCGCTCGCCATCAGGTTCCAGAGCTGGAAGAGCGGCTGGTTCGGGTCCTTGGGATCCTCGACCGGTGTCGAGTCCGTGACGATTCCCATCACCTGCTTCCGCAACGCCTTCTCGGGCGCGAACATCTCGACCGTGTTGCCGTAGGCCTTGCTCATCTTCTGGCCGTCGGTACCGGGCACGACCGCCACGCTCTCGTAGATGTACGGCTCGGGAATCGTCAGCACGTCGCCGTACGCATGGTTGAACTTCTGCGCCATGTCGCGGGTCATCTCGACGTGCTGCTTCTGGTCCTGCCCGACGGGGACGATGTCGGCGCGGTGGATCAGGATGTCGGCGGCCATCAGCGGCGGGTACGCGAAGAGCCCGTGATCGGCCGGCAGACCGTGCGCCACCTTGTCCTTGTAGGCGTGCGAGCGCTCGAGCAGCGACATCGGCGTGACCGTCGACAGGCACCAGGCCAGCTCGTGCACCTGTGGCACGTCGCTCTGCCGGTACAGGATCGAGCGCTTGGGATCGACACCGAAGGCGAGAAAGCCGAGCGCCAGGTCGAGCGTGACCCTCCGCCGCTCCGCGGCGTCGCGAATCGACGTCATGGAGTGGTAGTCGGCCAGGAAGTAGGCGGCCTCGTTCCCTTCCTGAAGCTCGATGAACTGGCGGATGGCCCCGAAGTAGTTTCCGATGTGCAGCTCGCCAGACGGCTGCACGCCGGACAGGACGCGCTTTCCCGTGGGAGCCATGTCAGACCTTCTCGAGCCAGCGCGCGGAGAGCGGGTCGCTTCCGGCGAGCATGGCCTTCATGCGCGCGGCGAGCCGCACCGAGATCGGCCCGGGTACGGGCTCGGGGAGCTTGTGGCCGTCGATCTCGGCGACCGCCCAGACGTTGACCGTGGTGCCGACCAAGAAGGCCTCGCTCGCGCGCTCGATCGCGTCGCGCGGGACGGGCTCCTCCGCGATCTCGATCTTCTCGTCGCGCGCCAGGTCGAGCACCGCGCGGCGCGTGACGCCCGCCAGCACGTAGTCGAGCGGCGGCACGCAGAGGCGCTCACCCTCGACCAGCATGAAGCTCATGGCCGCGGACTCCGCCAGGTTGCCCTGCTCGTCGAGCAGCAGGATGTCGTCGAAGCCGTCGCGCCGCGCGCCCGCCTTGGCGACCGAGGCGTAGAGGTAGCCCGCGGCGAGCTTGGCCTGCGGCGACATCACCCAGGGCGGCATCTTGCGCGGGTCGGGGATCTGCAGGCGGGCCGGGCGACGCGGTCCGGACGGACCCGGCACCACGTCCTGGAGCGAGAACGCGGCCACCGCCACCGTGGCGAGCGGGTCGGCGGGCAGCACGTCGAGCGCGATGCCTGGAAAGTAGGCGTTGACCTTGACCACCTCGCAGCCGGGATTCGCGTGAACGGTCTCGCCCACGGCGGCGATCAGCGCGTCGGCATCCGATGGGAGCGTCATGCCCGACAGGCCGGCCGAGCGCACGAAGCGCTCGACGTGCTCGCGCAGGCCGAAGACCGCGGGACCGTCGTCGAGCCAGTGGCAGGACATGACGTCGAAGACCAGCGAGCCCCGGGCCGCGGACTGCGAAAGCACGTGTAACGTCGCGTCCTTCCAGGGGATCAGCACGCCGTCGATCCATATCCTGCGGTCGGGGTTGGTCACGGCGTCGGAGTGTATCGTCTAGAATCCCCGCCGTGGAGGGCCGGGCCTGAAGCCACCCGCCGTACTCATCAACGCACGCGCCGGCACCGTCCGCCGCGACCCCGACCTGGTCGAGCGTACCCGCGCCCGGCTGCCGGCGGATCACGTCCGCGTGACGCGGGAACTCGACGAGGTCGAGCCCGCGCTCGCGACGCTGCTCGCGCTGGGATGCGACACGCTCGTGCTGGTGGGCGGGGACGGCACGGCCGGCGCGACGTTGAGCGCGCTGGTGCGCGTGGCCGGCGAGACCGACCTGCCGCGCGTGGTGATGGCGGGCGGCGGCAGCGTCAACACCATCGCCCGCAGCTTCGGCGCGCGCGGCCGCGCCGACGCCGTGATCGAGCACTGGCTCGACGCGGAGGCCCCGGTCGCCGAGCACACACACCCGCTGCTGCGCGTGACCGCGGACGGAGACGACCCGCGCTACGGCATGATCTTCGGCAACGGCATGGTCTGCCGCTGGCTCGAGCGCTACTACGCCACCGACCGCGGTCCGGTGGCCGCCGCACGCACCGTGGCGCGGAGCGTCGGCTCGATGCTGGTCCGTGGTCCGCTCGCACGGCAGATCTTCGCCCGCTTCGACGCCACGCTGCAGATCGACGACGCCGCGCCGCGCGACGTCACGCTGACCGGCATCGCGGCGTCGACGGTGCGGGACATCGGGCTCGGGTTCCGCCCCTTCGCGACGGCGGGTCAGGACACCGATCACTTCCACTGGATCGACACCGACGCCTCCGGGCTCCGCCTGGGCATGGAGCTTCCCGCGCAGTTCCTGGGGACGTCGGCGGCGCGCAGCTGCCTCAACCACGCCTCGCCCAGGCGCGCGGTGGTCGAGACGCGCGTTCCCATGGCGTACATGATCGACGCGGACCTCTTCCCCGCCGCGAGCCGCATCACCATCGAGGCGGGTCCGGCCGTCCGGTTCGCGAATGCCTGACGTCATCGTGACCGGCGGGACGGGGGCGCTCGGACGCGCGCTCGTCGAGGCCTTCGCCGCGCGCGGCGACCGCGTCGTCGTCCCCTGGATCCTGTCCAGAGAACGCGACGCCGTGAGCGCGCTCTGGAGCGACCTCCCGGTCGAGCTGGTCGAGGCCGACATCTCGGAGGACACCGGCGCGCGTGCCGTCGCGGAAGCGGCGGGAGCCTGCACCGTGCTGGTCAACGCGGCCGGCGGCTTCGCCATGGGCGGCGACGTGGACCAGACCCCGCTGGAGATGTGGGACGCCCTCTACCGGGTGAACCTGCGCACCGCCGTCGCCATGACGCGAGCCGTGCTCCCCGGCATGCGCGAGCGCAAGCAGGGCGCGATCGTCAACGTGACCGCCGCGCCGGCCCTCGGGTCCGCTCCCGGCATCGCCGCCTACGGCGCGTCGAAGGCCGGAGTCGCCCTGCTCACCCGCTCGCTCCAAGAAGAGGTCGCCGCCGACGGCATCCGCGTCAACGCCATCGTCCCGACGACCATCGACACCCCGACCAACCGCCAGTCCATGCCCAACGCCGACTTCAGCGCCTGGACCCCGCCCGGGCGCATCGCCGAGGTCGTCCTCTGGCTCACCAGCGATGCCGCCGCCACCGTCCGCGGCGCCCTGGTCCCCGTCTGAGGGGCCGTCGCGCGCCCCGAGGCCGGAGTGGCGGGGGCACCCGGATCCCGTAGAATCGGCCCCAAGCCGACGTAGCTCAGCTGGTAGAGCAGCTCACTCGTAATGAGCAGGTCGTCCGTTCAAATCGGATCGTCGGCTCCAGCAATGCCCGGTCCCTGCTGAGATTCCTGCGGGTGGGAGCCTTGGTGGGCAGGCCGTTCACCGCACGATCGAGTTCCCTAGTTCGCCGGGCGTGTGCTGGAATGGCGCTCCGCACTGGATGCGTCACGGGACGAGACGAGCCTCCGTGGGTGAGCGGAGGATCCAGGTGCTTCGCAAGGGGAGTCCTGTTCGTTGGTGGATCAGAAACGACCGATCGTGGCCGTGCACGGCGTGGGGGCCGGCAGCGATGCGGACCGGGTCGGCTTCTCGCTCGAGCTCGCGCGCGGAGTCGCGACGCGGCGGCGGCGCGTGACACGCGTTGGACCGCTGCCCGAGGGATCGCCGGTGTCGCGCCACGTCGAGACATCCGGCGTCCGCTGGGAAGAGGCGCTTTGGGAATCCGAGCACGACACCGAGGACGCCGTGGTCAAGGCCCTGCTCAGCAGTCTCGGAGCGACGTCCGCCGCGCTGACCCGGGTCACCGGCTTCTTCCTGGACCTGCTCCTGGACACGCCGCTCTACCTGACCGAGTCGGGCACGCGCATTCGGCGCAGAGTGCGGTCGGTCATCGCCGCGCATCCTGGCTGCATCGTGGTGGGCCACAGCCTCGGCTCGGTCATCTCGGCGGACGTGCTGGCGCGCTCCTTCTCGTCGCGCGGCACCGCGCTCGACGTCGGCGGCTTCGTCACCCTCGGCAGCCCGCTGAACCTGCTCGGCCTGCGCACCAGGTTGCGGGGCGAGTTCCCGTTCGCGTGGGAGAACTTCCACTACGCGGCGGACCCGATCTGCTTCAGCGGGGCGCTCGAGACGGATCAGTTCCCCGGCGTGTCGAACTTCGAGCTCAGCCGGGACGAAGGCTTCGGCGTCGCGCACACCCACTACTGGTCCTCACAGATCGTCGCCCGGTCCATCCGCCGCATGAGCCGGCGCGGAGAATGAAGTGAGAGGAGAAGGGATGAAGCCCTCCACCGTCGCTCGCGTCGCTTGCATCGTCGCGTGCCTGTCGCTGTCGGCGTGCCTGCTGAACAGCGGGATCGTGACCGGGAACCTGACCACGGTCTACGTCCTCGACCCCGAGCCGGAGGGGCAGCAACTGCTCATCGCCGGCACCACGGCGACCGTGCTCGACTGCAAGCCCTTCACCATCGACGACCCGATCGTCTACGACCCGGCGACGGTCGCCGACGACGGTCCCAAGCTGGAGTCGAAGCACTACGCCAGCGGCGACGGCTGCGAGCTCGAGTTCAGACGGGAGTACGACCCGGGAACCGACCAGTGGTGGGAGACCGCGATCGTCAAGACCCGAGACGGCGATACGTTCGAGTTCTCCCGGCTCAAGGGATTCCTCGGCACGGACCGCGCCAGGGCCTGGGGCCTCGCCTTCTGATCGCAGGACATGGTTGAGCCGAGAGAGGCCCTCGAGGCCGGCATACGAGGTGAAATTCCCCTGGTGGTCTACCAGTGGCGTGCTTGGGGCGGGTTCCTCGTCAACAAGATCGCGCCGGACGCGGTGATGATCGAGGCCAGTCCTGACGATCACGCGGATCGGATCATCGAGCGTCTGCCTGCGACGCCAGGCGCTTTCCTGTTTCACATCAACTCCTCACTCACGGAAGCCTTTCCCGTAGAGCGGAGGAAGCTGATCTCGGCCCTGCGCGATCGCGGCTGGATTCCATGCAACGACGCCGTCGTCGACATCCGCAAGCGGGCGATCCAGGAGCGGTTGGGGGTCAACGGGTGCCGGTCGGTTTCGGCTACAAGACAAGGCGCCCCGGATGACCTCATGGTCGTCAAGTCCGACTACAACTACGGGGGAAGACACGAGAGGACCCTGTCCGAAGAGTCTCGAGCCGCCCTCGGATTGGAGCAGCTTCCTCCATCCTGGATGAACGGCGAGAACTACCTGGCCATTCCCAGAGCCGAGGTCGCCGAGGAGTGGTGGAATGACGCCTCGCTGACAGTCGAACGGTTCGTCGGAAACAGGGACGGACATTACTTCAGG
>JAFDDB010000240.1:0-2790 GCA_019311115.1 Deltaproteobacteria bacterium
ATCTCCTGCGGAGACGAAAAACGGTTCTTGCGCTTGGCGGTCGGGTGTTTCTCTCCGGCAAGACTCGAGATCTTCCAGCCGCCCTCGCCGTAGTCGCCGGGCGACGCGATCACCGGGTCGATCAGGACCAGCGCACGGAAGCGCCCGGCGCAGGCGGCCGCCGCCTCGACCATGGCGTGGCCGCCCATCGAGTGTCCCACGCCGATCACGTCCTGCAGGTCGAGGTGCCGGACGAACGCGGTCAGGTCGCGGCCGAAGACGTTCCAGTGGTCGATCTCGGTCTTCTCGCTGCGCCCGTGGCCCCGCTGGTCGACGGCGATCACGTGTCGGTCCCCGAGCGCCCGGATCGTCTGGTCCCAGGCGCGCGCGTGGAAGCCCGTCGCATGCGCCAGCAGGATCGTCGGCTCTGCGCCGCGGAGCTCGCTTCGCCACTCGAACCAGGCCAACTCGACCCCGTTCACGCGCGAGCGGTGCTCGGCCGGCTCAGCCCGTTCAGCCGACTCAGCCCGTTCAGCCGACAAGGAACTCGTCCGCACCCAGGTCGAGCGCGTGCCGCGCGTGGCGTCGAGCCATGGCGGTGAACATCTCGTCGCCGCGCTCGGTCTGTCGGACCAGCATCGCTCGGCGTCGTAGCCGGTCACGCCCGCCTCGCAGATCGCGTGGTGGTAGTCGCGGACGATTTCCCGCTCGACGGAGCGCCGGGCCTCGGGCTGGAGGCCGGCGCCCATGAAGTACGCCACGTCGACCAGCGGGTTGGCGAGCGTCACGCTCTGCCAGTCGACCACGGCGACCGAAGGCGGGCTCTGGCGCTCGTCGATCATCAGGTTGTCGAGCCGGTAGTCGATGTGCACCAGCGAGAACACGTCCCCGAGAAGCTCGAACGGCGGCCCCTGCGAGGCCGCGACGCGCTCGATGATGTCGATCTCGTCGGCTTCGAGCCGCTCGCGGTAGCGCTCGAGGAAGGCGGGCAGCTGCACGCCGTACATCGCGCGCCCGAGCTGGACGGTCGCGTCGCTCGGCTCGCCGAGCCAGTCGATGCCGCGCAGGCTCGCGTCGCACCAGCTCGGGGCGTGGAGGCCCGCCAGCTCGAGCACGGCGGCGCGCGCCACTTCGGGTGAGCAGCCGCGCAGCTGGTCGCCCTGCTCGGCCGGAGCCAGGTCCTCGAGCAGCAACATGAACTCGGGCCCCTCGCCCTCGATCGCGGCGAAGTAGCAGCGAGGCGTGCGGATGCCGAGCCGCGGCTGGAGTTCGCGGTAGAACGACACTTCCTTCAGGAAGTTCCGCAGCTGCACCCCGGTCTGGCGGCTCTTCGGGTCGTCCGACGGGAACTTGCCCACGAGGCGGCGCGGGGCCGATCCGTCCCCGTGCGCCAGGTCGAGCTCGTAGCGGATGCACTGGCCGATCTGCCCCGTGCCGATCCGCCTGCCCTCGAACCCGCGGACCTCGACACCGTCGTGGCCGGCGGCGCGCAGCTGCTCGGTCAGGAAGGCGGCGGTCACGGTGTCGGGAGTGGGGATGGCGGGCATCGGCGGTGCACGGTCTGTATCGGTCGCGGCGCGCCCGCGTCAAGGCCCCCCCCCCGCCTCCCCATCCTCCCTGCCCCGCCCTCCCTTCCTCCCTTCCCCACCCTCCCATCCTGTAGGGTCGCCGGGCTGAGATGAGCGAGACCCCTCTACCGTCGGTGTGGCGCCGCGCGGGCTTCCGCGCCTACCTGGGATCGACCGCCTTCACGGGCGTCGCCTTCTCGATGCAGCAACTGCTGGTGTCGTGGCTGCTGGTCGGAGTCCTGCTGCTGCCCGGCGACCAGGTCGGCATGGCACAGGCCTTGATGGGACTGCCGGGCATCCTGCTCATGCTCTGGGGCGGAGCCAGCGCCGACCGCATGGATCCGCGCACGCTCCTGCTCCGCACGTACGCCATCGCTCCGGTGATCCCCTTGGCGCTCGTGGCGGTGGACCGCTCCGGCGGTCTGAGCCTGTGGACGGTGGCGGCCTGGGGCCTGGGCATGAGTACGCTCACGGCGTTCTCGAGTCCGGCGCACGCCGCCATCCTGAACCGCGTGTCGGGGACGTCGATCCAGCAGGGGGTGACGGCGTCCACCGTGATCGCGTTCACGGTCCAGATCCTGGGGCTGGCGCTCGCCGGCCAGCTGGAGAGGGTCGGCCTGGCGACGGTCCTGCTCGTACAGGCCGCGTGTCTCGCGCTCGGCGTGCTCGCGCTGCGCCGCATCCACGCACAGCCGCCGGCCGCGGCAGCCAAGGCGCAGCCGGCCTGGCGCGGGGTCGTCGCGGGCCTGCGCGCCACCGCGCGCAACCGCGTGGTGCTGGCTGTCGTCACGCTCAACTTCGTGTCGAGCGTGTTCAACGCGGGGGCCTTCGTGACCGCGCTGCCCTTCATCATCAAGCGCGTCTACGGCGGCGACGCGGCGCTGCTCGCGGGGACCATGATCGTGTTCTTCGCCGGCGCGACGGTCTCGAACTTGATCCTGTTCCGCTTCATGCCGCTCGCGCACCCGGGCCGGCTCTTCCTGCTGATGCAGTTGACGCGCGCGGCCATCGTCGGCGTGATCTGGATGCGCCCGGACTGGTGGCTGCTGGTCGCCGCGATGATCGCCTGGGGGCTCAACATGGGCATCACCACCACCACCGCGCGGGCGGTGGTGCAGGAGTCGGCGAGTCCCGAGTTCCGTGGTCGCATCCTGTCGGTGTACAACGTGGGCCTGCTCGGCAGCGCGCCGCTGGGCGCGCTGGTGCTCGGCGGAGTCATCGAGGCGTTCGGAACGCTGAACGC
>JAFDDB010000240.1:2828-5821 GCA_019311115.1 Deltaproteobacteria bacterium
GCCCTCGATGGTCGTCTCGGTCGCGATCTTCGCCGCAGGCTCGGCGCTCACCGGCATCTGGAGCTACCGCTCCGCCGCCTACGGCAGCGAACCCGCAGGCTAGACCGGCTTGTCCCCGCAGAGCGTCACGCGGTAGCCGTGGCGCGTCTCGGGAAAGTAGTCCCAGGTGGCCAGGTGCTGCACGCAGCGGTTGTCCCACATGGCGATCGAGTTTGGACGCCACGTGAATCGGCACTGGAAGTCCGGCTGCTCCATGTGACGGAACAGGAAGTCGAGCGTCGCGCGGCTCTCGTTCCGCTTCATGCCGCGGATGCGCACGGTGAACCCGGAGTTCACGTACAGCGCCTTGCGTCCGGTCTCGGGGTGCGTGCGCACGACCGGGTGCTCGGCCCGCGCGTAGTCTCCGTCGCGCAGGTCCTCCTTCTTGACACCGTAGCCCCCGTGCACGTGCGCCGACTCGTGCACCGCCGTGAGCCCCGAGAGGAACCGCTGCCAGTGGTCGGACAGCGCGTCGTACGCCGAGTACATGCTCGCGAAGAGCGTGTCGCCGCCGCCGGACGCGGGAACCTCGGTGAGCCGGAGGATGCTGCCGCTCGGCGGGTTCCGGTCGCAGCTCACGTCGGTGTGCCAGCCCTGTCCCGCCACCCCCTTCGAGTTCTCGTCGGCGCGGATCACCAGCACCTCGCGGTGCTCGGGGTGACTCGGCACGTTCGGATGCACGTGAAGCTCGGCGAACTGGCGCCCGAACGCTTTGTGCTGCTCAAGTGTCAGGTCCTGGTCGCGGAAGAAGATCACCTGCCGGTCCAGCCAGGCCTCGTGGATCTGCTTCTGCGTCTCCGGCGTCAGCGGGCGGGAGAGGTCGACACCCTCGATCTCTCCGCCAATCACGGGGTTCAGCGGGCGGATCGCGATCTCGCTCATGCGGTGCCTCCGCGGACCAGTCTAGCGTAGGATCGGCCCGTGCTGGCGCCGCAATGGACCTGACCGAACTCCAGGATCGCCTGTCCCGGCTGTGGACCGACCGCTCCCCGGCCGAGCGCGCGAGCCGTGCCGCGGCCGCGCTCTTCGACACGCCGGGCGACTGGGATCCACCCGCCGGCATCGCGCCGCGCGACGACCTGCTCTACCTGTCGGTCGGCATTCCCGACACGCAGACCCTGCCGATCGACGCGATCCGGGCCGCGGCCGAGCGGGTGCTGACGCGCGGCGACGAAGCCGCCTACCGCTACGGGTTCGGGACCGGCTACTTCCCGCTGCGGCGCTACCTGGCCGAGCGCCGCTCGCTCGAAGAAGGCGCCGACGTGTCGCCCGACACGTTCCAGGTCACGAACGGCTCGTCGGGCGCGATCGACCTGATCGTGCGCTCGCTGGTCGACCCCGGTGACGTCATCCTCACCGAATGCCCGACCTACATGGGAACGCTGCACGCCTTTCGCGGCGCGCAGGCGCGCATCGAGCCGGTGCGCATGGACGAAGAGGGGCTCGACACCGACGCGCTCGCGGAGCGGCTCGACCGGCTCCGCTCCGAAGGCGCGCGCGTGAAGCTCGTGTACACCATCTCGGCGTTCCACAACCCGAGCGGCCGGACGCTCTCGCTGGCCCGACGAGTGGCGCTGCTCGAGCTGGCGGCTCGGCACGACCTGCTCGTGCTCGACGACGAGGCGTACCGGGGTCTCTGGTACGACGAGCCCGCGCCGCCCACTCTCGCGCAGCTCTCGGGCGGGCACGGCGTGATCACCGTCGGCAGCTTCTCGAAGATCCTGGCGACCGGGCTGCGCATCGGGTGGATCCACGCGCCGGAGCCCTTCATCCGGCTCTTCGGACGCATGCGCTTCGCCATGGGACAGAACCAGCTCGCCCTGCGCGTGGTGGCCGAGCTGGCGAGCTCGGGCGCCATCGAGCCGCACGTCGACGCCATGCGCGCGCTCTACCGCGGCAAGATGCACCGCATCAGCGACGCGCTGCGCAAGCACGCCGGGGAGTGGCTCACGTTCGAGGAGCCGGCGGGCGGCTTCTACCTGTGGACGCGGCTTCGCGACGGGCTCGGCGCCCGCGACGTGTGGCGCACCGGCTATGCGGAAGGCGTGGCCGTGAACCCCGGCGACGGGTTCGCCATGGCCGGCCACGCCGAGGGTCTCGGCGGCGAGTACCTGCGCGTCGCCTACTCCTGGGCCGACCCGGATCGGCTCGAAGAGGCGGCGCGAAGACTGGCGACCGCCTGCCGACGAGTGGCCGACGGCCACTCAGCCCAGCGGGCCTAGCCGCCCGCCAGCTCGCGAATCACCGCTTCGATGCGCTCCTGGGTCGGCATCGAGGCGCGGACCATGGTGCCCGGGGGGACGGGCATGTCGAGCGCGCAGACGCGTCGGATCGGGGCCTTCAAGCTCGAGAAGGCCTCTTCCGCGATCATCGCGGCGATCTCGCCGCCGAAGCCGCCCGTCGACGGAGCCTCGTGGGTGATGACGACGCGGCCCGTCTTGGACGCGGAGGCGAGCAGCGTCTCGCGGTCCAGCGGGACGAGCGTGCGCGGATCCACGATCTCGACCGAGATGCCGTCGCTCTCGAGCTTCTCGGCTGCCGCCGTCGCGAGCAGCACCATCGCGCCGGTCGCGATCACGGTCACGTCGCTCCCGACGCGCTTCACCTCGGCCCGCCCGAGCGGCACGACGTGCTCCCCTTCGGGGAGTTCGGCCCGCGACGTGTAGTACAGGCCCTTCTGCTCGAAGAACATGACCGGGTTCTCGTCGCGGATCGACGCCTTCAGCAGGCCCAGCGCGTCGGCAGGAGTCGAGGGCATGACCACCTTGAGCCCGGCGATGTGGCAGAACCAGGCCTCGGGACTCTGCGAGTGGTGCGGACCGGCGCCCGTCATGTAGCCCTCGCCCGTCACGTTCACGCCGTAGGGCATACGCACGACCAGCGGGACGTGGGTCTTGCCCTGGGTCATGAAGTGCATCTTCGCCGCCACCGTGGACAGCTGGTCGAACGCCACC
>JAFDDB010000136.1 GCA_019311115.1 Deltaproteobacteria bacterium
CGTCACGCGGCACGCGTTCGACGACCGATCCGATCTTGCGCTCCTCGTCCAGGACGGGCGCGATGGCGATGACGGAAAGGCCGCGATACACAAGGTTCCCTCGGCTGGATGCCCAGCCACCATTCCGCTCGAGTCATGGTGGAGGCAGCGCATTCTACCCCACCGCTCGATTCGGCACGGCCAGTGGCAGCGGGAGGGGACAGCCGGAACAGGGGCGCCACCGGTTCGGCTTCGGCGCCGGACGGGATGAATTCGGAACGTTGGGGTCTCGCTCCGTACTTCTCCTCGAACGCGTCGAGGTAGACATCGATCTCCGCGGAGTCCGTGACGCGGGTCGCTTGCAGCTCGTAGATCCGGTCGCCGACACGGAGGCGAAGGGCAGGATTCTGCCTGAGGGCTCGAACCCAGGTCGCATCGGGGCCGCTTCCGGAGGCGACGTACAGGCGGTCTGCGACGGAGGCGCAGAGGAGGTTGACCGAGTAGGGGTCGTCAGGACGGACCTCGATCTCGACCACGTATGTATCACTCGTGAACGACCAGTCCGGGGGTGGGGTGGCGACCGGTCCCGACAGCGCGCCTCCCGCGAACCCCAATAGCGGTCCGTCCGAGGCCCAGTTCTCGCCCGCGACGATCAGCCAGGCCTTGCGGCCGATCATCGCCCCGGTGGCGTAGTCGAGCACGAGGGCGGCCACCGCGAGCGCCACGATCACGACAACGATCCGAAGCATGCGCCACATGGTAGTTGCTGCGCGGCTCGCCGAGCACGCGATTCGGGAACCGGTTCAGTTTCACTAGCTTCGGGCTGGTGGAGATCTGCAGACGGCGGCGATCCATGGCCACCCAGGCCCGCCGGCTACCGGTCGGGGCTCGTCAGGTCCGGGCTGTGCCGGAAGCGGCGCGTCATCCAGAGGTACTGGCCCGGATTGCTCCGGATGATCTCCTCGTAGGTGCGATTCACGGCGGCGGCCGCCAACTCGACGTCACGCTTGCGATCTCCTGTGCTCTCGAACCGGATCGGTGGCCCGACCGTGGCCGTGTGACGGTCGGGACCGAGCCGCGTCATGTAGGTCGGCAACACCGGCGCCCCTGAGCGGAGCGCCAGGATCGCCACCCCGGGCGAGGTCGAGCAGCGCACACCGAAGAACGGCACGAAGATCCCGTGCGAGCGCCGCACGTACTGGTCGTTCAGGCAACGCCGCACCGCGCGGCTCGATCAGCGTGCAGCCCGTGCGCGTCATCAAGTCGGTGAAGCGGCGCTGGACGAGCGGGTTCTTCATGGGACGCGACACCCACGCAACCGGAGTTCCCGCGAGGGCCGGCGCCGCGGGCGCGCCGAGCTCGAAGCTCCCGATGTGGCAGCCGAGCAGGATCGCGCCCTTGCCCGCGGCGAGCGCGTCGTCGAGGTGCTCGCGTCCCAGGATGTGCACGCGCTCGAGCAGCTCCCGCTCGGTCCACCGATCCATGAACAGGACGTCGAGCAGCGCCCAGGCGAAGTTCACGAAGCTCCGTCGGCCGATCGCCCCTCGCTCGGCTTCGGAGAGCTCTGGGAACGCGATTTTCAGGTTGCTGAGTGTCCAGCGCACGCGCCTCCCGCCGAGCGCGAAGACCACACGCGCAATCCCGGCGGCGAGTCCCTGGAGCCACGCGCGGGGGATCTGCTGGGCGAGTGCGGACGCCAGCCTCATTCCCTGGTACTGGATGAGGTGGGCGAACCCGACGCGGCCGGTGGAGGGCTCGCCCGAGGCGACAGCGCCGTAGCCGGTCCAGGCTTCCCGCTCGAAGTCGTAGAGGCGGCAGACCCGCGTGGAGCGCAGGTAGTCGCGCAAGCGATACACGCGCGCGCCGACTCGATCCCCGAAGCGCTCGAGGATCGCATCGGACGCCGCCGGCAGCTTGTACCACGGGATGCGTGCGTCGATGTGGTGGGGCACGTGCAGGAAGATGTTGTGCAAGAAGAAATTCAGCCAGCGGGAGACGTAGACCGTCGTCGTCCCATGCATCGGCCCCTTCAACTTGGTCCAGCGTCGGCGCGCGTGCCAGGCGACGTCCGGTCCGACGTGATGCACGTAGGTCGTCCAGCCGATGACCCAGCCGAACAGGAGGAAGGGCACGGCGAACACCTTGATCCACATCCAGAGCCCGCCCGCGAGCGTGCCGTAGCTGGACCAGCCGGCCATGAGCAGCGCCAGGAACACACCCGCAGCCCACCCTCCCACTACGATCCGGTCACGCCGCACGGCGCTCGCAATCTTTGCCGGGGGGCGGAAGCAGATCATGTGCTTCCACCAGACCTCGTGCAGGTAGTAGACGCCCGCGCCGAAGCACGACCACTTCAACCGATGGCCGAGCTTGCCGATCCGCGAGAGCGCGCAGTACTGCTCGGGCGTGAGCGGGTGCCACGAGTAGTCCATGTGCTGACGTGCCGTGTGTCCGTGGTGGATCCGGTTGTGGCCGAAGACCCAGGCATCGTAGAGGTGGAGCGAGGGGAGCATCGCGATTCGACCCAACACGCGGTTCGCGCGGGGGTTCTCGTAGAGCGCGCCGTGAGCCGCGTCGTGCGCGAGGATGAAGAGTGCGCTGACGCTCAACGCCGCGAGGACCCAGAGCGGCACGAGCAGCCACGGCGAGTCGACCAGGAC
This sequence comes from Deltaproteobacteria bacterium, assembly GCA_019311115.1. Classification (GTDB taxonomy): domain Bacteria; phylum Myxococcota_A; class UBA9160; order SZUA-336; family SZUA-336; genus JAFDDB01. Next base: position 2,640 of record JAFDDB010000136.1, read on the forward strand.
GAGCGCGATCGAGACTCCGGCGTACGTCGCCAGGTCCCGGGCCATGGGGACAGCGCTCTTCCATGCGTCGCGCTCGTAGCAGTTGGCGGGCAGGCACGCGATCACGTCGGTCAGGGTGTAATCTGCACCGTCTTGCATCGTGAGCCTCCTGATCCGAACGCGGATCTTGGAGGAGCACGACGGCCAATGCCAGCGAATTCGCGGGGACGGCGGGCGGAGCGACACGCATGAAGGTGCTGCGAGGAAGGCGGGGCCTCGTCACGGGAGCCGCCGCGGGAATCGGCCGCTCGATCGCGCTCGCCCTGGCGAAGGAGGGCGTCGATCTGGCGCTGCTCGACCTCGACCGCGACGGGCTCGAGCACGTCGCCGAAGAGGTCGGCCAACTCGGGGTCGAGGCCGTAACGTTCGTCGCCGACGTCGCTGACCCGGAGCAGGTCTCCGGCTGCCTGGCGAGCCTACGCGCCGATCCTCGAGGGCTCCACATCTTGATCAACAACGCCGGCGTGCTTCACTTCGACCGGCTGGAGCGGACGACGCTCGAGGATTGGGACCGCGTCCTGGACGTGAACCTGCGCGCGCCGATCCGGCTCGTCCACGAACTGCTGCCGCTGCTCCGAGCCCAGGACGAGGCGCACATCGTCAACGTCGGCAGCCTCGCGGGCCTGGTCGCCCGCCGCCGGCTCGCCGCCTACGGGACGAGCAAGTCCGGGCTCATTGGCCTGAGCCTGGGACTGCGCGCCGAACTGGGTCCGGCAATCGGCGTCAGCGTCGTGTGCCCCGGCGTGATCGACACCGGCCTCGTCGACGCAGCGCGCGACACGGGTCACACGCGGCGCAGACGACCGCCCGCCCGCCTGGCCGGATCACCGGAGCGCGTGGCGGCGCGCACACTCACTGCGATCCGCCGCGACCGCGCGTTGGTAATCGTGACCGCCCACGCGCGCGCACTCTGGTGGCTCCAGCGGCTCTCGCCCTACATCCTCGACGCCCACCAGCAATGGCGCAACCGGCGCCGGCAGCGGCGCTAGGTCAGTCCCCGCCCGCTCCGAGTCCGTGCGAGAGGCGTGGTCCCGACACCGAACGCCGCCAGGCCCAGCAGCAGCAAGGCAAGGGACGAAGGCGCCGGCACCGACGTCGTGACGATTCGCGCTTCGTCGATCCCGAGCTCGGCGAACAACGTGAAGGACGCGGAACCTAAGCCGGGCGCGATGAACACGGTATCGGTGCCGGGCAGGGTCTCGAAGGCGCGGAACTCGAGAAGACCCGTGGGATAGGTGGCCGTCGCTTCGCCAACGACTGCATCAGAGCCGTCGAGCCAGGGGGTGTGTGTCTGAATGCCCAGAATCGTCTCGCCCGGATCGAAGAACACGTCGCCCGAGAGCGTGACGACGCCGCCCGCCGGGTCGAAGTGCACCAGGTAGGTGTGCACCAGCGTGCCGGACGCGATGGCGACAGGGGCTCCGGAGCTTCCCGAGTGCAGGCCCACTCCGATCGCGTTCACGAAGATCTCAATCGGAAGAAGGGTGGTGCCCTCGTCCAGGATGACGATCTCGGTCGAGCTTTCGGTATCGCCCGCGAGGAAGGAAACGGGGGCGGAGATCTCCGTCACGGCGCCGGTCGTGGACATGATGGCGGCATGGGCTTGAGGGGTAAGCAGGAGGGTCGTACTCAGCAGAGGAACCGCTAGAGCTTCAAGACAGCGCATCTTCACTACCTCTATGTGTGCGAGTACGACAAGGCTCCGCCTCGCGGCCGCGCAGCGTCTATAGATTTCGAAGCTCACGAGGACCGGACCGCTTACAGCGTGCGCGGAATTCTGAAGGAGGCGGAGACGACGTCCAAGCCGCGCACCGTCCATTCCTCGAGCCGTCTCGAGCACCTACGGTTGACCGCCCAGCCCCTCCGCGGGCACGCTATCGAGCAACCGCACCCGCTCACCCACCCGTCAGGCGGCGCGTTTCAATGCAGCAGCTTCACTCCGACCTGTGGATCACCGGCTCTCCCCTGCGTTTCGTCGGACTCGAGATCGGGGCGCGGATGACGGTCGTGCGCCTTCCGGGCCGCGAACTACTGCTGCACTCGCCGATTTCAGCGACCCCTGACCTCGTCCGCGAGGTGAAGGCGCTGGGCCCGGTCGCGCACATTGTGGCCCCCAACCGGTTTCACCACCTCTTCGTCGGCGAGTGGCAGCGAGCCTGTCCGGACGCCTCGATCTACGTGGCCCCGGGGCTCGAAACCAAGCGTGCGGACCTGGCGATCGCAGGTGTACTCGGTGAAGAGCCTGAACCTGGCTGGAAGGGCGCGGTCGACCAGATCCTCCTCGGTGGCTTTCCGTTAGCGAACGAGGTGGTCTTCTTCCACCGGCCCAGCGTCACTCTCATCGCGACCGACCTGGCGTTCAACATCGGCTCCAGCAGCCCACCGCTGACGCGCCTCGCCTTCCGCCTAGGAGGAGCCTATGGGCGGCTGTCTCCCACGCTCCTCGAGCGGCTCCTCGTGCGTGATCGAACCGCCTTCCGTCACTCCTTGGAGCGTATTCTGGAGTGGCCGTTCGATCGCGTCGTGATCGCACACGGTGAGGTGTGTGAGAAGGGCGGCCGAGAGGAGCTCGTCCGCAGCTACTCGTGGGTTCTGGGCGGGAAGCGCGTCGCCTAGAGTGGAGGTCACACCGTAGGCCCGTCGGTCGGGATCGCCTCGAGCCCACCCCCAAATCCGGCCGGTTCTCAGGCAGCATGAGCCGATGCTGACGTTTTTTACGGTGCCCAAGCCATTTCGTGGGCACATCGGGATCATTCAGCGCAATGCAATCCGCAGCTGGACGCGGCTGCGACCCGAGTGCGACATACTGCTCTGTGGCGACGACGAGGGAACGGCACAGGTGGCGGCCGAACTCGGCGTGCGACACATCCCCGAGATCGCACGAAACGACATAGGTTCGCCCCTGCTCGACGCCGTCTTCGCCGCCGCACAGGAGGCGTGCCGCCATACCACACTCGCCTACGTGAATGCCGACATCATCCTGCTCAGCGATTTCCTGCCGGCGATCCAGAGCGTCGGCAAGAAAGGGCCGTTCCTGGTTCTCGGAGAGCGCTGGGACCTGGACGTCGACGAAGCCATCGACTTCGCCCGACCCGAGTGGGAGGCGGAGTTGAGAGACCGGATCGCCAAGCACGGCAGCCTGCACGGGTACAAGGGCGTCGACTACTACGTGTTCTCGCGGCACCTGTGGCCGCGGATTCCGCCCTTCGTGATCGGGCGAAAGTACTACGACCGCTGGCTGATCGCCCAGGCGCGCGTGCTCGGCGCGCGCGTGATCGACGCGACCGAGCGCGTGACCTGCGTCCACCAGAATCACGAGCGCACCTACGCCACAGTCGGCCTCGAAGGGCCGGAGGGCGAGACCAACCTGCGGAGCGGGCGAGAGTCGCGGCGGAATCGCAAACTCGCGGGCGGGAAGCCCTACCTGTTCAGCGTCCGGGATTCGAACTGGGTCTTCGACGAGCACGGCCTGAGGCGAGCCCCCTGGTCGCTCGAGCGAACCCGGCGCTACCTGCGCGCCCTGCCCTTCTTGCACCCCGCCGTCTGGAGGCGCTTCGATCGCGCATACTGGGGCCAGCGGTAGCGTCCAGCGTGCGCATCTTCAGATCACTTCGTCGCCGCCGGTCTCGCGACCGGGCTTCCTACAGCGCTCACCTGCGCGATCGTTCGAGACTCTACGACGAAGAGCTGCGCAGTGGGAACTTCGTGGTGGTGCAGATCGATCCCGCGCTGACCCTGGGCTTCCTTGGAAGGCGAGAGATGCTCTTCTACCCGCAGGCGACGATCGACGAGCTGCGAAACCGCCGGTCTGCCCAGTTCGCCTTCTATCGCTCATGCGAGGACCGCACGCTCGACCTGCACGACAACGCCTATCTCGACTGGATGCGGATTCATCACTCCCGTGGAAGCTGGCATGGCGCGCGATCGGATCCCGCGAGGGTGGCGATCTGCGAACGACACCGGGACCTGTTCCTCGACATCGAGAGCAAGGGCATCGAGATGCCGCTGCGCATCCTGCAAGAGAAGCACTTTCGTCTGAGCCAGGTCGAGCGCGCGGCCGATGGCGGCAATCGCCTGCAGATCGCACTGGTGCTCGACCTGCCGAGGGTTCCCAACCTGCTTCGGCGAGACCTGGTGACGGAGGCGCGAGCGCATGGCCTGCTCTGAGCGAGTCCCGATCTACGCACTCTGCAGCCCGACCCACTCCGCGCTGCGAGACGAGTTCTTCTTGCCGAGCCTGCCTGAAAACCTGGAGCCCCGCATCCGGGAGTGCGACATCCCGCAACGGGATGGAGGCGTGTACGGCAGCCGCAGCTTCCTCCACGCCGTACGGCTCAAGGTCGACATGGTCCAAGACGCGATCCGAGCACACTGGGGCGACATCTTCATCGTCTCGGATGTGGACATCGTGTTCTTCCGGTCCTTCGACCCACGCGCCTGCCTGACCGACGGGCTGGATCTCATCGCCCAGAAGAACGGAGACAAGCGCCACAACTACTGCGCTGGCTTCTACGTGTGCCGCGCCAACTCCGCCACCGAGGCGCTGATGGCCGCTCTGCGCGATCGCCTTGCAGCGATCCCCGACGTGACAGAGCAACGCCTGTTCAACGAGCTGTCCGCACGGATCGGCATCCGACGAGCCCACCTGCCGACGACCTTCTGCAACCCGATGGGACGCGAGGACTGGAAGGATCACATCCCCGACGACCTCGTCCTCTTCCACGCCAACTGGAACCGCGGCATCGAGGCGAAGCAGGCAGACCTGGCTTACGTGAGGAAGCGCTTCTCGTGAAACGGGCGCTTCTGCGGATCGCGCTTCTCTGGCTGGTGGTGTACGGCGCCGCGTGCTCCGCGCCCGTCGACGGCCCGAGCATCCTGCTCGTCACGGTGGACACCCTGCGCGCGGACGCACTCGGCTGCTACGGGGCGGCGCCGTCCGTCTCGCCCCATCTCGATCGGCTCGCGCTCCGTTCAACGGTCTTCGAGCGGGCCTACGCGACCGCGCCGATCACGGCGCCCTCGCACGCGTCGATCCTGACCGCGCAACACCCCTCGTCGCACGGCATCGTCTTCAACGGACACCGGGTCCACGCTGCCATCGCAGAGCGCAGCCGGACGGTCGCAGAACACCTGCTCGAGCTGGGCTACCGGACCGGCGCCGTGATCTCCGGCGGTCCACTGGGCGACAAGTTCGGCTTCGGTCGCGGCTTCGAGCGCAAGTGGCGAATCAAGCCGGCGGGGCTGAAGGAACTCGTCGACAAGGGCGGTGAGGCTCTGCGGGTGAGCCGCACCGCCGCGGATTGGATCGACGAGCAGGACGGCCCGTGGTTTCTCTGGGTGCACTACTTCGATCCCCATCTCCCCTATCAGGCGGATCCAGAGGTGTGGTCCAAGGTCGGCCCCGGCGGCCCGCGCATCTCCAAGTACGATGTCGCCGAGACCGCCATCGAGCGTATCCGGTCGGGCTATCGCGCCGAGGTCTTCGAGGTTGATCGTGCGATCGGGGCCCTGCTCGAGCACATCGACGCCTCGACGTGGCGAGAGCGCACGGTCATCGCGCTGACGGCCGACCACGGCGAGTACCTGGGTGAGCACGGTCGCTACGGACACCAGGAACTGTACGACGAAGTGCTCCACGTCCCGATGCTGCTGCACGAGCCCGGGATTCGAACGCCGCGCCGGGTCTCCGCGACGGTCTCGACCATAGACCTGGTCCCCACGCTGCTGGCGATGCTCGAGCTGCCCCCGCTAGAACATGCCCAGGGGCGCAGTCTGCTGCCCGCGGACCAGATCGCACCTCGTCCGGTCTTCGCCGAGTGGCGCTCGTTCGACCTGGCTCGGGCGAACCACCCGGCGATGCCCTCGGAGTTCATCGTCAGCGTCCGCGACGGCCGCTACGCGTACATCCACGACCTGTTCGCGCCCGGGTCGAGCCAACTCTTCGAGCTCTCGTCCGATCCCGACGAGTCGCGCAACGTCTTTGCAAGCCTGCCGCAGGAGAGCGCCCGGATGCAGGAACTGCTGACCGAGCACGCTCGCGATCGCCTGCCCGACGGCCGCTTCTCGACGGCCGGCATCTCGGTAGACCGCGACAGCCTCGAGATGCTGCGTGCGCTGGGCTATCTGGAGTGAGCGCGGCGGACGCACAGCTTCTGCCCATCTTCGAGCACATTCCGAAGACCGCAGGCAGCACGATGCGCGCCATCCTACGTCGGGTGTACGGCAGGCAGCGGGTCTTCGTGATCACGGACGACTACCGCGCCCGGATCGGCGAGTTGAGCCGACGACTACGGCGGGCCGACGGGGAGGTGAGGGCCGTATCGTCCCACGCGGGCTACGGCTTCCACGAGTCGCTCCCCGCCTGCAACGGCCGCCGCTACGCCCACTACACGATCCTGCGAGAGTCGGTGGAGCGGGTACTCTCGCACTACTTTCACGCGGTGCAGAGGCAGATGGTTCCGCCTTCGACGTCGCTCGAGACCTTTCTGCACGACGACGTGCGCCGAGGCCACAACCTGCAGACCGCCTTCCTGGCGGGCCTGGAGCTTCGCAATCACGTGGACGGATTGACCTTGGCGAAGGATCTGTACGACGACGAGCTTCTGGCAGCGGCAAAGGCCAGCCTCGACAGGATGACGGCAGTGGGCCTCACCGAGCGGTTCGACGAGAGCTTGATGCTCTTCCGTTCGATATTCGGCTGGCAGGCGCGACACCTGCTCTACGATCGACGCAACGTCGGCCTGAGCCGGCCGAGAGGCTTCCGCCCGTCGCCCGAGGACCGCGCGCTCGTGCGCCGGAACAACGAACTCGACCTCGAACTCTACGCCCACGCGCAGGAGCGCTTCCGCGACCAGAGCCGCGACCTGGGGCGCGGACGGGTGGCTCGCGTCTGGCTCCTTCGGAGGATCAACGCAGCCTGGCAGAATTCCAGACTCCACCCACGACACTCAGGCCTGCGGTAGAGTCGAGAATCCGAAGAGGGGCGGTGATCCTCGAGCGAACGATGGGTGGTGGTGAGATGAAGAGAGCCCTGGTTGCTGGAGCCGGCGGCTTCATCGGGAGCCACCTGGTGAAGAGGCTCAAGGCAGAGGGATTCTGGGTCCGCGGAGTCGACCTGAAGTTCCCCGAGTTCGGTGAGACCCACGCTGACGAGTTCGTGATTGGCGACCTGCGTGACGCTTCGCTCTGCGACGAGGTGGTGGACGGGCAACTGGCTGAGGCCTACCAGCTAGCCGCCGACATGGGCGGGGCCGGTTACATCTTCACAGGCGAACACGACTCCGAGATCATGCGGAACTCCGCATTGATCAACCTGAACATGATCGACGCCTTCGCTCGCAAGAAGGTCGGGAGAGTGTTCTACCCGTCGTCGGCTTGCATCTATCCCGAATACAACCAGCGAGATCCGGACAGCCCCAGGTGTTCGGAGGACTCGGCCTATCCA
>JAFDDB010000008.1 GCA_019311115.1 Deltaproteobacteria bacterium
CGCCAGATGCGCGCGGCGGCGTCGGGCTGCGCGCGCGTCCCCGCCACGTCGGCCATGCGCTGCCGCGCCTTGGGGTCCGCCAGCAGCGCGACGACCTCCTCGACCAGCTTCGAGGCGGCCAGGTCGTTCGACACCACGACGCAGCCGCCCGCGCGCATCAGCTCGAGAGCGTTCGCCAACTGGTGGCCGTCGGCGAGCGGCAGCGGCACGAGCACCGACGCGACGCCCGTCGTGCACAGTTCTGCGATCGTCGAGGCGCCGGCACGGCCGATCACCAGGTCCGCAGTGGCGAGACGCGACGGCATGTCGTCGTAGAAGGCCCCGATCTCGGCCTCGACGCCCGCGTCGTCGTATGCGGCCCGAACCTCGTCCAGGTCGAGTACGCCCGTCTGGTGCGTGATGCGGAGGCCGCTCACGGTTCTAAGCCGCGCGAGTCCGCCCGTCACGGCGCGGTTGATGGCCCGCGCGCCCTGGCTGCCCCCCATGATCAGCAGGCGCAGCCCGTCGTTCGCCCCGGCTTCCCGCCGTCCGTTGCTGCGCGGGATGTCACGGACGGGGAAGCCCAGGCGCTCGGCCCGGCCGGCCGGGAAGTATGCGCGCGCGTCCTCGAACTGCACGCAGACGACGCGGGCGAAGCGTCCGAGCAGACGGTTCGCCCGGCCGGGCTTGGCGTTCGCCTCGATCAGCGCGGTCGGAATGCGGCGCAGCACGGCGGCCATGACGGCGGGCACCGAGGCGAAGCCGCCGACACCGATCACCAGGTCCGCGCCGATCTCGCCGAGCAGGCGGTGGGCGACCCCGACGCCGCGCGCCACGGTGAGCAGCGCCTGCAGCATTGCGAGCGGGGACCGGCCGAGCACCGGGCGGCTCGGGACCACGTCGAGCGTGTAGCCGGCGGCGGGGACCAGGCGCTCTTCCTGTCCGTCCTGCGTGCCGACGAAGCGGATCTGCGTCTCGGGGTCGGCCTTCTGGATCGCCTCGGCCAGCGCCAGCGCCGGCACCACGTGCCCCGCCGAACCGCCGCCCGCCAGCACGACTACGAGCGCCATCCGGCCCTCCCTCGCCGTTGCGGGCGCGCCGCGTTGAGCACCAGTCCGAGCGCCGCCAGGCTGACCACGAGCGACGTGCGTCCGTACGAGAAGAGCGGCAGCGTGGCTCCCGTGGTCGGCAGGACGCCCAGGGCGACGCCCGCGTTCACCAGGCCCTGCAGCCAGATCAGCAGGCTGGCGCCGAGCGCGAGCACTGCGCCGAACGGCGAGCGCGCGCGCGAGGCGATGCCGAGCGAGGCGACGGCCAGCGTGGCGAAGAGCGCCAGCACGGCGGCCACGCCGAGGAGTCCGATCTCTTCGCCCACGACCGAGAGCACGAAGTCGGTGTGCGCTTCGGGCAGGTAGCCGAGCTTCTGCTGTCCCGAGCCGAGGCCCGTACCCGAGAGGCCGCCCGCGCCGAAGGCGACCAGGGACTGCACCAGCTGGAAGCCGGCGCCGAACTGCTCGGAGAACGGGTCCACGAACGCGCGCAGGCGGTCGATGCGGTAGCCGGCCGAGAGCGCGATTCCGATCACGAGCGGTGCGCCGATCCCGGCGGCGACCGCCAGGTGGTCGAGGCGCGCGCCCGACGCGAAGATGATCACGCCGGCAAACAGCACCAGCAGCAGCGCGCCGCCGAAGTCGGGCTGTGCGAGCAGGCCGGCGGCCGGAATGCAGGTCAGCAGCATCGGAACGACGATCGAGATGCGCGCGTCGCGCAGCTTCTTGCGGTTCGTCGAGAGCCACTGCGCCAGCGCCAGCACCAGTCCGAGCTTCGCGAGCTCGAGCGGCTGGAAGTTGAAGCCGCCGAACGAGACCCAGCGGTGCGCGCCGTTCACCGACAAGCCCAGCGGCGTCAGCGATGCGAAGACGAGGAGGCTGGCGAACGCCCAAGCGGGGTAGGCTCCGCGCTGCAGCCAGGCTTGGGGCATGCGCGCGAGGGTCGCGGCCACGGCCAGTCCCAGGATCAGGCCACCGGCCTGTCGCAGCACGAAGAACCCCGAGTTGCCGAAGAACAGCTCCGCCCGCATCGCCGAGGCGCTGAACACCATCACGAGCCCGGTCGCCACCAGGAAGCTGGCGGCCACGATCAACTGCGGGGCGCCCGCGCGCGTCAACACGGCAGCGCCCTCGCCAGCTCGCAGAAGCGGTCGCCGCGCGCCTCGAACGAGTCGAACTGGTCGAAGCTCGCGCAGGCGGGGGAGAGCAGCACGACGTCGCCCGGCTCAGCCCGCCGCGCGGCAAGCTGCAGGGCCTCGTCCAGCGACTCCGTGCGCACGACCTCGGCGCGCTCCGACAGCGCCGCTTCGAGCGCGGGGGCGGCTTCGCCGTACACGAAGGCGGCCCGGATCGTTCCGGTCACGCGCGCGAGCGGCGTGAAGTCGAGCTGCTTGTCGCGGCCGCCCGCCAGCCACCACACTGGCGCGCGCTGCGCGTCGACGCTGGCCGCGGCTGCCGCCGGATTCGTGGCCTTGGAGTCGTTCACGTAGTCGACGCCGCGCCGCGAGCAGACCTGCTGCGAGCGGTGCGGCAGGCCCTCGAAGCCTTCGAGTACGCTGCGCATCGCGTCGCGCTCCCCTCCCGCTTCGCTCGCGGCCAGCAGCGCGGCGAGCGCGTTCGACAGGTGGGCGCGGCAGGCGGGAGCGAGGCGGTCGAGCGGCACGCGCCAGTCGCCGCGACTCGCGGTGACCAGCAGGTCGTCGCCATCCCGCGAGGCGCCGCTCTCGAGCCGCCGCGTGGCCGAGAAGAGCTTCGTCTGCGCAGCGGCGCGCTCGGTCACCGCGCGGCACCACTCGTCGTCCGCGTTCGCTATCAGCGTGTCTTCGGCGCTCTGCAGGTCGGCGAGCCGCGCCTTTGCGGCGCCGTACGCCTGGAGCGAGCCGTGCCTGTCCAGGTGGTCCGGCGCCAGGTTCAGCAGCACGGCGATGCGCGCGTGCAGTCGCTGCGCGTGCTCGAGCTGGAAGCTAGACAGCTCCGCCACTACCCAGTCGGCGGGCTCGCCGACCAGCTCGCAGAGCGCGGTGCCCAGGTTCCCGCCGACGGGTGCGCGGACGCCGCTGGCCCGGAGCATCTCGCCGATCAGCACGACGGTCGTGCTCTTGCCGTTCGTGCCGGTCACCCCGATCAGTGGAGCGGTCAGGTGACGCGCGGCCAGGTCGACCTCGGGCTCGAGGCGCGGGTCGGCCTGGAGGCGCAGGCCCGGGCTCGCGACCACGCGATCGAAGCGGTCGAACGCCGGAGGCGCGTCACCGGTCGCGCGCTCGACGTCCGCGCCGAGAGCGGCCGCGGCCTCGGCGACGAGCGCCGCGTCACGGTCGTACAGACACAGCGCCGCGCCTTCGCGGCGCAGGAGTTCCGCCGCCGCCCGACCGGAGCGGCCCATTCCCAACACGAGTACGCGTTCGTTCGTGGTCATCGAAGCTTCAAGAGCGAGAGGGCGAGCAGGGCGAGAATGAAAGAGATGATCCAGAACCGGACGATGATCTGCGGCTCCGGCCAGCCCTTGAGTTCGTAGTGGTGATGGATGGGCGCCATGCGGAAGATGCGGCGGCCCGTCGCCTTGAACGAGACGACCTGCGCGATCACCGAGAACATCTCGACCATGAAGATCCCGCCCGCGATCACGAGCACGACCTCTTGCCGGATGATGATTGCGATCGTCCCGAAGGCGCCGCCGAGCGCCAGCGCGCCCGTGTCGCCCATGAAGACCGAAGCCGGGTACGTGTTGAACCACAGGAACCCGAGGCCGGCGCCCATCAGCGCCGCGCAGAAGATCGCCAGCGTTCCGGCGCCCGGCACGTACTTGAGCTCGAGGTAGTCGGCCACGATCGAGTTGCCGGCCGCGTAGGTGAACACGCCGATCACGCCGGCGGTGACCAGCGACGGGCCGATCGCCAGCCCGTCGAGGCCGTCGGTCAGGTTGACGGCGTTCGAGAAGCCGACGATGAACAGCACCATCAGCGGCACGTAGGCGATCCCGATGTCGGGGTGGAAGCCCTTGACGAGCGGCAGCGAGATCTGCGCGTCGAAGCCCGGCACCAGGTAGATGCCGATCGCGCCGGCGATCGCGACCCCGAACTGTCCGGCCAGCTTGGCGCGCGCGCTGATTCCCTGCGGGTTCTTGAGAATCGCCTTCTGGTAGTCGTCGACGAAGCCGATGGCGCCGCAGCCGAGCGTCACCCCGACCACGCACCAGACGTAGGGGTTGGTCCACTCGGACCAGAGCAGGGTGCTCGTCACCAGCGCGAACAGGATCAGCACTCCGCCCATGGTCGGCGTGCCTGTCTTGGCCTGGTGCCGCTCCGGCGTGTCCTCGCGCACGGTCTGCCCGATCTGACGGTCTTCGAGCAGGCGGATCAGCAGCGGCGCGATGACGAACGAGAGCATGAGAGCGGTGAGCGCGGCGCCGATCGAGCGGAACGTCAGGTAGCGGAAGACGTTGAGTGCCGAGATCGTGTCGGCGAGCGGGACGAGCAGGTGGTAGAGCATCAGTCGTTCCCCGCCGCGCCCGCCAGGCCCGCGGGAATGCGCTCCATGTGCATCGAGTGCGAGCCCTTGACCAGCACCACGTCGCCCGCGCCGAGCCGGTCTCCGAGCCCACCGCCGAACCCGTCGCGGAGCCACTGGCCCAGAATCTCCGCGGCCCGGTCCGTGTCGCCGGCGTGTGCCGTGTGCGAGACGCCGGCCTCGCGGGCGGCCTCGACCGTGTGCTCGGACAGCGCGCCGACGCCGAGCAGCGCGTCCACGCCGCTCTCGGCCGCGAGCCGGCCGGTCTGCGCGTGCAGCGCCGGGCCCTCGGCTCCCAGTTCCGCCATGTCGCCGAGCACCGCCACGCAGCGTCCGCCCCCGCGAAGCTGAGCGAGCGCGCGCAGGGCCGCGGCGACCGAGTGCGGGTTCGCGTTGTAGGCGTCGTCGAGCAGGCGCACGCCACCGGGCAGCTCGCCCAGGCAGGTGCGGCCGGGAACCCCGCGGAACGCCTCGAGCGCGCGGCGCATCGCGTCCAGCGCGGCGCCGTCCTCCCCGGGCCGGCCCGCCGGGAGCCGACCCGTGGCGAACGCCGCAGCGCAGGCGCACAGGGCGTCCTGCACCAGGTGGCAGCCGGGCAGCGCCAGCGACACGTTCGTGCTGCCGAGCGGCGTGTCCAGGCGGAAGCGCGTCTCGGCGCCGGCGGGCTCGACGCCGCTGGCGCGGAACTCCGCCGCCTCGCCGAAGCCGAAGAGCAGCGTGCGGCCCGCGAAGCGGTGCCGCTGGGACAGGACGCGCGCGTCGTCCGCGTTCAGCACGGCGGTGCCGTCCGGTCGCAGGTGGTCGAGGATCTCGCCCTTGGCGGCGGCGATCGCCTCGAGCGAGCCCATCGGCCCCAGGTGCGCTGCGGCGACCTGCGTGATCGCGGCGACGTCGGGACTCGCGATGCGCGAGAGCGCGTCGATCTCGCCCGGGTGGTTCATGCCCAGCTCGACCACCAGCACGTCGTCGCCGGGACGCAGCCCCAGGATCGAGATCGGCAGCCCGATGTGGTTGTTCAGGTTGCCGGGGCTGCGGCGCGTGCGCAGGCCTGCGGCCTCGAGCACGTCGGCGCAGAGCTCACGGGTCGTCGTCTTGCCGTTCGAGCCCGTGATCGCGACGACCGGTCCCGAAAAGAGCTCGCGCTCGCTCGCGGCGAAGCGGCCGAGCGCGGCGATCGTGTCGTCCACGCGGATCTCGGGCACGCCCGAGTCCACCGGGCGCGACACGAGCACCGCCGCCGCGCCGCTCTCGGCCGCGCTACGGGCGTAGTCGTGCCCGTCGAAGTTCTCGCCGGCGATCGCGACGAAGAGATCGCCCGCCCCGAGCGTGCGGGTGTCGGTCGAGACGCCCGAGATCGCCGCGTCGGCGGCGCCGTGCAGCGCCCCGCCGCAGCGTTCCGCGACCTGTGCGGCCGTCCAGGTCACGATCCGGTCTCTCCTGCGGGTCCGGCCGGTCCGGCTGACGGGCCTTCGAGCGCGAGGCGGGCCTCTTCGCGGTCGTCGAACGGGCGCCGCTCGTCGCCGACGATCTGGTAGTCCTCGTGTCCCTTTCCCGCGATCACGACGACGTCCTGCTCCCGGGCGAGCGCGACGGCCCGCCGGATCGCGTCGCGCCGGCTCTCGATGATCTCGTGCGGTCCGGAGAGCCCCTCGGCGACGTCGCGCAGGATGCCGGCGGGATCCTCGGTCCGCGGGTTGTCGCTGGTCGCCACCACGTAGTCGGCGTGGCGGCAGGCGGCGCGGGCCATCAACGGGCGCTTGCCGCGGTCGCGGTCGCCTCCGCAGCCGAACACGCAGATCAGCCGGCCCCGGACGAGTCCGCGGATGCGCGAGAGCACGGCGTCGATCGCGTCCGGCGTGTGCGCGTAGTCCACGAAGACGGCGGGATCGCCGGCCGACACGCGCTCGAACCGGCCGGGTATGGCCGGGCAGGCGTCCAGGCCGTCGCGGATCGCGCTCCACTCGATGCCGAGCGCGCGCGCCGCGCCGGCCGCCGCCAGCGCGTTCTCGATCTGGAAGTCGCCGGGCAGCGGCAGGTCGATCTCGCAGCCGCCGTCGGCCCCCGCGATCTCGAAGCTCGAGCCGCTGAGCGTCACGCGCTCGTTCGCGGACACCAGGTCCGCGGGGCACTCGCCCCCGCGCGCGAAGGTCAGCACCGCGTTGCCCGCGTTGCGTGCGGCCTCGCTCATGCGCCGCGCCTGGGGATCGGCGGCGTGCACGACGGCCGTGCCGCGCAGGTAGGGGGCGGCGAAGAGTCCCGCCTTCGCGTCCGCGTACTCGTCCATGGTCGCGTGGAAGTCCAGGTGGTCCTGCGTCAGGTTCGTGAAGACCGCGACCTGGAACTGCAGCGTGTGGACGCGCTGCATCGCCAGGCTGTGCGACGAGACCTCGAGTGCCGCCACGTCGACACCGGCGTCCCGCATGCGCGCCAGCGTGCGCTGCAGGTCGGTGGACTGCGGCGTGGTGAGAGACGACGCCTCCTCGGTCCCCGCCCAGCGCGCCGAGATCGTGCCGAGACTGCCGGCCACACGCCCCGCGGCCTGCGCGATCGCCTCGACCATGCGAACCGTGCTGGTCTTTCCATTCGTACCGGTCACCCCGACCAGCCGCATGGCGCGGGCCGGGTGCCCGAAGAGCGCGGCGCTCGCTTCGGCCAGGGCCGGGCGCGTGTCGGCCACGATGGCCACGGCGACACCGATCGGCGTCGGAGAGGGCGCCTCCTCGACCAGCAGCGCCGAAGCCCCGGCCTCGACCGCGCTCGACAGGAAGAGGTGTCCGTCGGTGCGTGCTCCGCGCAGAGCCACGAAGAGCGAGCCTTCTTCCACCTGGCGTGAGTCGTACGCCACGTCGAGCACGCGCACGCCGGGATCGCCGAGGATCTGCACCTCCATGCCCGCGACCAGTTCCGCCAGGCTCGGCATCAGCTCGCCCCGTCCGCGGGCAGCGAGCGCGCCGCGCGGCGCGCCACCGTGCGGAAGATCGGCGCCGCGGCGCCGCCGCCCGTGTGCGCGCCGCGTCGCGGCTCGTCGACTACGACCGCGATCACCAGCCGAGGCGCGTCGGCCGGGAAGATGCCGAGGAATGACGCCACGTAGTGCTCCTGCGAATAGCGGCCGTCCACGACCTTCTGGGCCGTCCCGGTCTTTCCCGCGACGCGAAGGCTGGGGACCGCCGCGCTGGCGCCCGTTCCGTGCTCGACCACTCGGCGCATCATGCGCAGGACGCGATCCGCGACCTCGGCCGGCAGGACGCGCTCGCCGAGTCCCGAGGGGAACTCCGTCACGCCGTGCTCGTCCTCGAGGCGCAGCGCCATGCGCGGATGGACGCGGCGGCCGCCGTTCGCGAAGACCGCACCCGAGGCGGCGAGCTGCAGCGTTGTCACCGTGAGCCCCTGCCCGAACGCCAGGTTCGCGCGCTCGACCGACTGCGCCTCGCGCAGCGGCCGCAGGATGCCGGCCGCTTCTCCGGGGAAGCGGCTGCCCGTCCGCTCTCCGAAGCCGAGCCGCCGCAGCCCCGACACGAGGCGCTGCGAGCCCAGCCGGTTCGCCACCTTGGCCGCGCCGATGTTGCTCGACATCGCCAGGATGTCGCGCACGTCGAGCACTCCGTGGGGACGCCAGTCGCGGATCACGCGGTCGTGCACCTGCCAGGATCCGTTCTCGCAGTCGAACTCGTCGCTCTCGCGCACCACGCCGGCTTCGAGTGCCAGCGCCAGCGTGAAGGGCTTGAGCGTGCTGCCCGGTTCGAACGCGTCTACGAAGGAGCGCGTGCGGAATGCTCCCGGGTTGGCCTCCCAGAAGCGGTTCGGGTCGAAGCCAGGAGCTTCGGCCAGCGCCAGCACGTCGCCGTTGCGCGGGTCGAGGGCCACCAGGCTGAGGTGGCGAGCCTGCGTGCTCTCGAGCGCATGCTCGAGCGCCTCTTCGGCCAACTGCTGGAGCTTCACGTCGAGCGCGAGCACCAGCCGCGCACCGCGCCGCTCCCGCGTCTGTCCGCTCGTGGTCATGAGCCTCCGTCCGTGGCCGTCGCGCTGCACGGCGAGCCGGGTCGGCGTGCCGCGCAGGCTCTCGTCGAAGGCGAGCTCGATCCCGGAGAGGCCGTTGCCGTCGCGGCCGGCGAATCCCAGGTAGGCCGCCGCCAGTGCGCGGTTCGGGTAGAAGCGCTTGCGCTCCGGATGAAGCCGCACGCCGGCCAGGTCGAGCGCGCGCACGCGCTCCGCCTGCTCGGGCGTGACCCAGCGCGCGATCCAGGCGAAGCCGCGCGACGGCTCGAGCTGCGCGCCGACGCGCGCCGCGGGAATGCCGAGCGCGCGGCCGAGCGCGCGCGACGTGGCCAGCCGGTCGTCCACGAGCCGCGGCGACGCCGACACCGACTGCACCCAGGCCGAGAGTGCGAGCGGAGCTCCCGCGCGGTCGACGATCGGCCCGCGCAGCGCGCCGAGCGCCAGCGTTCCGTTGCGCTGCAGCTCCGCGCGCCGCGCGAGCCAGCTCGCGTCGAGCGCCTGCAGCTGCACGGCCCTCGCGAACAGGCCGCCGTATGCGAGCAGGGCGAAGACAGTGACGACGATGATGCGGCGGCGGCGGCCGACAGCGAGAGGATCCCCGGCGGCAGCGCCCCGACGCGTCACTTCCCGGGTCCCCCTGCAGCGACGTCTCCGCCCGGGCGTACGGGGTGGACGACCTGGCCGGGCGAGGGATCCCCCAGCCCGAGCGCCCGCGCCTGCTTCTCGATCCGCGCGGGTGCGCTGAGCGCAGCCACCTCGACGGTCAGCTTCTCGACCTCGGCCCGCATCGCGGCCTCGAGATCGACGAGCCGCGCCAGGTGGTAGCGGAGCGACAGGATCTCGGTGCGCGTCCAGACGAGCGCGCCCGCGCCGAGTGCGACGCCGAGCGCGGTCGCGATCAACGCCCGCTGCACCGGTCCCGCGCTGCGGAGCGTCGAGTTCATAGCCGCTCGCCCGCGCGCAGCCGCGCGCTTCGGGCGCGCGGGTTGGCGTCGATCTCGTCCGCGTCCGGCCGCTGGCCCCGCACCACGATGCGCATGCGCGGAGAGCGGCCGCAGCCGCAGTAGGGCAGCTCCGGAGGACACACACAGCCCTTCGCCTCGCGGTTCAGGAACGCCTTGGTCGTGCGGTCCTCGCCGCTGTGGTAGCTGAGCACCGCCAGCCGCCCACGCGGCGCGAGCAGGTCGATCGACGCCTCGAGAGCGGTCTCGAGCTCGTGCCGCTCCTCGTTCACCGCCATGCGCACCGCCTGGAAGACCAGCGTGGCGGGGTGGTGGCGGCGGCGGGGAAGCGGGACGTCGCCGAGCGCCGCGAGCAGGTCGCCTACCGTGCGCAGGGGCTGCCGCTCGCGGAGCGCGCGCGCCACGCGGCGCGGCGCGGGAACGTCCCCGGCGCGCAGCGCGTCGGTCAGCTCGTCCTCGTCGGCGCGCGCCAGCCACTCGGCCGCGGTCTCGCCGCGGCTCTGGTCCATGCGCATGTCGAGCGGAGACTCGGCGGCGTCCTCGCGAAAGCTGAAGCCCCGCTCGGGCTGGTCGAGGTGCGCCGAGCAGACGCCGAGGTCCATGAGGATGCCGTCGACCTGTTCGAGCCCCTGACCGCGCACCACGTCGGACATGTACGAGAGCCGTGCCTGCACGCCGCGAAACCGCTCTCCGAACGGGCGCAGCCGCTCGGTCGCGCGAGCCAGCATCTCGGCGTCGCGGTCGATGCCGATCACGCGTCCGGCGGGGCCGAGCTGGCGCAGCAGGGCCTCGGCGTGCCCGCCCAGCCCGAGCGTCGCGTCGACGATGCGCGCGTCCGGTGCCGGATCGAGCGCGCGCAGCACCGGGCCGACCATGACGGGCAGGTGCTCCGCGGGCGCCGCGCTCAATCGGGTTTCCCCGTCCCGTCGAGGTCGCTGGTGTAGACGCCGTAGTGCGCCTGCACGTCCTCGAGCTCCGCGGCGTGGAGCGCGCGGTCCCAGATCTCGATGCAGCTGCCGACCCCGGTCACCACCAGGTCGCGCTGGAGCCGTCCCTTCTCGCGCAGGAGCTGCGGCACGAGAAAGCGCCCCTGCTTGTCGATGTTGCAGGGCTGCGCCATGCCCAGCATGAGACGGCGCAGCTTCTCGCGCCGTTCAGAGTGCCCGGCGTAGCGGCTCTGGAGGTCCTGGAACTCCTCGTCCGGCAGGATGATCACGCATCCCTTGGAGAGTGTGATCCAGGGGTGGCCCTTCAGGCTTGCGAGACGGGTCCGGAATTCCTTAGGTAGAGCGGTCCGGCCCTTCTCGTCGAGCGTGTGATCGTAACTCCCCCAGAACATCCAGAATCCGGCCCCTGCGCAAACCGGGGTGAAGGGGGCCCCGCGGGCCTGGCACCTCCCCCCCGACTAGTACCCGGCCCGCGGGACCCGTTTCCCACTAAGATGGAACCTTAGTGGCAGTCGGATGGAAGTGCAAGGGAAAAACCGAACAAATCCGCAGGTTTCCGAGCGAATACAGCGCGAAAGTATCAAACTCGGCAGGTACCGCCGGATCTTGTATGCGTGGACAGTGGGGACCCCAACATGCGGGGTTCAGCCTGTGATTCCAGACACATGGTGAAGGCTCGACCAGGTGCCGGAGTGCGCCTCGCGGCAGATTTCGACGAGTTGTCGCGACAGATCCGTGCCACACGGGTGGATGAAGTCCGGAGTTTCGGGCTCGATCAGGGTCTGCACCACGGCCGCCGCCGCCTCTCCGAGCGCCTCCAGGTCGTAGCCGCCCTCGAGAGCCAGCACGACGCGGCCGTCGCAGGTCTCGTCGGCCAGGGCGCGGATCTGCGCGGCGAACCGCCCGAAGGCCTGGCTGCTGAGCTCCATGGAGGACAGCGGGTCGCGGGCGTGTGCGTCGAAGCCGGCGGAGACCAGCACGATCTCGGGCGCGAACTCGCGCAGCACCGGCACCGCCACCGCGTCGAACACCGCCCCGTACTCGGCGTCGCCGCAGCCCGCCGGCAGCGGCAGGTTCACCGTCGCTCCCTCGCCGGCGCCGCGGCCGCGCTCGCCGAGCGCTCCCGTGCCCGGATACCAGGGGAACTGGTGCAGCGACAGGTAGAGCACGTCGCGATCGGCCTCGAAGATCTCCTGCGTGCCGTTTCCGTGGTGCACGTCCCAGTCGACGATCGCGATCCTCTCGACCCCGTCCGCCTGCAGCGCCCGCGCGGCGACGGCCACCTGGTTGACCAGGCAGAACCCCATCGACCGGCCGCTCTCGGCGTGGTGGCCCGGGGGCCGGACCAGCGCGAAGCCGCTCGGCGCGTCGCCCCGCGCGACGCTGCGCGCCAGGTCGATGGTGGCGCCCGCCGCGAGGCGCGCGACCTCGACGGAGTGGGGCGAGGTGTACGTGTCGGGGTCGAGCTGGGCCCGTTCTCCCTCGACCCTGCGCAGCGCGTCCAGGTGCCGCTTGTCGTGCGCGCGCAGCAGTTCGTCGTCCTGGGCCTCGCGCGGCTCGAGCTCGCCGACCCGGTCGAGCAGGCCGTCGAGCGCGGCGTCGATCGCGTCGAGGCGCGCGGGGCGCTCGGGGTGTTGGCTCGGGGGCGCGTGATCGCGGAAGCGCGGATCGCGTACCAGGAGCGGTCGAGGCTGCGACATGGCAGCGATCGACGGTAGCACTGCATTGACACGCGTGTCTTCGTTCGACATATCAGCCAAGTGGCCTCAGCAGCCGAAGGCCGGGGCGTTCCCCGGCGCGTCGCGATCACCGGCCTCGACACGTTCGCCGGCCTGCACACCGCAGAGCGTCTGCTCGACTGGCCCCAGCCACCCGAGATCGTCGGCATCGACCTGCGGTCGCCGCGACGGCTCGAGGGCAGGGTGGGGCTCCACCGCGTCGACCTGACGGAGCCGACGGCCGACTCGCAGGTCGCCGAGATCCTGGAGAAGGAACGCTGCGACACGCTGCTGCACGCCGGCTTCCTCTCCCATTCGCACTCCGACCGCAGCTACGCGCACGAGCTCGAGGTGATCGGGACGCTGCACGTGATGAACGCAGCCGCGTCCGCCGGCGTGCGCAAGCTCGTCGTGCTGAGCACGGCCGAGGTGTACGGGCCGTCGCCCTACAATCCGGGCTACCTGACGGAGTCGTGCGAGCTCCGGCCGCATCCGGACTCGCACATGGCCCGCGACCGTGCCGAGATGGAGCAGCTGCTCGGGCTCTTCGCCGACCGCCACCCACAGGTGGTGGTGACGGTCCTGCGCCCGTGCTGGGTGATCGGGCCGACGATCGACTCTCGCGTGCTGCGGCACTTCGAGTCGGCGCGCGTGACGACGTTGCTGGGCTACGACCCGCTCCTGCAGTGGCTGCACGAGTCCGACCTGCTCGACGCGATCGAGCGGGTCCTGCGGCGTGACGCGCGCGGCCCGTACAACCTGGCCGGCGCCGGCGCGCTCCCCGTCTCCACGCTGCTGCGCCTGGCCGGCAAGCGGGCGCGTCGGGTTCCGCACAGCGTCCTGCAGCGGCTCGGCTACGCCGGAACCCTGTGGAGCGACGGCGACGCTCCGGCCGGCTTCTACGACTACCTGCGTTTTCCCTGGCTCGTCGACGTGACGCGAGCGCGCGAAGAGCTCGGCTTCGAGCCCGAGTACTCGACGAAGGAGGCCTGGATGAGCTTCGTCGTGAGCCGGCGGCTGCGGAGATACCGGTGACGGAGTCGCAGGAGCTGCACGAGCTGCGGGAGGCGATCGCGGGCCTGCGCGAGGAGATCGAGGGCCGCTGGATGCGGAGCGGCGCGCCGCCCGCGGACGAAGACCCCGAAGGAGCGGTCGGAGCGGCCCGCGGCGAACGCGAAGCTCCGGGCGTGCTCGACGGACTCGCGGCCGAGATCCGTGCGCGCGCATCCGAGGTCGACTGGCTGGGCCTCTTCAACGAGCTGCGCAGGCGCTTCGCGGGCTTCGGCATCGCCGAGGGCGGGACCGAGATCGACGACTTCGGTCTCGACCCCGCCTACCTCGAGCAGCGTCGCGGCTGGCTCGACTTCCTCTTCGAGCGCTGGTGGCGCATCGAGACGGCGGGCACGGAGCTCATCCCGAGCGGTGAGCGCCTGCTCTTCGTGTCGAACCGGAGCGGCGTGCTTCCGTACGACGGACTGATGATCGCGCACGCGGTCGAGCGCGCGGCGGGTGCAGAGAGCCGGCCTCGCTTCCTGGTCGCCGACTGGCTGCTCGGCGTTCCGTTCTCGGCCGGGCTGCTGTCCCGACTCGGCGGCGTGCGCGCTTGTGCGGAGAACGCCGAGCGCCTGCTGCGCACGGGCCGGCACGTGATCGCCTTTCCCGAAGGCCAAAAGGGCGCCCTCAAGCCCTTCAGCGATCGCTACCAGCTACAGCGCTTCGCGCGCGGTGGCTTCGTGTCCATCGCGGTTCGCGAGCGCGCCACGATCGTGCCCGTCGCGGTGGTCGGGGCAGAAGAAGTGCACCCGATCCTCTTCCAATCGAGTTTTGCCGAGCGGCTGCTGGGCGTGCCGCTCCCGGTCACGCCGACCTTCCCCTGGCTGGGTCCGCTGGGACTGGTGCCGCTCCCGAGCCGCTGGCGCATCCGCTTCGGCGCTCCGATTCGCTTCGCGGACGTGCCGCCCGAGTGCGCCGCCGATCCGCTGTACGTCAACCGTACCCGCGAGATCGTACGGGGGACCGTGAGAACGCTTCTAGAACAGGAGGTTAGGGGGCGATCCTCGGTCTTCTAGGAGGCCGCGCCTAGCCCCCGTGCGGCGGGGCCGACCGTTCAGGCCCGGGGCTCGCGGGGCGTGCCCGGCACGTCGGTCAGGCGGGACTCGAACTTCTCGAGGGCGGAGTTGAGCCTCTCGAGGTTCTTGTTGAGCGCCTCGACGTCCGCGCGGGTCGGCAGGTCCATCACGCGCAGCACGCGTTCGACGGCCAGGTGCACCGCGCGCGACAGTTCGGACGAGTCGAAGCCGCCGGCGACCTGCTTGGGATCGATCCAGCGGCGCACGTTGTCGCGCATGCCTTCCAGGTTTCCCTGCGCGTCCTCGACACCGCGGCGCAACAGGCCGTAGAGCGTTTCGCCTCCGCGCTGGATGAGTTCGGAGAGCACGCGTCCCTGCATCTCGTCGGAGCCCGCACCGCGTTGCTGCTTCTGGTCGTCCACCAGGATCTGCGACAGGATCACCGGCGTGATGTCGTCGCCCGACTCGTTGTCGATCACGCGGATGTCGCGTCCCTCGCGGACGAGCTCGGAGATCCCCTTGAGCGTGATGTAGCGGCTCGCTTCGGTGTTGTAGAGCTTCCGGTTCGCGTAGCGCTTGATGAGGACCGCCATGGGTCGGGGAGTATCCCACCGCGCGAGTGACTCGGTCAACGTGGAACACCGCGCCGCGGAGCGCGCGTTCCTGGCGCGCGTGCGCGGTCTTCGGGACGCCCTTTCACGTTCTCGGCGCTCTCCGCGGGCGACCTGGCATGCGGCGCGGCCTCGAGCAGGTCGGCCAGGGAGCGAAAGAGATCTCGAACGCGAGCCGCCGCGGGGTCCTCGTCACTGCGGAGCTCCCAGCGCGCGGCCTCGCGCTCGAGTGCCGCTCGAACCTCGTCCGCGAATCCCTGGTCGGCAAAACGGCGCACGAGTTCGCTCCACGCGTTCGCCGCCCCAGCGTCGGCGGAGCCGTGCGCGTCGGCCTGCCCGCGCAAGATCGCAGTCGCGTCCGCGCCCGCGCGCAGCAGCTCCTCGATCCCGGCGAGCAGGTGGCTCAGCGGTCGCCGTGCTTCACTCATCGAATACGTGTTTTCCCATACGGCTGAGCGCGTCCAACGCGTGCACGTCTTCGGCGAACAACGGAATCACGCGAGCGTCGCTGGTGTCCAGAGGAAGTGACGCGACCAGGCCGCCCACGACGCTCTCGTCCCGGCGCGCCGCGGCCGCGAACCGCAGCGCGGCTTCGGCGACCGCGCGCGCGACGCCGGCCGAGTCCAGGTCGGGGTCGTGCTCGCTCAGGGCCTTGGCCAGGCTGGCGGTGCCCGCCGCTCGCGTGGCTTCATCCAGCGGCGGGGGCGGGCCACCGTCGGGCCACACGCGCACGCGGTTGGCTACCAGGCCCGCCAGGTGGATGCTCTCGGTCTCCAGACGTGCCCAGAACTCCTGCGCGCGTCGCGCCTGCACCGGGTCCGGCCCCGCCACGAGCACGAAGCCGCACTCGGGCGAGCGTAGAAGCGCCTCGATCTCTCGGGCACGGGTGGTAAACCCCTCGAGCATGCTCTCGAAGGCGAGCAGGAACTCGGAGACCACGTGCAGGAACTCCATCCCCGTGATCCGCTCCACGAGCGGCAGCACCGCGCTCGAGCCGAATTGGAACAGCCGGAAGCCCGTCCGGCCCAGGGCGCGCGCGGGCGCGAACAGCAGCTTCAGGATCTGGCTGTCCAGGAAGCCCGTCAGCCGGCGCGGCGCCTCGAGGAAGTCGAGCGCGTGCGCGGCCGGCGGCGTGTCCAGCACGATCAGGTCGTAGTCGCCCGCGGCCGCCAGCTGGTGAAGCCGCTCCATGGCGGAGTACTCGCGGCTTCCGGCGAGGGCATCGGTCAGGTTCTGGTAGATGGGGTTGGCGTGGATGCGCTCGATCGCCGCCTCGTCCGGCGCGTAGCGCGCGACCAGCTCGTCGAAGGTGCGCTTCGTGTCCAGCATCATGGCGGCGAGTGAGCCGCCCGGGGCGGTCCCGGCCGTGCGGAGCCGGTCGGCCGGAATCTCCTGTGCGTCGTGGCCCAGGTGCGGCAGCCCCAGTGCGTCGGCCAGCCGCTGGGCGGGATCGATGGTCAGCACGAGCGCGCGCTTGCCACGGCGCGCCGCTTCGAGCGCGATGGCGGCGCTCACCGTGGTCTTGCCCACGCCGCCGGTGCCGACGGTGACGAGGACGCGCCGCTCGAGCCAATCGGAAGCGCTCACGGCGGGCCTTCGAGCGCGCGCTCCAGGGCCTCGGCGAGCCGCTCGGTGTCCCCGCCTTCGGGTAGCAGGGGCAGCTCGAAGGCGGGCTCGCCGTGGTCCTCGCGCAGCTGTGCCAGGAAGTGGCGTTGCAGGGCCGCACGACGTACCGAGTGGTCGAGAACCTCGCGGAGCTCTCGCACGGGCGGCAGGGGAGCTGCCGCGTCGTCGGGCAGTGCGGCCAGCGCCTCGAGCACGCGCTCCGGCTCGTCGATGCCGGGCGCGGGCTCGACGCCATTGGCGATGAGCGGCCCCACGCGCAGCCCGAGGCCGCGGACGCGCTCGCGCAGCTCCAGCGTCTCCTTGACCGGGAGCTCCTCCGGCAGGGTGACCGGCAGGACGAGGGTGCGCGCGGGATCCCGCAGCAGCTGCTGCACCCACTCCGTGTGGCGGCGCAGCGGGCCCAGGTGGACCGTGTCGGTCACGACGGTCGGCACGGACAGGAAGGACAGGCCGTGGCCGGTCGCCGGCGCGTCCACGATCAACAGATCCCAGCGAGGCCGCTCGGCGTCCACGCGACTCTCCAGGTACCAGAGCTTCCCCAGCGTGATCAGCTCGCGCCAGCCGGGAGCGGCCTCGAGCAGCCGGCGGAAGCCGGAGTTGCGCACCACGCGGCGCACGACCCCGGCGACCGGAAGCTGCAGCTCCAGGTACTCGGAGAGGGCGTCCAGCGGATCGATCCGCAGCCAGAACAGGTGGGGAGCCAGTTCGCGCGGTTCGCGCTGCGTCTCGACGGCACCCGCTCCCAGCAAGGCGGGCACGGCGGGCGGGTCTGTCACCTCGACGATCACGGTGTCCAGTCCCCGGCCCGCGGCCAGCCGCGCGAGGGCGGTGGCCACGCTGGTCTTTCCGACCCCACCCTTGCCGGTGACGATCAGCAGGCGCCGTTCGAGCAGGTTCGTGAGCTCACTAGCCACGGGGAGGCCTCAAGCCCGGCGTGACCCGGGCCGACGCGAAGCGGAGGAAGACCTGCACGTGTCCGCGTGCGGTCACGGGGGTGTCAGCGCGATGGTCGTCGTCTGCGAGGGATGCGGCACGAAGTTCAACCTGGCCGACGGCCAGGTGCCGGCGGGTGGGGCGCGCGTCCGCTGCTCGAAGTGCCACCATCGGTTTGTCGTCACTCCCTCGGGCGCGCCGCCGGAGGCGGAGGCCCAGGCCCCGGTCGAGGCCGAGGCGGCACAGGATAGCCCGGCGCCGGCCGAGGGCGTGCGCGAGGAGGGCAGCCTCGACAACCCCGAGTTCCTCTTCGACGACGAGGAGGACGGCGACGAGGCCGGCGACGAGGCCGGCGACGGCGGGGAGACGCAGAACCCGGACCTCGAGGAGACCTTCGTCTCCGGGGACGGGTCGGACAGCGCGGCGAACCTGGGCGACGACGAAGAGGAGGTCTTCGGCGACGAGCCCGACAGTGCGCCGAGCCTGCCCGTGCAGGACTACGCTCCCGACGAGCAGATGAGTGCGGCGGCCGCGATGGAGTCGGCCCCGCCCGTCGAGGGCGGTGGCGCCACCGGGGATACCGGAGAGTTCGGCCCCGAGGGCATGATGCTCGGCAGCGAGACGCCGGAGTCGGAGATGCCGCCGTTCGGTTCGGACGACGCCGACCTGGGCGCGGGCGATCTCGGCGGCGGACCGGCGAACGCGCCCGACGCGCAGGACGACTCCGCCGGTCTCGACGACTGGAACCCGGATGCGGACGACGACCCCATGAGCTCGTGGGACGACCTGCTCGACGGCGACGGAACGCCGGCCGCTGAGTCGGCGGCCGGGCCGGCCGAGGCTCCGACTCCCCAGTCGAAGCCGGCCGCTCGCAGGGCCACGCCCACGGCGCCCGAGCCCGCGGAGGTGGAGGACTCCCCGCGTTTCTCCACCGAGTTCGTCGACCGTGCGAGCCGCGTGGGCGCGGTCGTGGCGGCGCTGCTGCTCGCCGTGGGCGGCGTGCGCGCCGTGTCGCAGCACTCGCTCGGACCCGCGCAGGGACCTGACGTGGTCCGCGGCGGAGGCTGGGCCGCGGAGCAGATCGACTCGCTTCAGCTTCGCGACGCCGCCGGGCGCCGCGTCGTGGTCGTGCGGGGCTCCCTGACGTCTCCTTCGGCCCGCAACGTGCCGCCGCGGGTGAGCGTGATCCTGCTCGACGCGGCCGGAGATCCGGTCGGCGCGCCGGTAGAAGCGCGCCTCGAGCGGCTCAGCGCCGGCCAGCTGACGCCCGGCGCGCTCACCAAGCGGCTCGCCTCGCACGACCCCCCGGCTCCCGGTCCCTCGACCGGGTTCACCATCCTGATCCCGGAGCCGCCGGTCGCCGCGCGGCGCTTCGATCTGCGGCTCGAGCCCCGATCCTAGGCTCAGCGGTCCTCGGTCTCGTGCTTGGCGTCCGGCGTGACGTCGATCTCGGGCGGCTGCTTGGTCGCCGACTTGAAGTTCCGGATGCCCTCGCCCAGCCCTTTTCCGAGCTGGGGCAGGCGGGTCGCGCCGAAGATCACGACGACGATCACCAGGATGATCAGAAGCTCGGGTATGCCCAGTCCGAACATGGCAGGCAAGATCCCGTACCGACCCGTTGAAGTCAACGGAGTCCCGCGGGACACTCCCGCCCCGGCTGGCGGCCGGACTTCCCCGGCCGCGAGGAGCACGAGGCAGGCTTGGACGACGGCATCTTCAAGGCATACGACATCCGCGGGCTGTACCCGCAGGAACTGGACGCCCAGGCGTCCGGCGCGATCGGGCGAGGCATCGCGCGCTACCTGGGCGGCGGCCCCGTGGTGGTGGGACGCGACATGCGCGAGAGCGGCATCGAGCTGCGCGCCTCGCTGACTTCGGGGCTGCGCGCCGAGGGCGTCGACGTGATCGACATCGGGCGAGTCTCGACGCCCATGGTCTACTTTGCGACGAACGCACTCGACGCGGAGGGCGGCGTGATGATCACCGCGTCGCACAACCCGGGCGCGTACAACGGTCTGAAGGTGTGCGCGCGCGAGGCGGTGCCGATCGGTGGTGAGACCGGGCTCGCCGACATCGCACAGCACGCCCGGGAGCTTCTGTCCGAGCCCCTTCCCGAGCCGCGCGGGGCGCTGCGCGAGTGCGACGTGGCGCAGCGCTACTACGAGGAGCTGCTCGATGCGTTCCCTGTGCGTCCCCGGCTGCACGCGGTGATCGACGCGGGCAACGGCATCGCCGGCGAGGCCGTCGAGGGGCTGCTCGAGCGTCTGCCGCTCGAGGTCACGCGGCTCTACTTCGAGCCGGACGGGTCGTTCCCGAACCACGAGGCGAACCCGCTCGTGCTCGAGAACATCGCCGACCTGCAGCGCAAGGTCGTCGAGTGCGGCGCCGACCTGGGCATCGCCTTCGACGGCGACGGCGACCGCTGCGCGTTCATCGACGAGCGCGGGCAGGCCGTGCCCGCCGACCTGATGACGGCGCTCCTCGCCAAGACGGTGCTCGAGAACAGGCTGCTCGGTGCGGGTCCTGGCACGCCGATCGTCTACGACCTGCGCTCGAGTCGCGTCGTTCCCGAGACGCTGCGCGCGTACGGCGCCGTGCCGGTGCGCGGGCGGGTCGGTCACGCGTTCCTCAAGCGCACGATGCGAGAGCGGGGCGCCTGCTTCGCCGGCGAGCTCTCCGGTCACTTCTACTTTCGCTTCCCGTCGGGATACGTCGCCGACGACGGAGCGGCGGCGATGATGCTCGGACTCCAGACGATGGAGATCGCGGGCCGCCCGCTGTCCGAGCTCTGGACGCCGTTCCAGCGCTACCAGCAGAGCGGCGAGATCAACAGCCGAGTCGATGACGTGCCCGCCACGCTCGCCCGCGTGCGGTCGCACTTCTCGGGCGGCGAAGTCGACGAACTCGACGGGCTCACGGTGTCGTTCCCCGACTGGTGGCTCAACGTGCGCCCCTCGAACACCGAGCCGCTGTTGCGGCTCAACGTCGAGGCCGGCAGCGAAGCCGAGATGGCCTCGCGCCGCGACGAAGTCCTCGCCGTGATCCGCGGGTAGCCCCGTGGAGCCGGCGAGCCGCGGACTTCTCGACGGTGTGCGCGCCGTGCCGGCGGGCCTGCGCTTCCTGCGGGCGCACCGCGAGCTGTGGCCGGTCTGCGCCGTGCCGCTGCTACTGAACCTGTGCGTTTTCGTGCTGGCGATCTGGGCGTTCGTCTCGAACCTGGATCCGATCACGGCCGCGCTCTCCGCCATGTTCGACGCGGGCGCGGCCGATGCGTGGTACGAGTGGCTCTGGCTCGGTCCGCTGTGGCTGCTGGCGCTGCTGCTGCGCTGGATCCTGATCGGGCTCTTCGCCTTCGTCGTGTACTTCGTCTTCACCGTCGTGGGCGCGGTGATCGCGTCGCCGTTCCTCGACGTCCTGTCGGCTCGCGTCGAGCGGATCGAGAGCGGGCAGGTCCCCGAGGCGCCGGGAGGCGTGATCGGCGGGGCGCTCCGCGCCCTGCGGGCGGAGGGCGCGCGAGCCGTGTTCTTCCTGGGAATCCAGGTGGCGTGGCTCGCGCTCGGCTTCGTGCCGGGACTCCAGCCAGTCGCGGTGATCGGGCTCTTCGTCTCGTCGGCGCTGTTCCTGCCGCTCGACTACACGGGCTACCTGCTCGACCGGCGGGGCGTGAGCTTCGCGCAGCGCCGGGCCTGGCTGATGCGCCACCGCGGCTGCATGTTCGGCTTCGGCGCGACCGCCTTCGCCACGTACCTGGTTCCGGGGCTCAACTTCCTCGCGCTGCCGGTGCTGGTCACGGCCGGGACGCTGCTCGCGCTCGGCGTCGGACCTCCGGACGCTTGCCGGCTAGGGGCGGATGCGGGTGGCGGCGTCTAGGAGCCAGGCTTCGTCGGGGTCGGACTCGGCGCTGACGAGGACGGGATCGAAGCCGCCGGCCTTGCGGGCGGCCGCCTCGGCCCACTGGGCCGTGGGACCCGAGGCCACCAGCGACACGCACGCGGGCCGGGGCCGGTCGCGGCCGCGGACCAGCTCGACGACGGCGGCCAGGTCCGCGGCCAACTGCGACTCGAGGTCGCCGCGGATCTGCGCGGCGATCGCGTGGCCGGGGTCCAGTCCGTACTCGGAGAGCTTGTCGCTTCGGCGCGACCCGCAGAGCGGCAGGTCGAGAGCCACGAGTGCGGCCCACTCGGACCAGGCCGCGAAGAGCGCGTCGACCCACGGGTGGTCCGCCCCGCCCCCGGGCGCGGCCACGACCACGAGCGGTTGGCCCGGCCCGCCCTTCGACGAGCGCACGCGCCCGCGCACCAGGTCGCCTCGCGACGACAGCCAGAAGCGGTACTCGCCGTCGCCCCCGTCGCCCCCGGAGCAGGCGTGGAGCACGCCGCTCACGGCGCCTCCGCTCCCGCGGGCGACGCAGCCGAACGGAGTCGCTGGCACAGCGCCAGCAGCTGCCGCGACGCCGACGATTCGCAGTCGAGGTCCAAGGCGGGCCGTCCGTGGAGCAGGGCGCGGGCGCTGGTGGTGTCGGAGCGGAGCGCGCCGAGCGGCTCGAGCGCGCGTCCCAGCTGGCGCCGTGCGGCTCCATCGAGGACCCGGAACGCGCTCTCCGCGTCGGCGTCGTCGGTGCCCAGCACGATGGCGCCGATCCGGAGGTCGGGTGCCGGCGAGATGCGGCGCAGCTGTCCGAGCGCGCTGCGCAGACCGCTGGGGCGCGGATCGACCTCGAGCAGCAGGCCGTCTACGCGACGCGCGCCGAGTGCGCGAAGCACGCCCGGAAGCTGGTCGGGACGGGCGGCGATGATGGCGTCGGCCTCGGGACGGGCGTCCAGTGCCGTGGCCAGCGCCGGTCCCGGCCCGCCGTCGTCGGGTTCCACCGCCTCCCAGGCCACGCCCGGGGAGCGCGGCGCCAGGCGAGGGCGTGCAAAGGTCGCGATTACGCGCGCGTCGCGGCCGGCTCGCACGAGCCCGGCCGCAAGTTCGACCGCGAGCGCACAAGCCAGCAGGCGCTCCGGCTCCGCGGGCAGGCACCAGCGCACGGGGCGGCCGGTGCCGGCCACGGCCGGTACCCGGGTCGATGCGCCTTCGAGCGCCGCCCGCTGCTCCTCGGGCGGTACGAAGTAGTCGAAAACCTCTTCCAGACCGCGGCCCGACACTCGCTTCCTTCCCGACATGGCTGGCGACATGGCTCGCGACACGGCTCGGGACCTGATTGCCGCTTTCGCCGCCGGTCTTCCGGCGATCGGAAGGGAGGCGGGTGCGTCTGCGTCAGCTGATGATCAGGACGGAGTTTACACCCCCGGCCGGCCCTGCCACGCGCCGGGGGTTGCTGGGGTCGGAGCGCCACTCACCGTCGACGAAGTAGCGGTACTGGTAGACGCCGGGGCCCAGGCGGATGGTCTTTTCCCAGGTGCCGTCGGGTCCGAGCCGGGTCTCGACGTTCTTGTCGGGTACCCAGTCGTTGAAGTCTCCCGCGAGCCGCACGTCGCGCGCGGCCGGGCTCTTGAACGTGAAGACCACGCCCTTCTCGCCCGCGAGAGCCACGTCTCCCGAGTCCAGGTCCTCGACCGGGCCGATCTCTTCCTCGACCTCCTCTTCTCGGTCGAAGAGGATCTCGAGCGCCAGCGACATGTAGTCCACGAACCCGTAGCAGCGCCGGTCCAGCGTCGAGATCGGGACGCCGCGCTGCGCCGCCTCGCGCAGGCGGACGTTCTGGCGGATGACCGTGTCGAAGACCAGGTCCTTGTAGGTCTCGCGAATCTCGGCGAGGGCGCGCTTGGCGAAGCGCGTGCGGCCGTCGAAGAGCGTCGGCAGCAGCTTCACCGAGAGCTGGTGGCCCAGCCGATCCTCGAGCAGGCTGATGGTCTCGAGCAGCTTCCCGACGCCGTGCATGGCGTAGTAGCTCGTCTCGAGCGGGATGATCACCTCCTGCGCCGCGCGCAGCGCGTTGAAGGTGAGTACGCCCACGTTCGGCGGGCAGTCGATCAGCACGAAGGCGTAGTCGGCCTCGAGCCGGTCGAGCGCGGCGCTGAGCCGCTCGGTCCGGCCGCTCGCGGCTTCGGCGGCCAGCTTCTGCTCGAGCGCGGACAGGATGACGCCCGAAGGGGCCACATCCAGGTTCTCGGCCGGCTGCAGCACGATGTCCTCGATCGGCGCCGCGCCATCGGCGTCCTCCGAGAGCACCTCGTACAGGTTCTGGTCGATCTCCTCGGGGTCGATGCCGAGGCCGAGCGTGGCGTGGGCCTGCGGGTCCATGTCGACGACCAGCACGCGGTGGCCCTCGGCGGCCAGGCAACCGGCCAGGCTGACGGTCGTCGTCGTCTTGCCGCAGCCCCCCTTCTGGTTCATTACGGCTATCGAACGCATGTCCCCTCCTTCCCCTCTGGGCTGGGCGAAGAGATCGCGCGGCCTCGTACGGGCAGCCGATCGGCGGAATGGGGGCGCATGAACAGAACGTCGGGCGGTCGCAGGGCTGCGCGGGTGGCCGATGCGATCGGCGCGCGCTGGAGGTGCCCTTGGCTAAGCTCGGTGCAGTGAGGCGCGCAGAGGTCTACGGGAGCGGGCATCCCCGTGTGATGAGCACAGAGACCCTCCGTCCATGTTCCAACCGGTACTCGCGTCCGGCCCGGCCTTCGCGCTGTAGCGCAACGGGCCGCGCCGCGACCGCGGATCCGTGAACTTGCTCTCACCCCAACCTCTCGGCTGCCCAGCTGACAATAGCAGCACGAAGAGCGAATGAGCAAGAGATCGCCAGTCGCGGACACCAGCGACAAGATTGGGGTAATCGACCTGGGGTCGAACACCGTACTCCTGCTCGTGTTGGATGTTTCAGGGCAAGCGGTAATCGAAGAAGCGCGCATCACGCGACTCGGCCAGGGAGTATTCATGCGTGGGCACTTGCACCCAGATGCGATCGAGCGCACACGCGAGGCGGTGACTGCGCTTTCCGAGCGGGCGCGTCGCGGCGGAGCCAGCCACGTGCTGGCGGTCGGCACCGAAGCCCTCCGCCGCGCCGAGGACGGCGCCGCGCTGCTGGCCGCGCTCGAGAGCGAAGGCCGGGTGGACTCGGCGCGATTGCTGACCGGCGACGAAGAGGCGCGCTACGCGATCGCGGCTCATCGTCACCGCGCGGGGGCCGGGCGCGCGGTCGCCGGGGCGCCGCTCGTGGTGGTCGACGTGGGAGGCGGATCCACCGAGGTGTCGATCGCGGAGGCGGGCGGCGCGCTGCGCGCGAGCAGCCTGCCGCTCGGCTCGGTGCGCCTCACCGAGCGTTGCATCCTCGAGGATCCCGTGACGACCGCCGAGGTCGACGCCCTGCGCGAGGCCGTGCGTGCGGAGACCCGCGGGGTCGAGCCGCTCCCGCGCGCGCGCGTGGTGGCCGTGGCCGGGACCGCGACCACGCTGGCGGCGCTCGAGCTGTCGCTCGACCCCTACGACGCCGACCGTGTCGAGGGCGTTACGCTGTCGTGCCCGACGCTCGAGGCTTGGATCCGGCGCCTCGCCGGGCTGCCGCTCGAGCGCCGCCGCGCGCTGGCGGGCCTCGAGCCGGCTCGCGCGGACGTCATCGTCGCCGGCGCGGTCATCCTCGCCGAGGTGCTGGCCCGGCTCGCCGCCGAACGCTTCGAGGTGAGCGGTCGCGGGGTTCGCTGGGGCGTCGCGCTGGAGTGGCTCGAGGCCCGGACGGTCGCTCCGGACAGAGCGGTTTGATAGCTTGAACCCCCCGTGACTGCTACGAAATCTTCACTCCAGGTGATCGGCCCCGACGGCGCCCGGCCGTTCATGCGGGGCATCCTCGTGCAGTCGCTCACCTCGCGCGGCGTGCCGTTCGACGTGGCCGTCGACGTGTCCAACGCGGTGCGCGACGAGGTCGCGCAACTCGGTGACGTGGAGCTGCAGGAGCTTGCGCGGCTCGCGGAGAAGCACCTGCCGGACAAGTACGACCTCGAGGCCGTCCCGTTGCGTCCACACGCCGTGCCCACGGTCACGTTCGCGCGCGGTGAGCCCGCGCCGTTCTCGAAGGGGATCCTGGCCAACTCGCTCCAGGGTGCGGGACTCGATCCCAACGACGCCTACGAAGTCGCGCGCGAGCTCGAGGCCGAGATGCTGCGCGAAGGCGTGCGCGAGATCGACCGCATCGCGCTCCGCGACCGCGTTGCGGTGACGATCGACAACTACCACGGCCCCAAGGCCGCCGGGCGCTACCGCACCTGGCGCGCGGCGGCCGAGGACGGCAAGCCGATCTTCCTGCTGCTCGGCGGGTCCACCGGCGTGGGCAAGACGTCGATCGCGGTCGACGTGGCGCGCCGGCTCGAGATCCCGCACGTGATCGGCACGGACTCGATCCGCCAGATCATGCGGCTGATGTTCTCGCGCGACCTGCTGCCCGAGATCCACTCGTCGACCTACGACGCCCACGAGTCCCGCGAGCTGGGCGGGTTGCAGGGCGACCGGGTGATCCCCGCGTTCCGCGAGCAGGCCCAGAAGATCGCGGTCGGCGTCCACGCGCTGCTCGACCGCGCGGTCGAAGAGAACTACTCGATGATGATCGAGGGCGTGAACGTCGTTCCGGGCCTGCTCGACCTGGACCGCTACAAGGGACGCGCCCACGTGATCCTGCTGGTCGTGGCCGGCTTGAACGAGAAGACGTACCGCAGCCGCTTCCAGGGCCGCGCGGACCAGGTGCGCCAGCGGGCGGCCGAGCGCTACCTGGAGCACTTCGACGACATCCTCGCCATCCAGGACCACGTGCTCTCGGAGTGCGAGGTCCACGGCACCCAGATCATCGACAACGTGAACCTCGAGAGCGCGGTGCTGTCGGTGATCCGCTCGGTCATCGCCAGTCTCTCGGCATCCCTCCCGCGGACGGCCCGGACGGCCGAAGGGAAGAGTCCCTCCTGACGTCCCATTCCACGGAGAGGAAGGCCCCATTGACTGCGAATCCCATGGCGACCACGCGCTTCGCGCTGGCCTGCATGCTCTCGGTTTCGCTCGCTACGGCGTGCGGCACGCTCTCGGTCGCGGACGAGAAGAAGCTGGGCCACCAGGTGCAACGCCAGGTCCGCGACCAGTTCACGTTCATGCGCGACCGCGTGGTCGTCAACTACATCCGGGACCTCGGCGATGAGCTCGTCGGCTCGGCGCGCCCGTCGCCCTTCGACTTCCGCTTCTTCGTGATCGAGGACCCGACCATCAACGCCTTCGCCGTGCCGGGCGGGGCGATCTACATCGACACCGGCCTGATCCTGGCGGCCAAGGACACGAGCGAGCTGGTCAGCGTGATCGCCCACGAGATGGGGCACGTCACGGCACGCCACGTGGCCGAGAACTACAACCGCAGCCAGACGACCGGAATGGTCGCGCAGATCGTGTCGGTCGCGATCGCCATCCTGACCGGCTCCCAGCTCGGTGCGCAGGGCGGGCAGATCGCCACCGGGCTGGCCGCCGAGGCATACCTGGCGACCTACACGCGCGACGCCGAGCGCGAGGCGGACGACCTGGCGATCGAGACGATGGTCCGCGGCGGCTGGAATCCGCAGGGCATGATCGGCATGTTCGAGACGCTGATGCAGGACAGCGGCGGCGGCATGAAGGTCCCGCAGCTGCTGTCGAGCCACCCGGCGACGCAAGAGCGCATCAACAACGTCAGGGCCGAGATCGCCAGCTACAAGGACCTGCCCCGGCTGCGCCGCGACGACGGTGGTAGACTTGAGATCATCCAGAGGCGGATCCGGTTGATCATCGGCACGGACGAGGGCAGCGTCAGCGGAAACGACTGAGCTTCTGCGTCGGGCCGGCTTGGAGGGCGTGAAGGCGTGAGTCGGGCGAAGACGCTGGGCGAGTTGCGGGAGTCGGGCTACCGGCTCCGGTCGGTTCGGGACGAGATCCGCGACAACCTGGTCGCGCGGCTGCGCGCGAAGGAGACGCTCTTTCCGTCGATGATCGGCTACGACGAGCGCGTGCTCCCCGCCATCGAGCACGCCGTGCTGGCCGGTCACGACATGATCTTCCTGGGCGAGCGGGGCCAGGGCAAGTCTCGCATGATGCGGATGCTCGTCGAGTTGCTCGACGAGGCCGTTCCGATCGTGGAGGGAAGCGAGGTCAACGACGACCCGCTCGCGCCGATCTCGCAGTACGCACGCGACCGCATCGCCGAGCAGGGCGACGCGACTCCCGTCGCCTGGGTCGAGCCCGAAGCGCGCTACGGCGAGAAGCTGGCGACGCCCGACGTGACCATCGCCGACCTGCTCGGCGAGATCGACCCGATCAAGGTGGCCGAAGGTCACTACCTGGCCGACGAGGCCACCATCCACTACGGGCTGATCCCGCGCACGAACCGGGGGATCTTCTGCATCAACGAGCTGCCCGACCTGCCGGAGCGCGTGCAGGTGGGGCTCTTCAACGTGATGGAAGAGCAGGACTTCCAGGTCAAGGGCTTCAAGATCCGGCTGCCGCTCGACGTGCTGATCGTGGCGAGCGCGAATCCGGAGGACTACACGCGCCGCGGCCGGATCATCACGCCGCTGAAGGACCGCTACCAGGCGCAGATCCGCACGCACTACCCGGAGACGCGCGCCCTCGAGCTGCAGGTCGCCGAGCAGGAGCGCCGGCGTCCCGAGACGAACGGCCTCGACGTGCACGTGCCGGAGTTCGTGCGCCAGATCGTGGGCGAGCTGACCTTGCAGGCGCGCCAGAGTCCGGACGTGAGCCAGGTGTCGGGCGTGTCCGTGCGCGCGTCGATCGCGAACCTGGAGACGGTACGGGCGGCGGCCGAGCGGCGCGCGCTCATCCTCGGCGAGCGCGAGGCCGTGCCGCGCATCAGCGACCTGCCGTCGATGTCGTCGTCGATGCTCGGCAAGCTCGAGCTCGAGTACGCGGGCACCGAGACCGGCGAGGGTGAGATCTTCGAGAAGCTGCTCAAGCGCGCCACCAAGACCGTCTTCGACGAGCTGCTCTCGATCGAGGACCTGGAGCCCGTGCTCACCTCGTTCTCCGAGGGGTGGAAGATCGAGGTCGGCCCCAACCTGCCGGCCCAGGAGTACGTGGAGGGACTCGACAACATCCACGGGCTGCGCGCGGCCGTCGAGAAGCTCGGCGAAGAGGGCAGCCCGGCACGTGCGGCCTCGGCGATCGAGTTCGTGCTCGAGGGGCTGCACCTGTCGAACCGCCTGAACAAGGACGTCGAAGGCGGACGGGTCCTCTACCGCTGAACGACTCCGTGCGACGCATCGTCTACAGCCACTGGGACGGCAAGCAGCAGCGCTATTCGCTCGAGGCGGACCAGGCGCTCGACGAGCTGTCACGCTTCCTGATGGAGGGACTCGATCTCCAGGAGTCGCTGGACTGGATGCGCTACCAGGGCTTCGACCTGGCGGGAATGGACTTCCGCGTGATGGGGCTCGAGGAGATGCTCCAGGAGCTGCGGCAGCAGGCTCGCGAACTGATGTCCGGCTACAACATGGACCAGACGTTCGACGAGCGCTGGCAGCAGCTCGAGGACATCCTGGGCCGTGAAGAGACCGCGCAGGAGCGCGACCACGGCGTCGAGTCCGCCGCGTACAACGACTTCCGCCGCCGCCGCGACGACCTGCCGCGCCGTCTCTCGCAGGCGCTCGAGTCGTTCCGCGACCACGAGTGGGCCGACGCCGAAGCCGAGGCGGACTTCCAGGAGCTGCTCGGCGACCAGCAGGACGCGTCCGAGCTCGAGGACTTCTACGCGCGCAACCGTGGACAGCTCCAGGGCGGCGAGGGCCTGGGCTTCGAGGAGGCGCTCGAGCTGATGCGCCAGGTCGAGGCGATCTCGCAGATGGCGCAGAACCTGCTCGACGGAAACTTCGAGAGCATCTCGATGGACCAGCTGCGCGAGATGCTCGGCGAAGAGGGCGCGCAGTCGATCATGATCCTGCGCGACCTCGAGGGCGCGCTCGAGCGCGGCGGCTACCTGCGCGAGGGCGCGGACGGTCCCGAGCTGACGCCGCGCGCCATCCGCCGCCTGGGCGAGCTCGCACTCGAGGACATCTACGCGTCGCTGAAGCGCGGCGGGGCGGGAACCCACGAGACGAAGCACCGGGGCGGCGGGGTCGTGGCTCCCGAGCGCACGCGCCCGTACGTGTTCGGCGAGCCGAGCCACCTCGACACGGTCGGGACGCTGCGCAACGCGCTTCGCCGAGGGCTCCCCGAGCCCGACGCCGGGACCGGGCGCACGCGCCTCGACCTCGAGCCCGGCGATCTCGAGGTCTTCGACACGGACCAGCTCACCGAGACCACCACGGTGCTGCTGCTCGACATGAGCTGGTCCATGTCGTGGTCCGGCCGCTGGCCCGCCGCCAAGCGCGTCGCCGTGGCCATGGATCACCTGATCCGCACGCGCTATCCGCGCGACCGCTTCTTCATCGTCGGCTTCTACACCCGCGCGCGGGAGCTGCGCATCCACGAGCTGCCCGAGCTCTCGTGGAACATGACCGACCCGTTCACCAACCTGCAGGACGGGCTGCGCATCGCGCAGCGGCTGATCGACCGCAACCCGAGTCCGAACAGCCAGATCATCGTGATCACCGACGGGCAGCCGACGGCGTACTTCCTGGGCGAAGAGCTGCGCGTCGAGTGGCCGAACGGCTACGGCGGCATCAGCCCTCGCGCCAACCGCGAGACCCTGCGCGAGGTGCGGCGCGTGACGCGGCGCGGGATCACCATCAACACGTTCATGCTCGACGATGCGCCGGAACTCGTGCGCTTCGTCGAGGCGATGACCCGCATCAACAAGGGGCGCGCCTTCTACACCACGCCACAGCAGATCGGTGAGTACGTCATGGTGGACTACCTGACGCGCAAGAAGCGCCGGATCGGCTGAGATCGCACATGCCGCGCCCCCTCGACGTCGCCCTGAGGCTGCTCCAGAACCTGTACGGGCTGGTGCGGGACGCGTTCCTCGCGCCGGCCGCCTCGCGCATGTCGCGGGATTGGATCGTCGTCCGGCTCGACCACGGCGTCGTCGAGACGCCGCCCGCGCGGAACTGGCTGCAGGGCTTCCGGCCCGCGCCGCGGGCACTCACGTCGGTGCTCGAGTGCCTCGAGCGCGCGGGAGACGACGCGCGGGTGCGTGGTGTGCTGCTCCGGCTGGGCAGCGCGCCGCTCGGCTGGGCCAAGGTGCAGTCGCTGGCGCGCGCGATGGGCGAGCTTCGCGACTCGGGCAAGCGGGTGGTCGTATACGCGGACAGCACCGGGAACGCGGGCGGCTGGCTCGGCGGGCTCGCCGACCGCTTCTGGATGGCGCCGGAAGGGCGCCTCGACCTGCTCGGCGTCAAGAGCGTGGGTCCCTACCTGCGTGGCGCCCTCGATCGCTTCGGCATCCGGCCGCGTGTGATCAGCGCCGGCCGCTTCAAGAGCGCCGGCGAGGTCCTGTCTCGGCAGGGCATGAGCGAGTCCGCGCGCGAAGCGCTCGAGCCGGTCGTCGACGAGCTGTATGGTGCTCTCGTCGGTGGGCTGACGGCTTCGCGCTGCGCCGACGAACAGGCCGCGCGCAAGTGCATCGACGAGGGTCCGTACCTGGCCGTCGAGGCGCGCGAGGCAGGGCTCGTCGACGAACTCGTCTACGCCGACGAGATTCCCCGGAAGCTGGCCGACCTCGCCGGCGCGGAGCCGGAGCCCGAGGCGACCGACGCCGACTTCGAGAAGCGCCTGGTCGCCGACACCAGCTACCTGACGCTGGCGCGTCCGCGCTTCCAGTGGTCGCCCGTGCTCGACGGCCGCCGCGAGATCGCAGTCGTCCCGCTCGAGGGCCTGATCCGGTCCGGTAGCGCACGCGCGCTGGTCCCGCTGCTCCGCCGCATCGAGCGTGACGACTCGGTGCGCGCGCTGGTCGTGCGGATCAACAGTCCGGGCGGCGAGCCGCTCGCATCGGACCAGCTTCGGCGTGCGCTCGCGCGCGTCGCCAAGCAGAAGCCCGTGGTTGCGAGTCTGGCCGACGTGGCGGCCTCGGGCGGCTACTACGTGGCCATGGCGGCGAACGAGGTGGTCGCGGAGCCGGCGACGCTCACCGGCTCGATCGGCGTCGTGCTCGCGACCGTCGAGGTCGACGAGCTGCTCGAAGGCCTGGGGGTGCACGTCGACGGCGTGGAGCGCGGCCGCCACGCGCGCATCTACGACCCGACGCGCGAGCGTACGCAGGAAGAGCGCGCGCTGCTCAAGCGTCACGTCGAGGGCATGTACAAGAGCTTCGTCGCCAAGGCCGCCGAGGCCAGGGGACGCAGCGAGGCCGAGATCGAGAGCGTCGCGGCAGGCCGAGTCTGGACCGGCACACAGGCTCGGGAGCGCGGGCTCGTCGACTCGCTGGGTGGGCTCGACGCCGCGATCGAGCGCGCTCGCGCGCTCGCCGGTCTCGACAGCGGCGACGGCGACGTCGTCCACATGAACGCGGACCGGCCCGCGCTCGAGCGCCTGTTCGGGCGGCCGGTGCTCGAGGACGCCAGTCCCGTGCGGGGAGCTCAGCTGCTGTGTCCGGTCCGGTTGACGCTGGACTGAGCGTCGCGCTCGAAGGCGAGGCGCTGCGCGAGCTCGGGCTCGACGCCTGCTTCGACGGCCGGCCCGTCGTGCTCGAGATCGGGTTCGGACGCGCCGAGCTGATCCTGGCGCTCGCCCAGGCCGACCCCGCGCGCGGCTACCTGGGCGTCGAGGTCTCTCGCAAGCGCGTCGCCAAGGCTGCGCGGCGAGCGGAGAAGGCCGGCATCGGGAACGTGCGGCTGGTGCACTCCAACGCGGAGTTCGTGGTCGAGCGCGCGCTGCCCCCGTCGAGCATCAGCGAGTGCTGGATCAACTTCTCGGACCCCTGGCCCAAGAAGCGGCATTTCAAGCGCAGGCTCTTCCAGCCGGACTTCGTCGCCCGGCTGTGCGGCGTTCTCGAGCCCGGGGCGCCGCTGCACGTGGCCACCGACCACGCCGGTTATGCCGAGTGGATCGACGAGGTCCTCGCCGCCGCGCCGGGCCTCGAGAACCTCTGCGGGCCGCGCCGCGTGTCCGATACCGCTCCCGCGCGGCCGGTCACGGCGTATGAGGCCGAGTGGCTTGCCGAAGGGCGCCGCATCGCGTATTTCGAGTATCGCAGAAAATGAGATCCGTCCTGACCCACACCCCAGAGGAGTTTCGCGACGCGCTCGTCGAAGAGGGCGTCGAGGGCTTCCGCGCGCAGCAGATCCTGCGCTGGCTCCACGGCCGCGGCGTGCGCGAGTTCGCCGAGATGTCGGATCTGTCCCGCGAGCTGCGCGCCGACCTGGGGAACCGTTGGAGCACGCGCGCGCTCGAGCTCCGCGAGGCGCACGTGTCGTCGGACGGCACCGAGAAGCTCGTGCTCCAGACCGGAGACCGCTCGCGCATCGAGGCGGTGATGATCCCCGAGCAGGATCGCCGCACGCTCTGCGTCTCGTCGCAGGTCGGCTGCAGCCTCGACTGCAGCTTCTGCGCGACCGCCCGGCTCGGCTTCGGCCGGAACCTGGACGCCGCCGAGATCGTCGACCAGGTGCTGCACGCGTCGGGGCGCCTGCGCGAGCGTGGCGAGCGGCTGACGCACGTGGTGTTCATGGGCATGGGCGAGCCGCTGCTGAACCTGCGCGAGGTCGTTCGCGCGATCCGCGTCATGACCGACCCGGGAGCCCTGGCGCTCTCGCGCCGCCGGATCACGGTGTCGACCGCGGGGGTGGTGCCGCGGATCGCCGAGCTCGGCCGGCAGGTGCGCGTGCGGCTGGCCGTGTCGCTGCACGCGACCACCGACGAGCTGCGCAACGAGCTGGTGCCGCTGAACCGCCGCTTCCCGCTCGCGTCACTGCTCCAGGCCTGCCGGGAGTTCCCGCTTCCGCCCCGGGACCGCCTCTCCTTCGAGTACACGCTGATCGACGGGGTGAACGACTCCGAGGCGGACGCCCGCCGCCTGGTGAAGCTCCTGCACGGGCTGCGCGCCAAGGTCAACGCGATCCCGCTGAACGAGCACCCGGCCTCGTCCTACCGGAGGCCCTCTCCGGACCGCGTCGAGCGCTTCGCCAGCACGCTCGCGCGCTCGGGCGTCACGGTGTCGGTGCGGCGCAGCCGTGGAGACGACATCCTCGCCGCCTGCGGACAGCTGGGCGCGGTCCGGGCGGCTCCAGCGGCCGCAGATGCGACGGTTTCGGACGGCAGGCTCCGATAAGGACCGCAATGATCTACGCCATCGGTGACATCCACGGCATGCGGGCGGAACTCGAGGAGCTTCTCGAGCAGCTTCCGCTCACCGATGACGACCAGCTCGTCTTCATCGGCGACTATGTCGATCGCGGCCCGGACGCGAAGGGCGTCGTGGACGTGCTGATCGAGCTGAGCCACCGCCACGACTGCACCTTCCTGATCGGGAATCACGAGGCCATGTTCCTGTCGTTCCTGGGCTGGGACGATCCATGGTACTTCGGCGCCGAGGCCTTCCTGCAGAACGGCGGCGACACCACGCTCCAGAGCTACGGCTACTTCGAGGACTGCGAGAACTTCGCGCTGCCGCCCGACCACGACAAGTTCTACCGCGACCTCGTGCCCTACCACGTGAAGGGCGAGTACGTGTTCGTTCACGCCGGGCTCTCGCGCGACTCGCTGTCGCTGTCCGACATCGAGTACGCGCTCGAGCACGAAGCGCCCCGCGACATCCTCTGGCAGCGCTCGACGTCGGAGCTTCCGCACAGCTTGGGAGCCACGGTCATCTACGGGCACACGCCGGTGCCGGACCTGCAGGTGCGCTGGAATCTGCCTTACACGATCGGCATCGACACGGGCTGCGTGTACGGCGGCTCGCTCACGGCCATCCGCCTGCCCGACGAGACGCTCTTCCAGGTGGAGTGCAAGTCGCCCGAGTACACCTTCGGCTGACGCAACTCAGCTGACGCGCTAGCGGGCTGCCGAGACCGCCGTCTCCGCTCAATGGCCCGCTACGAGTCGTTGGGGCGGACTACGGGGATGACCAGGCGGGCGCCGGGGTTGAGGCGGCGCAGGTCGATCTTCGGGTTGTAGCGGCGGATCAGCCACGACGGCACCGAGTAGGTCTTGTGCGAGATCTCCCACAGGCTCTCGCCCCGGCGAAGCGTGTGCTCCACCGTGCCCTCGACCTGGAAGGAGCCGAAGAAGTCCTCTTCGATCCCCTTGTGGTACTCCATCCGCCTCTCGAGGAACTTCTCGGGAGTCACGTTCGAGAAGTCGAGCTGCAGCTCCTGCCCCAGCTCGAGCGACCGCGATCCCACGCCGTTCAGGTCCCGCAGGCGCTGCGTGGGAATTCGCAGCCAGTCGGCGAAGTGCCCGAGCGTCTCCTGTCCGTCTACGATCACCCGGTCGCCGTCGACCCGCCTCCACGGGGAGTCGGCAGACACGGTCGGCACGGGATGCTCGAGCGGCTGGATCCGCTGCGGGGGCTTCGCCTTCGCCTGTAGTGGCTGTGGCTTCTGCGGCGGCTGCGGGGCGGCGTGGGCGCTCCGTACCAGCTCGAAGGTGGGCGTCTTGCGCGGCGGCTTCTTGCGCGCCGGGCTCTTCGGGTCGGGAAGCTGGATCACCTGTCCGGGGTAGATGCGGTGCCGGCTCGGAAGGTTGTTGATCGCGACGAGGGTGCGCACGCTGGTCTGGTTGCGGCGCGCGATGACGCTCAGCGAGTCGCCGCGCCGGACCTGGTAGAAGTTGGAGCGGTGCTGCTTGGCGTACCGCTTCTCAGCCGGAATGGCGTGGAGCCAGGCCTGCGCATCGAAGCCGACCGTACCCGCGGGAAGCCGCAGGATGTAGCCCTTGGGCAGGCGCTTGCCCGAGATGTAGACGGGCTGCCGCAACGCGGGGTTGTAGTGCCTGATCACGTCGGTCGCGACGCCCGCGTACTGCTGCAGGTCCTTCACGTCCACGTAGAAGGGCAGCTCGATCTCGTCGACTACCTCGGGGGTGTCGCGCTGGAGCGGTCCGAAGTAGGGCTCGTACGCGCGCAGGATGCGGCGCGCGGCCAGGAACTGGGCGTAGAAGTTCCGCGAGGCGAACCCGAAGGTGCGGCTCCGGTAGTCCCGGACGATCGTTCCCAGGTCTCCGGTGCCGAGCCGCCGCTTGGCGCGGGCCATGCCTGCGCGGCCGTGGTTGTAGGCCGTGACGGCGAGCGGCCATGACCCGAGCACCTGGTAGTTTCGCTCGAGCAGCCGGGCCGCCCCGCGGGTGGCCACCATGGGGTCGAGCCGCTCGTCGACCACGTAGTCGACGGTCATGTACTGGCTGCCGGTGCGTCGCATGAACTGCCACACCCCCGCGGCGCCGTACTTGGAATAGGCCTTGGTGTTGAACGAGGACTCGACGTGCGGCAGGTACGCCAGGTCCTCAGGCAGGCCCCGGCTGCGGAACGTGGCGCGCATGGCGTCTTCGTAGCGTCCCGAGCGGATGATGCCGGCGCGGAACTTGTCGCGCTGACCGAGCTGGAAGCGCACCCGTCGCGAGGCGTTGTAGATCTCGCGCTGGGTCGGCGGGTGGCCTAGCTCGACCTCGAGCAGCGTCAACGCGGTGCGTTCCCAGGCGTCGCGCGGCTCGCCCCCGTCGGCGAGACGCCGCAGAGCGTCGCGCCAGTGCTGGCGGCGGCGATCGACGTGCTTCTGCCGCCTGCGGCGGTTGTTCTCGCCGCTGAAGCGGACGGTCTCGTAGACGACGCCCAGGTAGCGGGAGTCGTGGAGCAGGCCCGCGTCGGTGGTCGCTTCCAGGTAGACGCGCATCCAGAAGGCCACCGCCGAGTGCAGCGACTCCGGCTCGAAGAGCGGATCCCGGTCCGGTTCGTGTGCGGAGGTCCCGCCGGCGTGTGCGGCGGCGGCCGGCTCATCGGGACGCGAGGGGCTCGTCGCGGCCGCAGGGCCGCCCGCGGCGGCAACGCCGGAAAGCGCCGCATCGGCCGCGGTCGGCAGCGGCATGCAGGCGATGAGCAGAAACGCGCAGACTCGCATGTACCTGTTCAACGAACACCCCCGGATGTTCTATCGCCAGATGCGCGCCACCCCTTGAGGATGGGCGCCAGCAACGACATCTGCGCCGCGGATCACCCGCAGAAGCATAGCGGAGCGGCGGCACGTTGCCGCTCGCGAGCCGGCGGGTGCGGTGGTATACGAAGCGTGGATGAGCACGAACGTCCTGACGACGAGCGGATACGTCGCCGCCCTGCAATGCCGTCGGCGGCTGTGGCTGTCGGCGCACGCGCCGGAGCGCGGCGTGGCTCGCGACCCGGCCGACGAGCGGCTGCTCGAGGGGGCTGGCGCGATCGAATTCGCAGCGCGCGCGCTGTTCCCGGGCGATGCCGTCGCCGCGCCTCCGTCCTTCGACGCGGCCGTGGCGCGCACGCGCGAGTGGATCGAGCAAGCCCGCGTGCCCGCAATCTTCGACGCCGCCTTCGAGCGCGATCGCGTCCGCGTTCGGGCCGACGTGGTCGAGCGCCTCCCCGCCGGGGGCTTCCGCCTTGTCGGGGTCGAGGCGGCGACCGAGGTCAGCGAGGACCACCACGACGGTCTCGTGATCCAGTTGCACGTCCTGCGCGAGTCGGGCCTGGACGTGCGAGCCGTCGAGGTCGTCCACGTGAACGGTGCGTACGAGCGCCGAGCCGGCGAGGT
Source organism: Deltaproteobacteria bacterium (assembly GCA_019311115.1). Lineage (GTDB taxonomy): Bacteria > Myxococcota_A > UBA9160 > SZUA-336 > SZUA-336 > JAFDDB01. Next base: position 37,002 of record JAFDDB010000008.1, read on the forward strand.
CGAGCCGTCCAGGCTCTTCGTGCGCAGCGACGTGACGGCGGACGTGGAGTTCCTGATGGAGGACCTGGCGAAGCAGGTTCCGGACTTCGCGGGGCTGCTCGACTCGAGCGAGGAGCCCCGTGTCGAGCCGTCGCCGCACTGCCGTCGGCCGCACCCGTGTCCATTCCTCGCCAGCTGCCGCGCCGGCGAGCCCGACGACTGGATCGGCGATCTCCCCCGGATGCGCACCGCGCAGTTCCACGCGCTCCGCGCGCTCGGCGCCCGGCGCATCTCGGAGCTTCCCGCCGACGCGCCGCTCGACGATCGGCAGCGGCGGGCCGTCGAGGCCTACGGCCGGGCCGACGGCGTGGCGACGGCACCGGACCTGGCCCGGCGGCTCGCGCGCGCGGGTCCCCCGTCGGCCTACCTGGACTTCGAGACCTGCTCGCCCGGCATTCCGGTGTTCGAGGGAACTCGCCCGTACCAGGTGATCCCGTTCCAGTGGTCGCTGCACCGGCTCGACGCCGCGGGAGCGCTCGAGCACCGCGAGTTCCTGGCCGAGGGCAGGGCCGACCCGCGCCCGGAGTTCGCGGCGCGGCTGGTCGAGGCGCTGTCCGGCGACGACGCACCCGTGCTGGTCTACTCCGGCTTCGAGGCCGCCGTCCTGGCGGACCTGGAGACCGCGCTTCCGGACCTGGCGGAGGGCCTGGCGGCCTTGCGCGCCCGGCTCTTCGACCTGCTGCCGGTCGTGCGCGGTGGTGTGTACGCGCGGGCCTTCGCCGGCTCGTTCGGCTTGAAGCGCGTGAGCAGCGCCCTCGTGCCCGGCTTTGGCTACGACGACCTGGAGTCGGTGCGAAACGGCGGCGACGCCGCGCTCGCCCTGACGCGCCTGCTCGGCGGGAACGTGCGGGAGGAGGAGCGCGCAGAGCTCCGCGCGGCCCTGCTCCGCTACTGCGCGCGCGACACCGAGGCCCTGGTCGAGGTGCACCGGGTGCTGCGCGAGCTGGCGGCCTGATCAGCTCGGGTCCTGCTCGTCCTCTGCGGGTTCGTCCTCGTCCTCCGGGTCGCTCTGCTCCGGGAGTCCCAGGACTTCCAGCGCCTCGCCGTCGGAGAGCTGCTCGACGTCGCGCAGCTTCCGCTCCATCGCGCGCGTCCGCACTGCGGACTGCTCGAGGGTGTTCGTGGCGGCCCCGAGCTGCTTCTTCACCTTGTCGAGTACGCCGCCGAACTTGGCGAACTCGGTCTTCACCGCGCTCAGCACCAGCCACACCTCGGAGGAGCGCTGCTGGATCGCCAGCGTGCGGAAGCCGACGTGCAGGCTGTTGAGCAGCGCCGAGAGCGTCATGGGTCCGGTGACCAGGATGTGCTCCTTGTCCTGGAGGTCCTCGACCAGCCCCGGCTGGCGCAGCACCTCGGCGTACAGGCTCTCGGTCGGCAGGAAGAGGATGCCGAACGGCGTGGTGTGCGGGGCCTCGATGTACTTCTCGTTGATCTCCTTGGCGGAGCTCCGCACCGATCGCTCCAGCAGCTTGCGCAGCTGCTGAACGCGGTCGAAGTCGGCATTCTCCTCGGCCTCGACGAGCCGCAGGTAGTCCTCGAGCGGGAACTTCGAGTCGATCGGCAGCCAGACCTGCGCCTGCCGCTCGTCGGCGCCGGGCAGGCGCACCGCGTACTCGACACGCCGGTTCGAGCCCGGACGCGTCTCGACGTTCCGGTCGAACTGCGCGGGCGCCATGATCTGCTCGAGCAGCGCGCCCAGCTGCACCTCGCCGAACGTGCCGCGCGTCTTCACGTTGTTGAGCACGCGGCTCAGGTCGTCCACCCCCGACGCCAGCTTGCGCATCTCGCCCAGGCCGTCGTGCACGGCGGCCAGCTGCTCACTCACCAGCTTGAACGACTCGCCGAGCCGCTTCTCGAGCGTGGTCTGCAGCTTCTCGTCGACGACCTGCCGCATCTGGTCGAGCTTCTTCTCGTTCCCTTCCTGAAGCCGCGCCACGCTCTGCTGGAAGCCCTCGCGGAGCTGGTCGATGCTCTCGCGGTTGCTCTTGGTCAGGCGTTCCATCTGTCCGAGCACCGACTCGAGCCGCTCGTGGTGTGCCTGGCCGAACGCGCCGATGCTATCCGTGAGCTGCTTCGAGGTCGCCGTGAGCTGCCCGCCCACCTCGTCGCGCAGCTCCCGCGAGGCGTGCTGGTGCTCTTCGCGCGAGTCGCGGAAGTTGGAGCGCATCTCCTCGCGGAGCCCGGTGTTGGCGTCGCCGCCTGTGAACGTCCGGATCACGAGGATCACGACACCGGCCGCCGCGACGAGAGCCGCGGCGAGAATCACCAAGGAAATCGGGTCCACGTCTCCCCCCGTCCCGCACTGGCGGGCTCATGCGCGTCGAACCACGTCGGGGGGCGGCAGCACCATCGGACCTGGCCGGCTCACCCGTCGCCGTTCCCCCCGAAGCGCGACAGGCCTGATTGTAGCTCCTCCGACGGCCAGCACTCTACGCTGGGGGTGCGGCAGATCCGGACGCAGCCCGAATCGGGGGACGCGAGGCTAGCGGAGCACCGCCAGCTGCCGGGACTGGGCCAGCAGCACGCCGTCGCGGGACCAGAGTTCGCCGTCTTCCTCGACGAAGCCGTCGCGGGCCGTGCGCGTGACGAAGCGCGCGAGCACCCAGTCTTCGGGGGCGAGCGCGGTGATCCGGTCGTGGGCGCGAAAGTGGATCGTCAGCTCCAGCGTCGGGCTGCCGCCCGGCGTGCGCCGGACGCGGCGCTGGAAGACGGCCGGAGGCCAGGCGTCGGTGAGCGCGGCGATCAGCGCCGCGTCGTAGGGGCGCGGGTCGGCCAGCCGGATCCAGCCTCCGCAGAGCGCCGGCTGGCCTTCGGGAACCTCCTGGCCCGGCGAGACACCCCAGAGCCAGCGCCGGTCGTACTGCTCGTGCATGCGGATCTGCGGCGGGTCCCCGTCCGGCAGGTCCTCGGGCACCGGGACCTCGGGCATCCGCGCGTCCTGGAACGCCGGTCCGCCGCGGGTCGTCGCGAACGCGGCCGTCGCCAGCAGCTGGAGCTTGCCTTCCTGTGAGACCCGCGCAGTCACGTTCGTGACCGTACGCCCGCTCCGCTCGACCACGACGCCGATCTCGACCTCGCCCTCGCCGGGCGGACGCAGGTAGTGGACGGTGAGCGAGCGCGGCGTGCGCTCGGGGTCGGCCAGCTCGGCCTGCATCGCGCGCAGCAGCACGGCCGCCAGGTAGCCGCCGTTGGGCCCGTTGACGATCCACCAGGCGGTGTCCATGCGCGCGGTGTACAGGCCCGGACCCGACGGAGTCGGGGCGGTATCTCGTTCGAAGCGGCTCATGGCGCGCGCACGATACGGGACGCGCCGTCCGTGCGCCAAGGGGGTCCGCTGTACGCCGCAGGGTGCAGCAGCGTAAGCTGCGCCTCGATGCCGAACGCTTGGAGGCTGCCCTACGCGTCGCGCCGCGCGCCCGTGTTCGCGCGCAACCTGGTCGCGACCTCGCAGCCGCTGGCGGCACAGGCGGGGATCCGCACGCTGCTGGCGGGCGGCAACGCCGTCGACGCTGCGCTGGCCACGGCCATCACGCTGACGATCGTCGAGCCGAGCAACAACGGCATCGGCAGCGACGCCTTCGCGCTGATCTGGGACGGCAGAGCGCTGCACGGCCTGAACGCGTCGGGCCGCGCGCCCGCGGGCTGGACGCCCGAGCGCTTCGCGGGTCGCGACGCCATGCCCGAACGCGGATGGGATGCGGTGACCGTCCCGGGCGCCGTCAGCGCGTGGGTGGCGGCCTCGGAGCGCTTCGGTGCGCTGCCCTTCGAGGACCTGTTCGCACCGGCGATCGAGTACGCGCGCGACGGGTTCCAGGTGGGACCGTACACGGGGCTCGCCTGGCGGCTCGCCGAGCGCAGCTACGCGGACTTTCCGGAATTCGCCTCGCACTTCCTTCCCGGGGGCCGTTCGCCGCGTCCCGGCGAGCGGTTCACCGCGCCCGATACTGCCGCGACGCTCGAGGAGATCGCCGCGACGCGCGGGGAGTCGTTCTACCGCGGTGCGCTCGCGGAGCGGATCGCGGCGGCGTCGGCCGCGGCGGGCGGCGCCATGACCGCCGACGACCTGGCCGCGCACCGGGCGGACTGGGTCGAGCCGGTCTCACAGCGCTACCACGACGTGCGGCTTCACGAGATCCCGCCGAACGGCCAGGGATTGGCCGCACTCATCGCGCTCGGTGTCCTCGAGCACCACGACCTGGCCGCGCTGCCCGTCGACTCGGTCGACTCGGTGCACCTGCAGGTCGAGGCGATGAAGGTGGGGTGGTCCGAGGCGGCGCGTCACTTCGGCGATCCCGACAGCATGGCGCTCTCGCCGGGCGACTTCCTGGAGCCCGGCTTCCTGGCAGCGCGCGCGGCCGCGATCGACCCGAAGCGCGCGGCGCCGCTGCGCTCGCACCTGCCGACGAACCCCGACACGGTGTACCTGACCGCCGCCGACGCGGACGGCCGCATGGTCTCGTTCATCCAGTCGAACTACAGGGGGTTCGGCTCGGGCATCGTCGTACCGGGCACGGGCATCGCGCTGCAGAACCGCGGCTCGGGATTCACGCTCGAGCCGGGCCATCCGAACCGGGTCGGGCCGCGCAAGCGCCCGTTCCACACCATCATCCCGGGCTTCGTGACCTGGAGCGGCGGCGAGCGGGACGGCGAGGCCGCCATGAGCTTCGGCGTGATGGGTGGCCACATGCAGGCCCAGGGACACGTGCAGATGGTCGTGCGCGTGCGCGACTACGACCAGAACCCGCAGGCGGCCTCGGACGCGCCGCGCTGGCAGGTCCGCGAGGACGGGGCGCTCCGGCTCGAGAAGGGCTTCGACCCGGACGTGATCGAGGGCCTGCGTGAGCGCGGGCACGAGCTCGTCCTCGAGAATCCGCCGCACGTATTCGGGGGCGCGCAGCTGATCACGCGCGTGGCCGACGGCTACTGCGGCGCATCGGACCACCGCACGGAAGGGCTGGCGATCGGCCTCTAGTGGCGCGAGCCGAGTCCGTGCGAAGTCCGTGTGCCGTAGCGCCCGCGGCGGTGGAGGCTCCCGGTGCGACGCTCGACGCGCTGCTGTGTACGGTCGAGGGCGCGCATCATGCGCGCGCGGACCGCTTCGGCAGGCGACGGACCGGGTCCGGGCAGGGCGCTGAGCGCGGCCGCATCGAGGGCGAGGCTGCGGTCGGCCCGGTCTGCGGCGTCGTCGAAGCGGCGGTCGCGATCGAGGCGGCTACGTAGATGGGGGTCGTCGCGGTGCCGCGCAGACTCCCGCACGGCCTGCCGCAGGTCGTGTGCCGCCCGCGTCTCGCGGCTCTCGTCCTGGCGCAGGCCGCGAAGCTCGAGCGAGCGGGCCGCATTCGTGCGCAGGTCGGGCTCGGTCGCGGCCGCCCGGTGCCGTCCGGGCCCGGAGTCCCAGGCGGAGCCGGGCGCCAGGCCGGCCCCGCTGCCGCTCGCGGATGTAGTCGAAGCCACGGCGGCGGCCGGAAGAGCCAGAAGAAACGCCGGGAGGCACGACAGGATGCGTCGGGATTGCCGCATTCAACCAGGATAGCCCAGCGGCCTCCCCTCCGGCGGTTCAACTCGTGATCGCCATCACCCGATTCGCTCTTGGGGGCCAAAACGGGAATGGGAATGAAGCGGGCCATCTGCATCCTGCTCACCGCAGCGCTCGGCTGCGCGGGCTTCGGCGGGACGCTCCCTCCGGGCGCGGACGCCGCCCCCTGCCCCGAGCACACGCGCCTCCGCGTTCGCCGGGCGGCCGAGGTGCACGTCGCCTGGTGCGAGACACGCGGGCGCCGCGTCGAGGGCTGGCGGGGATCGTGGTGGCCGGACGGCCGGCACGCCATGCTGGGTCACTACCGCGACGGGCGTCCCCACGGCGTGCTCACGACCTGGCACCGCAATGGCGTGCGCAAGCTCCAGTCGCACTGGCGGTCGGGACGCCGCCAGGGACGCAGCGCGGAGTGGTACGCGAGCGGCCAGCTCTCCTCGACCGTCGTGTTCCGCGAGGGCGTGCGGCACGGCTCCCAGCTCGACTACTACCCGACCGGCGAGCCCATGTCGCAGGCCGGTTTCCGAGACGGCGCGCAGCACGGGCGCGTGGTCGCCTGGTACGTGGACGGCACCACGCAGCTCGAGGGTGTCTACCGCTTTGGGAACGCCGACGGCGCCTGGGGCTACTGGGATGCCAGCGGAGCGCTCGACACCGTGATCTACTGGCGCGACGGCGTCGAGGTCTCGGCGCGGGACGACGCGTCGCGCCGCTCGTACGGCGGCTAGCCGCTACCACTGGAACGGCCCGGCGCGCCCCCTATGACCGCTGTCATAGCGCGCGGCCGCGCGCGGGCCCTACGGTCGCAGGCATGCCCGTCGAAGACATCGTCACGCAGCTCACCACCCACTGGCAGTTCGACTACGAGCCCAAGGTCAAGGCGCTGCGCGACCTGTACGAGGTCGCGAAGCGCGAGCAGTGGAACGTCGAGACCGACATCGACTGGACGCTCGAGATCGACAAGGACGGCGACATCCTGGCCCAGGAACAGGACCCGACCCGCGAGTTCGACGTGGTGCTCGCGCTTCCCGATGACAAGCGCCAGCAGCTCGCGATCAGCAACGCGGCCTGGATCCTGTCGCAGTTCCTGCACGGGGAGCAGGGTGCGCTGCTCTGCTGCGGCCAGCTCATCGAGTCCGTGCCCGACATCGACGGCAAGCTCTACGCCGCGACACAGGTCGTCGACGAGGCGCGGCACGTCGAGGTCTTCCACAAGTACATCCGCCGGCTCCACAAGGTCTACCCGATCGACCCGACGCTGCAGGCCGTGCTCAACCAGATCCTCGAGGCCGACATGTGGCAGATGAAGTGCGTCGGCATGCAGGTGATCGTCGAGGGGCTCGCGATGGGCGCCTTCAAGATCATGAAGGAGCAGTCCAACGACGAGCTGCTGCGCAACGTCGTCGAGCTGACCGCGCAGGACGAGGCCCGGCACGTCTCCTACGGGCTGATCTACATGAAGGACGAGATCCCGCGCATGTCCGACCCGGACCGTGATCGGGTCGAGGACTTCGCGTACACGGCCGTCGAGGCGCTCTCGGGGCGCAAGCCAGGGACGGGCATGACGACGCAGACCGATCTCTTCGGTGAGGTCGGGCTCGATGTCGCTGCGGTGGCCGCCGAGATGATCGAGAAGCTCCAGGATCCGGAGTTCCAGGCCAGGCAACCCGACGCGTTCCGCGACTACGTGATGCCGCAGCTCACCCGGCTCGGCATCATCACCGAGCGCACCGCGCCGAAGTACCGCGAGCTCGGCTTCCAGGTCTAGTCCCCCCCCCACCCTCGGGTCGGCTCGTGGAGCCGCCCGTCCGTGGTATAGACGCGGGCGAGGGAGAGCGGCTTGGGCGGACCCGTAGAGGCATTGCTGATCGGCGGCGGGAACCGCGGACTGCACGTATTCGGTGGCTACGCGCAGGCGCATCCTGAGCGCCTGCGGATCGTCGGCGTCGCCGAGCCGATCGCGGAGCGTCGCGACGCGCTGGCGCGACGCCACCACTTGGATGCGGATCGCTGCTTCACGGACTGGAAGCAGGCGCTCGACGCGTCCCGCATGGCCGACGCGGTGATCGTGGCGACCGACGACATGACGCACACGGAGCCGGCCATCGCCGCGCTCGAGCGCGGATACCACGTGCTGCTCGAGAAGCCAATCGCGCCGACGCTGCGGGACTGCGTGCGCGTGGTGCGCGCCGCGGAGCGCTCGGGGAAGATCCTGCAGATCGCCCACGTGCTGCGCTACTCGGCCTTCTACCGCGCGGTCGCCGACGTGCTCGAGTCGGGCCGCATCGGGCGCGTGCTCACCCTGGACATGAAGGAGCACGTCGCGCACTGGCACATGGCGCACTCCTACGTGCGCGGGAAGTTCCGCAACCGCCAGGTCGCCGCGCCGATCCTGCTGGCCAAGTGCTGTCACGACCTCGACCTGATGCAGTGGCTGGTGAGGTCGCCCGTGACGCGCGTGTCATCGTTCGCCAACCTGGCGCACTACCGCAGCGAGTCCGCGCCCGAGGGCGCACCGGCTCGCTGTACCGACGGCTGTCCGGTCCAGGAGAGCTGCGCGCACGACGCGGTCCGCCTGTACCTGGGCCCCGACGAGAAGCTGGCGCGCGGGTGGCCCTGGTCCGACATCTCGGCGGACCCGTCGCGCGAGGCGCGGCGCCGGGCGCTCGAATCCGGCCGCTTCGGCCGCTGTGTCTACCGCTGTGACAACGACGTGCCCGACCACCAGGTGGCGGTCTTCAATTTCTCGAACGGCGTGCTCGCGACGTTCACGATGCAGGGGCACGCCACGCACGAGACGCGAACGATCCGCATCAGCGGAACTCTGGGTGAGCTGCGGGGCGTGCTCGCCTCGGGCCTGCTCGAGGTGACCCGCCACGGGGACGTCGCCGTCGAGCGCGTCGACATCGACGGCTCGGGCATCGGGCACTTCGGCGGCGACCAGGGCCTGCTCGAGCACTTTACCGACGCGGTCTCGCGCGGCGCCGTCGACGAGGTCGTGACGTCGGGGCGGGAGTCGCTCGAGAGCCACTTGCTGGGATTCGCCGCGGAGCGGTCGCGCCTCGACGGGTGCGTCGTCGATCTCGACGCCTTCCGCGCCGAGGCCGAAGCGTCGGCAGCGGGGTCCGGCAGCGAAGAGGAGGCCGGGGCATGAAGGACTGGCTGTGGTGGCGCGACGGAGTCGTCTACCAGATCTACCCGCGGTCCTGGTCCGACTCCAATGGAGACGGCGTCGGCGACCTCGAGGGAGTGCGGCGCAGGCTCGACCACCTGTCGTGGCTGGGTGTCGATGCGATCTGGTTCTCGCCGATCACGCGCTCTCCGATGGCGGACTTCGGCTACGACGTGTCCGACTACTGCGACATCGACCCGCTCTTCGGCACGCTCGACGACTTCGACCGCCTGCTGGCCGAGGCGCACGAGCGCGGCATCCGCATCGTGCTCGACTGGGTTCCCAACCACAGCTCCGACCGTCACCCGTGGTTCGAGGACTCGCGCAGCCGCCGCGACTCGCCGCGTCGCAACTGGTACGTGTGGCGCGACGCCGCTCCCGGGGGGGGGCCGCCCAACAACTGGTATGCGGTCTTCGGCGGCCGCTCCTGGACCTGGGACGAGGGCACGGGCCAGTACTACCTGCACACCTTCCTGCCGGAGCAGCCCGAGCTCAACTGGCGCGAGCCCGCGCTGGTCGAGGCCATGCACGACACCCTGCGCTTCTGGCTCGACCGCGGCGTGGACGGCTTTCGCATGGACGTGATCCACGCGCTGGCCAAGGACCCCGGGCTGCGCGACAACCCCGAGATCGAGGGCGCCCGGCCGGGCCGCTTCGGACAGCAGCACGTTCACGACGAGAACCACCCCGACGTCCACCCCATCGTGCGCGGCATTCGCGGAGTGCTCGACGCCTACGACGAGCGCATGGCGGTGGGCGAGGTCTACCTGATGGACCCGACCGAGGTCGCGAAGTACTACGGCGAGGGCGACGAGCTCCACCTGGCGTTCAACTTCTCGGTCATGAAAACGCCGTGGGACGCCGACGGGTTTCGCGAGCAGATCGAGCGCTTCGAGGGGCTGCTTCCCGAGAAGTACGGCTGGCCGACGCTGGTGCTGTCGAGTCACGACGAGCCCCGGCACGCGTCGCGCTACGACCACCCCGAGCACGGCGACGCGCGGGCGAGGCTGGCGGCGATGCTGCTGCTCACGCTGCGCGGCACGCCCTTCTTGTACTACGGCGAGGAGATCGGCATGCGGAACGTCGAGATCCCCGCCGACCGGCTGCAGGACCCGGTCGGCATCAACATCCACCCCAAGGCGTCGCGGGATCCCGAGCGCACGCCCATGCTCTGGGACGGGTCGCCCGATGCGGGCTTCGGCTCGTCCGATCCCTGGCTGCCGTTCGGCCCCGAGCTTGGGCGGCGGAGCGTCGCCGCCCAGCGCGACGATCCCGCCTCGCTGCTCTGCCTGTACCGCGATCTCCTGGCGCTGCGGCGGGAGACGCCGGCGCTGCACCGCGGCAGCTACCGCGGCCTCGACGCGCCCCCGGGGATCTTCGCCTTCGAGCGCAGGCACGGCGACAGCCGCGTGGAGGTGGCGCTCAACTTCTCGGACGCGCCCCAGCGCTGGCAGGGGAGTGGAGGCCCGGTGCAGGGTGGACTGTGCACGCGCTCCGGGGCCGCGCTGCCCGGGGACACCGGCGTCGACCTGGGCCCCGCGGAGGGGGTCGCGCTGATCCTCCCCGGGGGATAGAATCCGGGTGCGGTCGGCGGGCTTCAGTCCCGTCCCGGCCCATGCGATCAGCTATAGGATGGAAAGCGAGCAACCCCCAAGTGCCGACGGCGCAGAGTTCGCCTGCGGAGCCCTTGCGTCGCGCGCTGACCCGCCCGTCCCTCCGGGACCTATGGCGGGACGTATGTCGGGACGTCCGTTGAGCGTACGCGCCTGATGGATCCGGTCTACTACGTCGGGCTCATCTTCGTGTGCCTGGTCGCCTCGGCCTTCTTCTCGTCGAGCGAGACGGCCCTGCTGCGCTTGCGCTCGCAGGACATCGAGAAGGACGTGAGCGACGGGCGCGGCCCGGCCGCAGCCGCGGTGCGCGAGCTGCTGCAGTCGACCTCCCGGCTGCTGGTCACGATCCTGCTCGGCAACAACGTGGTCAACATCCTGGGCTCGGCTGCGGCTGCGGCCCTGGCCATCCACTACCTGGGAGCCGAGCGGGGCATCATCGTCGCGACGGTGGTCATGACGGTGCTCGTGCTGGTCTGCGCCGAGGTCCTGCCGAAGGCCATCGCCGCGCGGCACCCGCGCCGCGTGGCCTACGCGTTCGGCCTGCCGCTGTATATCCTGCACGCGCTGCTCCGTCCGCTCCACTGGCTCTTCGACCGGGCCATCGAGCCGGTCGTCCGGAGAATCGCCGGCGGCTCCGAGGCGCAGACGCAGACCGCCGAAGAGGTGCTGCGGCTGGCGCGCCTCGCCAGCGTCAGCTCGCCCGACTCGACGCCGCTCGGCATCATCGGGTCGGCTGCCGGTGCGGCGGACCGCACCGTCGAAGAGATCATGGTGCCGCGCACCGAGATCGTCGCCTTCAAGTCCGACACGCCGCCCGACGAGCTGCTCGAGAAGGTCCTCGAAGAGCGGTTCACGCGCGTGCCGATCTACGAGCAGGACATCGACGAGATCCTGGGCGTCGTGCACCTGAAGGACCTGATCAATCTGGTGCGCAGCGGCCGCGACGGCGGCCTGCACGGCGTCCTGAAGCCGGTCTTGCGGGTGCCCGAGCGCAAGCTCGTGCTGCGGCTGCTCGCCGACATGCAGCGCGCCTTCGTGCACGTGGCCATCGTCAAGGACGAATTCGGCGTGACGCAGGGACTCGTGACTCAAGAGGACATCCTCGAAGAGATCGTCGGCGAGATCCGGGACGAGTTCGACCGAGAGGAACTGCTGGCGATCCGGCCAACGGGCGACGGCAGCTTCGAGTCGCTGGGGCGCGTGAGCGTGCTCGACTTCAACCGCGAGAGCGGCTGGGAAGTGCCGGCGGAGCCCGGCGACACGCTGTCGGGGCTGGTATTCAACGCGCTCGGCCGCGCGCCGAGCCGCGGTGACCGCGTCCACGTTCCCGGCTACGCGCTGACCGTGGCGGACGTCTCTGGCTCGCGCGTGACACAGGTCCACGTCAGCCGCTGCGAGGGCGATGGCGAGCACGCCGACGAGGCCTCCGAGTCCTAGCGGCCGCCCTCCGAGCCGGATCCGGGCCGGATCAGGCCGATCAGCGGGCAGCCTCCGCCCTCCTGCACCAGGACCAGCACGTTGGAGCCGTTCGGGTTGTACTCGAGGAACCCGTTGCCGCGCTCCATCGTGCGCTGGCAGCGCTCCTCGCGCTTGAACACCGCGATCGTGTCGTCGGCGCGGGGCCACGCGATCATCGACGCCAGCGAGAAGTCGCCGCGCAGCATGACGACCTCCTCGTCGGACCAGAACTCGCGGTAGTTCGCGCGGCGGCGCGGCCGGGCCCGGGCGGCTCCGCCGCCGGGGCGGCCCCGCATGTCGCGCCACCGCTGCAGGTGCCCGATCCCCGCCACGTCGCAGCGCAGGTCGCCCTTGGCGACGAAGCCGAAGCCGCCCGTGCGGCGGTAGCTGACCTCGGTGTCCTGGCGGATGACCTCGACGCACGGCTCGGTGCGGCCGAAGTAGAAGAGCCGGTTGACCTGGGGCGACACCAGCGTCACCTCGAACCACTGGCCGCGTTCGATGACGCGCGCGACGCTCATCGTCGTCTCGGTGAAGGGGGGCTCGTGAGGCTCGGCGAGACGCACCTGGCCGCACGCTCCCGCGAGACCGGACAGGAGCAGCAACGCGGTCAGCCCCATCAGGGATAGGGATCGTCGTGTTCGTGGCATGCGCCGATACTACACGCGCATCCGGCCTTCGGTATGTTCTCACGCCCGTGCCGGACCGCATGATCGAACGCATTCTGGACGCCCGCGTCTACGACGTGGCCCGCGAGACGCCGCTCGACCCCGCGCGCCGCCTGGGTGCGCGTCTCGGCTGTCGCGTGCTTTTGAAGCGCGAGGACCTGCAGCCGGTCTTCTCGTTCAAGCTCCGCGGCGCCTACAACCGCATGTCGCGACTCGCGCCCCGAGAGGTGGAGCGCGGAGTCATTGCGGCCTCCGCGGGGAATCACTCCCAGGGCGTCGCGTTGGCGGCCTCGAGACTCGGCCTGCGCGCGCGCATCGTCATGCCGGTCACGACGCCGCGCATCAAGGTGGACGCCGTCACGGACCTGGGCGCCGACGTGGTCATCCACGGCGACACCTACGACGACGCCGAGGTGCGCGCGCGGGCCGAGGCCGAAGCCGAGGGGCTGCCGCTCATCCATCCGTACGACGACCTGGACGTGATCGCGGGGCAGGGCACGATCGGGGTCGAGGTGCTGCGCCAGCACCCGGATCCGATCGAGGCGATCTTCGTACCCGTGGGCGGCGGCGGCCTGATCGCGGGCATCGCCAGCTACGTAAAGTTCCTGCGCCCCGAGACGCAGGTGATCGGCGTCGAGCCCGAGGACTCCGCGTGCCTGCACGCAGCGCTCGAGCAGGGGCGCCGGGTGGTGCTCGACACCGTCGGCATCTTCGCCGACGGCGTCGCGGTGCGGCAGGTCGGGCGCGAGCCGTGGCGCCTGGTCCAGGGCCGCATCGACGGCGTCGTGCGCGTGAACACCGACGCGATCTGCGGCGCGATCCTCGACATCTTCGAGGACACGCGCACCATGGCGGAGCCCTCGGGCGCGCTCGCGGTCGCGGGCCTGAAGCAGCACGTCGAAGACCACGGCGGCTCCGGCGCGACCCGCGTCGCGATCGTGAGCGGCGCGAACATCAACTTCCACCGGCTGCGGCACATCTCGGAGCGCGCCGAGCTCGGCCAGCACCGCGAGGCGATCCTGGGCGTGACGATTCCCGAGCGGCCCGGCAGCTTCCGCGAGTTCTGCTCGTCGCTCGGGGACCTGAGCATCACCGAGTTCAACTACCGCTACGCCGATCCCGAGGCGGCGCACGTCTTCGTGGGCATCGAGCTGCGCGACGGAGCCCCCGAGAAGGCCGAGGCCTTCGCGCGGCTGCGCAAGGGCGGCTACGCGGTGGTCGACATGAGCGACAACGAGACCGCCAAGCTGCACGCGCGCCACCTGGTCGGGGGGCGCGCCCCGGGCGTGACGGACGAGCGCGTGTTCCGCTTCGAGTTTCCCGAACGACCGGGCGCCCTCGGCCGCTTCCTGGACGAGATGGCGGCGGACTGGAACATCACGCTCTTCCACTACCGCAACCACGGGGCCGCGCGGGGCCGCGTGCTCGTGGGCCTGCAGGTTCCGCGCGCGGACGACCGGCGTTTTGCCGGTTTCCTGTCGGGACTCGATCTTCCCTGCGTAGAGGAGACGGAGAACCCCGCCTACCGGCTGTTCCTGGCCGGGGACTAGCTTCGCTTCTCATTCCGCCCCGGGGGTGGTTTCATGGCCCTGGGAATGGAGGGCGCATGCCCCTGGTTTCGAGCCTCATGGTGTCCGTTCTAGTGGAGCCGCTCGAGGAGCGCGGCCTGCCGCGCGCGCGCTGGGTCGAGGGGCTGGGCTTGGACGAGCACGCCCTCGACCCGAACGGCCTGATCGAGTGGGACGCCGCCATGCGGCTCGTGGACCGCGCTGCAGAGCACCTGGGCGGGCCCGAGGGGCTGGAGTCGCTGACCTTCTCACTCCAGGCCCAGCGCTTCGGCGTCGGCCCGGCGGTCGGGATCGTGATCCGCCCGCAGCGCCTCTACCAGATGATCGGCCGCTGGATGACGGACCACGCGTCGCTCCCCCTGCGGACCCGGGTCGAGGTCCGCGGCGAGCGCGTGACCGTGGACCTCTCGCTGGCCGAGGGCGTACGCAGCTCGCAGGCGCTCTGGTACGGGCTGCGTGGCATGTTCCGCCGCATTCCCGTGGAGCTCGGGGCGTCCGAGCCCCAGGTGCTGAGCACGGTCGGCGACCGCGAAGCCCGCTTCGACATCACGGTGGCGCGGCCGGGTCTGGGGACCCGGATCCGCCGCTCGTTCGCGACGATCGGCGGCTCGCGCCGGCTGATCGCGGAATTCCAGAACCAGCAGCTCGAGCTGCGGCGCCGCCTGGACGAGCTTCGGAACCAGTCGCACGCGTTGCGCGCCAGCGAGGCGCGAAATC
>JAFDDB010000241.1 GCA_019311115.1 Deltaproteobacteria bacterium
AGACGATCCCGGGTACCGCGGCTACCCGCGCATCCCGCGCGACGAGCTGATCGAGACGGTCGAGCGCTTCCACGGCGCCGGGCTGCAGGTCGCGGTCCACGGCAATGGCGACGCTGCGATCGACGACATTTTGGACGCCTTCGAGTCCGCACAGCGCAAGCACCCGCGTGAAGACGCGCGGCACGTCGTGATCCACGCGCAGATGGCGCGCGACGACCAGCTCGACCGCATGAGATCGCTCGGCTTGATCCCGAGCTTCTTCAGCCTGCACACCTTCTACTGGGGCGACCGGCACCGGACGATCTTCATGGGGCCCGAGCGCGCGGCGCGCATGAGCCCGGCCGGGGGCGCGGTCGAACGCCAGCTGCGCTTCACCCTCCACGCCGACTCCCCCGTCGTGCCGATGGAGCCGCTGCGGCTGGTCTGGGCGGCGGTCAACCGGCGAACGCGAAGCGGCTTCGAGCTGGGTCCGGAGCAGCGCATCTCGCCCATGCAGGCGCTCCGCGCAGTCACCATCGATGCGGCCTGGCAGCACTTCGAGGAAAACGTGAAGGGTTCGCTCGAACCCGGCAAGTGGGCGGACCTGGT
Source organism: Deltaproteobacteria bacterium (assembly GCA_019311115.1). Lineage (GTDB taxonomy): Bacteria > Myxococcota_A > UBA9160 > SZUA-336 > SZUA-336 > JAFDDB01. Next base: position 589 of record JAFDDB010000241.1, read on the forward strand.
GATCCTGTCCGGGTCTCCGCTCGACGACCCCGAGCGGATCGACGACCTGAAGGTGATCGAGACGATCGTGGGCGGACGCAGCGTGTACCGCGCCGGCTCGCCCGGAGGCTGACGGGCGCGGCTTGCCGGCGCTGCACCCGGGCTGCCGCGTTGCGGCCGGGAGCCTGCAACTTCGTGAGGCGCATCACGAATGTCTCAAGTGTCGTCTCCTGTCGGCCGATGAGCACGGTCCCACGACGAGGCGAGAGGACGGATTCGCCTCCGAGGAGCGTCCCCATGTCCGCACGCCTGCCCTACCTCCTGCTGCTTCCCCTGATCACCGCCCTCGCGTGGAGTGCCCCTGCGAGCGCCGAGGATCTAGCCGTCCGCTACCGGGTCCACGAGAAGTCCCTGAAGCAGACCCACCCGGACAGCCTGCTGCGCTTCGAGCTGCACGCGAACGCGTCCTGCTCGAACCTGCTGCACATGGAGACGGCGCGCCTCGAGACCGTGCTCGACACGCCGGCCCTCGGCTCGCCGCTCTTCCTGATCGTGACCGGCGAAGGCATCGAGCCGCTCGGCCCCGAGTGCCAGGTACAGATGGGCTCGGGCCTGCCCGGTCCCCGAGGCCCGGCCGGGCCCTCCGGAAGCGGCGGCTCCGGCGACGGGCCCCCGGGACCGGCCGGCGCGACGGGTTCGGCTGGGCCCACGGGTCCGGCTGGCGCCGACGGGTCGATGGGTCCGGCCGGAGCCGCCGGCGCCGACGGGTCGATGGGCCCGGCCGGAGCGTCCGGAGCGATGGGTCCGGCTGGACCGATGGGCGGATCCGGACCGATGGGCCCGGCCGGAGCGGCGGGCCGCTCCGGGTCGATGGGCGGTCGGGGTCCGGCGGGTGCGCCTGGACTTGCCGGCATGAAGGGCGACGCCGGACCGCAGGGTCCCGCGGGGCCCGCAGGCGCGCAGGGGGAGACCGGACCCACGGGACCGGATCCCTTCGCGGACTACCAGTACGCCTCGAGCGAGAGCGTGAGCGCGACGACCGCGCTCGTCTACCAGAACAAGCTGAGCGTCACGACCGCCGACCTTCCCGCCGGAAACTACCGCATCGGCTACAGCCTGGAGCTGACCAGCTCGCACCGCGCAGGCACCTCGGACTTCCGCATCCGCGTGGACGGCGCCACTACGCTGACCGAGGCCAGCAGCAACGCGCCCGGTTCCAGCAACCGCTTCTCGACCTACGGTGGATTCTCGATCCAGCCGCTGGCCGCAGGCGTCCACTCGATCGAGGTCGACTTCAAGGCGAACGCGGCCAACACCGCGAGCATCCGGCGCGCCCGCGTCGAGATCTACCCCGTGCCGTAGCGTCCCTTCGCCCCGCGGGCCCGGGGCAGGCACGGCGCCGCGCGCGCGGGACTATACTCGCGGGCGCGCGCATGAAACTCCTCCTCCTGATCGCGGCCCTGGCCGGCGTCCTGCCCGCGGGCGCGGGCGCGGGCGAGCCGGTTTCACCCTGGTCGCTCCCACCCGAGGGCTCCTGCGCGCCGCAGGGAGGCCTGGCGGGCTGGCCGGTGGGCGAGGACGCTCCGCCCGTCGCGTTCGAGCCCGGCGACCGGATCGACATCGAGCACGCGCCGGTCCTTCGGAACTACCTGCCGCCCGAGATCTGGGAGCACCGCGACCGCTTCTTCTTCGAGGGGATGACGCTCGAGGTCGGTCCCTGCTTCCGCGACTACTCGCCCCCCGCGTTCTTCGGTGAGGCCACCGAGAAGTTCCGCGGCCGCGCGAAGCTGCTCGGAAACGGCGGGCTGGCCGGTCACACGGCAGGCCTGCCGTTCGCGCCCGACGCGATCGACCCCGCCGACGCGCGGGCCGGCCAGCGCTGGGCGTGGAACGTCCAGGCTCGCTACCGCGCCGGCGGGTTCCGGGGCCGGTTCCGGATCTCGGACCTGATCGGACGCGTCGGCGTCGCCGAGCCCTTCGAGGGCGAGATCTTCCAGAACCAACTGGCCCACCGGGCGGACCGCGCGAAGGACGGGTACCGCGTCCCCGACACCGGAACGCGCGCGTGGATCGCGGGCGGGCGCTTCTTCACCCCGTTCCGCGCGCGCGAGTTCGCCTGGCTGCAGTACCGCGACGTCGAGAACGCGCAGGACCCCGGGCTGTCCGACGACCTGCACCTGTACCTGCCCACGCTGCGCAAGGTGCGGCGCGCGCCGGCGCACGGCGTCGAGGGTCTGTTCATGCCGGGCTTCGCCGTCGGGGTCGAGGTCGTCGCGAGCAGTGCGGCGGTCGGGATCGGGAACGTCGGCGGGCTCGGGGACGTGGGCGCCGGCGGTGTCCCCAACTCGATCGAGCCCAAGCGCAGCGGCTTCGAGATGCTCGAGATGCGCCCACTCCTGTACGAGTACCAGGTCCTCGGCGTACAGGACCTGCTGGCTCCGCTGAACTCGACGAGCCCCGCCTACCCCGAGGAAGAGCTGCGCTCGTTCGGGCCGCACGGGCTGTCGTGGGCGTCGGACCGCTGGGACCTGCGGCGCGCCCTGGTCCTGGAGGGGACGCGCCGCGAGGCGACCGACACTCCCGGGGAGCTGGCGAAGCTCCGGCTCTGGGTGGACCTGCAGACGCTCTACCCGCTCTACTACGTGTCGTACGATCGCCGCGGCGAGCAGATCGACGTGGGATACTTTGCGGGACGTTGGAGCGGCGACCGCGACGACTACCCCGAGTGGCCGGGCGCACCGGACCGCAAGGCGCGTGTCATCGACCCGGTCGGCGCGGGCTTCGCCAACCTGCGGCTGCGCGGAAGCTGGCGCCGCGAGTCGTGGAACGTCGTCTCGACGCCGCAGACCGACAAGCAGACGCGCCGGTCGCTCTCGATCCGATCGCTCCAGAAGGGAAGGTAAGGAGGAAACCCCGATGCCCGGAGACGCCATCACGCCGTTCGAGATCGCGGCCACCGACGAGCAACTCGACGACCTGCAGCGCAGGCTCCGTGCCACGCGCTGGCCCGAAGCCGAGACCGTCGACGACTGGACGCAGGGAATCCCGCTCGCGTACGTGCGGGAGGTCTGCGCCTACTGGGCCGAGAAGTACGACTGGCGCGAGAGAGAGACGCGGCTGAATCGATTCCCGCAGTTCCGGACCAGGCTCGACGGGTGCGGCATCCACTTCGTGCACGTGCGCTCGGCGCACGACGGCGCGCTGCCGCTCGTCATGACGCACGGCTGGCCGGGGTCGGTGGTCGAGTTCCAGAAG
>JAFDDB010000040.1 GCA_019311115.1 Deltaproteobacteria bacterium
TGGACCCGCTCGACTCGGCGAGCCGGATCCTGGATCCACAGGTCGTCGGCGACGAGCACTACCGCGTGGCGCGCAGCGTCCAGCAGATCCTGCAGAAGTACAAGGACCTGCAGGACATGATCGCGATCCTGGGAATGGAGGAGCTGAGCGAGGAGGATCGCCTGACGGTCTCTCGTGCGCGCAAGATCCAGAAGTTCCTGTCGCAGCCGAACTTCGTCGCCGAGCAGTTCACGAACGTGCCCGGCAAGTACGTGCGGGTCCAGGACACCGTGCGCAGCTTTGGCGAGATTCTCGACGGCAAGCACGACGACCTGCCCGAGCAGGCGTTCTACATGCAGGGCTCGATCGAGGACGTGGCCGAGGCCGCCGAGAAGTTGGCGCGGGCGGTGGCGTAGGCATGCCGGTACAGCTCTCGGTCGTCACGCCGGAAGGCCCGGTCCTGGACCGGGCCGCCGACAGCGTGACCGCGCCCGGACAGGAGGGGGAGTTCGGCGTGCTCGCTGGACACGAGGCGTTCCTGGCGCCGCTCGTGCCCGGGCTGCTGCACTGCCGGGGAGCCGGTGAGGACGAGTCGATCTGCGTCAGCGTCGGCTTCGCCGAGGTGACGCCAGAGCGCATGACGGTTCTGGTCAACGCCGCAGAGCGCCCGCACGAGATCGACCGCGAGCGCGCCGAGGCGTCGCGCGACCGTGCGAACGAGCGCATGCAGCGTAGCGCCGGAGAGGTCGACCTCGAGCGCGCGGCGGCGTCGCTGGCGCGGGCGGAAGCGCGGCTTCGCGCGGCCAGCGCCTAGCGATCGATCGGGCGCGGCTCAGCCGCCGGTCTGGTCGCCGCGGAGCGCCGCCACGATGCGCGCGGTCACGGGCTCGGGCTGGTACGCGCCGATCGGCAGGCTCAGCACCTGCTCGGACGCGCGGTCGGTTTCGCGCAGCTCGGTGCCGGGCGGCTGCGCGAACGGTGCCAGGCGGTGCAGTGGGACGCGGTAGTAGACCGCGCAGGCGATCCCCGCGTCGCCGAGCCGCCGCTCCAGCTCGTCGCGGCGGCCGTCGCGCACGCGGAGCGTGTACTGGTGGAAGACGTGGTGCGCGCCCTCGGCCTCGTCCGGCGTCTCGACCCCGTCGAGCCCCGCGAGGCCTTCGCGGTAGAGCCGCGCGACCTCGCGCCGCTTGTCGTTCCAGGCGTCCACGTGCGGCAGCTTCACGCGCAGCACGGCGGCCTGGATCTCGTCGAGCCGCGAGTTGTAGCCGACGGAGTGCGCCTCGTACTTGTCGAGCGCGCCGTGGTTGCGCAGCTCGAGAACCGTGTCGGCGAAGCTGTCGTCGTCGCTGACCACCAGCCCGCCGTCCCCGTAGGCTCCCAGGTTCTTCGACGGGAAGAACGAGAACGCGCCCGCGCGTCCGAAGCCCCCGACCCGGCGGCCGCGCCAGGTCGCGCCGAAGGCCTGCGCGGCGTCCTCGAACACGGGAATGCCCCGTGGCTCGCACAGCGACAGGACGGCGTCCATGTCGACCGGGTGACCGAAGAGGTGGACGGGGATCACCAGGCGCGTGCGCTCGCCAGCCGGGCCGTCCAGGTGTGCGGCGAGCCTCTCGAGATCCAGGTTGAAGCTGGCCGGCTCGACGTCGACGAAGACGGGGGTCGCTCCGACCCGGCAGATGGCCTCGGCCGTCGCCACGAAGGTGAACGCCGAGGTGACGACCTCGTCGCCGGGGCCGATGCCCAGCGCGCGCAGGCCGAGCACGAGCGCGTCGGTGCCGGAGTTCAGCGAGACCGCGCGGCGCACGCCGAGCCACTCGGCGGCCTCGCGCTCGAACTCGACGACGTTCGGCCCCAGGATGAAGCGGGTCGAGCGCAGCGTGGCGTCGAGCGCCGTCCGCAGCTCGTCCCAGAGCTCCTCGACCTCGGGGCCCAGGTCGAGCATGGGAATCTTCGCACCCATAAGGAGGGGCGAGGGTAGCGCAAGCGGCCTGCGGCGGGCTAAGCGGACTTCACGCGCTTGACGTTCGCCTTGACCTTGGCCTTGCCGTCCTCGACCACGACGCGGAAGGCGACCTTGACGTCGTCGCCGTACTTGGCGGCGATGGCCTGGCGCTGCTGCGCCACCATGGCGGCGATGCGCTCCTTGCTGACGCCCTTGCTGTCCTGCCCGATCTTTCGCCGCGCCGCGATCAGCGCGTCGGTCAGCTGGTCGATCCCGGTCTTCTTGCCGCCTCCGTGGTCGAGCTCGACCTTGGGCGCCGCCGGCCCGTCACTGGTGTGCTTGTTCCGGAAGCGCTGCGTCGAGTGCACGCCCCGCTCCAGCTCGCGCTGCGTGCGCCCCCAGAGCTGGCGCAGGCTCTGGAACCGCGCGACCAGCGAGTTGAAGCGGAACTTCTGCGACACGCGGCGCGGCGGGTCCGAGGCGAAGCCCGTGACGACCTTCTGCACGCGGCCGAGCAGCTGGTAGGGCTCGCGCTTGATCGCGCCCTTGAAGTACTGTTCGTACTCGATCCGCAGGCGCTTCAGGTTGATCTCGAAGGTGTCGAGCGCCTCGTCGATCTCGTCGACATTCTGGTCCTTGCGGATCGCCATCTCCGGACGGATCGGAAAACGCCCGGATTCGCTTGAGATCCCGCTCAGGTGCCGGGGAGCGACGCGACCAGCGCCGCCGCGTCGAGATCGAGCGTGCGCTCGCCGTGGCCGAGCTCCGCCCAGGTCGCGACCGGCGGGTCGGCGAGCAGCAGGTCGAGGTTCTCGCGATCCGGCGCCGACAGCTCGGGCTGGGTATGCGAGAAGACCAGCGCCGCCACGTGGCTGCCCCGCGCCCTTGCCGCCTCGAGCGTGAGCAGCGTGTGGTTGATCGTGCCGAGGGAGGCCCGGGCCACGACCAGCAGCGGCAGCTTCCAGCGCGCCGCGAGGCCCGCCATGTCGAGCCCGTCGCCGATCGGCACCAGGAGTCCGCCGGCGCCCTCGACCAGCAGCAGGTCGGCTCCAGCCGTCGGGTCCGCTGCCGCGGTGAAGGCGGCGTCGAGCCGCTCGGGGTCGATCCGCACGCCTTCGCGCCGTGCCGCGATCTCGGGCGCGGCGGGCAGCGCCAGGCGATACGGGCAGAGCGCGTCGGCTCCGCGCGTGTCCCCGGCCGCCTCCGCCAGGGCGCGGGCGTCGGCTGCCACGCGCTCGCCCGCGTGCTCTTCGCAGCCGGTCTCGACGGGCTTCAGCACGCGCACGCGGAGCCCGGCCGCGCGCGCCGTGCGTGCCAGGGCGCAGGCGACGCTGGTCTTGCCGCAACCCGTGTCGGTGCCCGTCACGAAGAGCGCGCGCATTCAGTCGCCGGTGACCTCGGTGATGCAGCGGGCCAGCACGTCGCTGAGCAGGTCGATCTCCTCGGCGCTCACCGACAGCGGAGGCATCAGCACGATCACGTCGCCGAGCGGCCGCAGGATCACGCCGTACTTGCGCGCGGCCATGCAGACCAGGTGGCCGACCCGGTCCTCCGGGTCGAAGGGCTGCCGAGTCTCGCGGTCCTGCACCAGCTCGACGCCGGCCATCAGGCCTCGCTGGCGCACATCGCCGACCGAAGGCAGCGAACGCAGCTCGTCCAGGCGCTTCGCCAGCTGGGCGCTCGTCTGCTGCACGCGCTCGAGCACGCCCTCGGTCTCGAAGACCTCGAGCGATCCGAGCGCCGCGGCGCAGCCGAGCGCGTTCCCGGTGTAGGAGTGTCCGTGGAAGAGCTGCCTCCGGTCGGCCACCGGCCCGAGGAACCCCTCGTAGATGCGCTCGGTCGCGAGCGTCGCCGCCAGGGGCAGGTAGCCGCCCGTCAGGCCCTTGGCCAGCGCCATCAGGTCGGGCGTCACGCCTTCGTGCTCGCACGCGAACATGCGTCCCGTGCGTCCGAAGCCGGTCGCCACCTCGTCCAGGATCAGCAGCGTCCCGTGGCGGTCGCAGAGCTCGCGGGTGCGCGCCAGCCAGCCGTCCGGCAGCATGAGCATTCCGCCTGGCGCCTGCACGAGGGGCTCCGCCACCACAGCCGCGACCTCGTCGCCGTGCGCGTCGAGCAGTCCCTCGAGCGACTCCAGGCAGTGGATGTCGCACTCGGGAAACGTCTTGCCGTAGGGACAGCGGTAGCAGTGGGCGTTCTCTGCGCGGAGCACGTCGAAGGTGAGCGGGCCGAACGCGGCGTGGAACGCCTCGATGCCGCCGACCGACACGGCTCCCATCGTGTCGCCGTGGTACGCCTCGCGAAGCGCGATGAACCGCGTGCGCCGCCGCGCGTCCGCGTCCCCGGACTGCTGCCAGAACTGGAACGCCATCTTCAACGCGATCTCCATGGCGGTCGAGCCGTTGTCGCTGAAGAAGACGCGCGCGATCCCCGGGGGAGCCAGCGCGACGAGCTTCTCGGCCAGCTCGATCGACGGCGGGCTCGCGAGCCCGAGCAGCGTCGAGTGGGCGAGCCGGTCGAGCTGCTCGTGGATGTGCCGGCGGATGACCGGGTGGTCGTGGCCGTGCATGTTGACCCACATCGACGAGATCGCGTCCAGGTAGCGGTTTCCCTCGGTGTCGATCAGGTAGTTGCCCTCGCCGCGCTCGATCGTCAGCGGCCGGCCGTCGGCCCACTCGCTCTGCTGGGTGAACGGGTGCCAGAGCGTCCCCTGGTCGCGCTCGGCGTAGTCGCTCAAGAGACCGCGCGCAGTTCCCGGAACAGGTCCACCACGCGGTCGATGTCGTCGGCGCCGTGGCTGCACATGGGCGTAAAGCGAAGCCGCGCCGTGCCTTCGGGGACCGACGGGTAGCGGATTCCCTGCGCGTACACTCCGCGTTCGAGCGCGCGCTCGCACAGCGACATGGTCGCGGCGTTGCTGCCGACGAGCGCGGGGACGACGTGCGTCGTGCTCGGTCCCGTGTCGTAGCCGGCGTCGCGCAGTCCCGCACGCAGCTGCTCGCTGCGCGCCAGCAGTGCCTCTCGACGTTCGGGCTCGTCCTGAACGATCTCGAGCGCGCGCAGCGCGGCTCCGGCCGGTCCGGGTGCAAGGCCGCAGGTGAAGATGAAGCTCCGCGCGCGGTTCAGCAGCCACTCGCGCACGCTCGACGAGCAGGCGACGAAGGCGCCGAAGCTGCCGAGCGCCTTCCCGAGGTTCCCGACCAGCACGTCGACCTCGACGCCCTCGAGCTCCGCGGTCCCGCGTCCGTGCTTGCCGAGCACGCCCAGGCCGTGGACGTCGTCGAGTACGACGGTCAGGCCGCACGCTCGCGCGACCGGGACCAGCTCGGAGAGCCGCGAGCAGTCCCCGTCCATGCTGTAGACGCCGTCCAGAACGAGGATGCCATGGGCGCCGGGAGGGATCGCGCGGGCCTGGCGTTCCAGGTCGGCGGCGTCGTTGTGCCGGAACACGCGCGTCTCCGCGCCGCTCAGGCGGCAGGCGTCGATGATGCTGGCGTGGTTGAAGGCGTCGCTCAGGATCACGTCGCCGGCGCCCGCCAGCGTGGTGATCACGCCCAGGTTCGCCATGTACCCGGTGCTGAAGAGCAGCGCGGCCTCGGCGCCGCTGAACGCCGCGAGCGCGGACTCGAGGTCTTCGTGGATGCCCAGGTTCCCGTTGATCAGCCGGGCTCCGCCGGCTGCGGTGCCATAGCGCCGGGTCGCGTCGGCGGCGGCCTCGATCACGCGCGGATCACCCGCGAGGTCGAGCGGATTGGAGCCGGCGAGCATCCACACCTCGCGGCCGTCGACGCGCATGCGGGGTCCGAGCCTGCCCTCGACACGCCTCAGACGACGGTGGAGACCGGCCTCGCGGAGCGCCTCGAGGGCACCCTCGGCGCGCGCGTCGAGAGCCGGTGAACGGGAATCAACTGTCTGATTTTTCAGGGGATTTCCCTCACGCGCTTTTGACAGGCCCGACCCCCCGAGGCTAGACTGCGGCAAGCCCCTTCGGGAAGCAAGCGAGGGGGAAGCAAGCCAGGGAAGCAAGCCAGTTGAATCCCCCCGCCAAAGAAGCTGCGGCCAGCGCGTTCCGGAGTCATCGTTGAAGGCTCTGGTGAAGCTCGACGAGATCGTCGCACCCATCGCGGACGACCTGCGTCAGGTCGAGCGCGTCCTCCACGAGAGCGTGCGCTCGGTCGCACCGCTGATCTCGGAGATCGGCGACTACACCTTCCAGGGGGGCGGCAAGCGCGTGCGCCCCGTGCTCGTGCTGCTGGCCGCCCGCCTCTGCGGCTACCGTGGACCGCGCGCCATCCAGGTCGCGGCGGCGGCCGAGTGCCTGCACACGGCCACGCTCACGCACGACGACGTGGTCGACGGCGCCGAGATGCGGCGCGGCCGGCCCAGCGTCAACGCCCAGTTCGGCACGCGCCTCGCCATCCTGATGGGTGATTTCCTGCTGGCGCAGAGCTCCTCGCTGCTCGTCGCCGACGGCAATGCGGACATCCTGGGCATCTACGCGGACTCGATCCGCAAGATGGCCGAGGGCGAGGTGCTGCAGCTCATGCGCAGCTTCGATCCCGAGATCCCCGAGTCCGTCTACCTCGACGTGATCGGCCGCAAGACCGCCACCTCGATCGCGGCGGCCGCCGAGGCCGGGTCGATCCTGGGTGGCGTCACGCTGTCGGAGCGGCGCGCGGTGCGCGAGTACGGCTGGCAGGTCGGGCTCGCCTTCCAGCTGGTCGACGACGCGATCGACTACCTGAGCAGCGGAGACGAGCTGGGCAAGTCGCGCTTCACCGACGTGGCCGAGGGCAAGGTGACGCTTCCCTTGCTGCTGACGCTCAAGCGCTGCTCTGCGGGCGAGCGCGCCGAGATCGCCGCCATCATCAAGTCCCTTGCCGCGGCCAGCGCGTCCGGGCAGGCGCCGGCCGACCCCGAGCAGGTCGAGCGCGTCGCGGAGCTGGTCTCGCTCCACCGGGGTGCGGAGCTCGCGCTCGAGCGCGCCGGCCAGTGCGCGGACGCGGCCACCGCGTCGATCGCCGCGTTCGTCGACTGCGAAGCCAAGCAGGCGCTGTGCGCGCTCACTCGTTTCGTGGTGACGCGCCGCACCTGATCCCCCGTTTTCCCTCGCCTCGCCCCAAAACCGTAGGAGGATGCGCGCATGAACCGCGCCATCGTACGAGGCATGGGGCTGTCGCTCGCGGCAGTGCTGGCCTTCGCTCCCGCCCTGGTCATGGGCGGGCTCGAGGGAGTAGTGAACATCAACACGGCCACCTCCGAGCAGCTCGAGCTGTTGCCGAACGTCGGAGAGGTGCGGGCTCGGGCCATCATCGAGCACCGCAAGCAGCACGGGCCCTTCAAGAGCGTCGGTGAGCTCGAGGCCGTATCGGGCATCGGCGAGAAGGCGATCGGGGAGATCGGCCCCCACTGCGTGCTGACCGGCCAGACGACCGCGCAGCGGGAGTAGCCGCCCGCGGACGCAGCGACAGGACGGGGCGCGGGAGCCGCTCCCGCGCCCCCGACACCGCTCCGGCGTCCATGGGGTATAGAAGGGACGCGCCGCACGTCGCGGCCGAGGTCCCGCTTGCTCCGCAGACTCGCCGTCCCGTTCGTCGCCGCGCTGCTATGCGCCTGCGGTCCGGCTCCGTCCTCGGCCCCCCCGGTGGCGCCGGGCGTGGCGCCCGAAGAGCGCCCGGCCGGGGCGCAGCGCGTCATCTCGCTGTCGCCGGCCGTGACCGAGGTGCTCGTGGCCCTGGGTGCGGCGGACGACCTGGTGGGTGTCGACCGCTTCTCCCTGCAGGTACCGGGCGTTGGCGACGTTCCGTCGCTGGGAGCGCTCTTCTCGCCCGATCTCGAGCGTGCGATCGAGGCCGAGCCGACCCTCGTGTTCGGCGTCGCGGGACAGCAGCAGCAGGGCTTCTTCGAGTACCTTCGCGCACGTGGCGTGCGCGTCGAGACGCTCTCGCCGTACACGCTCACCGAGGTGCTCGACAGCTACGCGCAGATCGGTGCACTGGTCGGCCGGGCGGATCAAGGCGCCGCGCTGCGGGACGCCGTAAAGCGTGAGTTGGCCGAGATCCGCGCGAGCGTGCGCGGGACGACGCCGAGCGTCGCCGTCGTGCTCGAGCGCCAGCCGCTCTACGTGGTGGGTGGGGGAAGCTTCGTCAGCGAGCTGATCGAGGCCGCCGGCGGACGCAACGCATTCGCCGACCTCGACGCGCCCTACCCCGTCGTCTCGCTCGAGGTGCTCGCCGAGCGCGCGCCCGCCGTGCTCGTGGACACGAGCACGGCCATCGCAGGCGGAGGCGAAGCCGCGATCGCCGAAGCGCGCGAGCACTGGTCCGTGCTCCCGGACCCGGGACGTGTCGAGACCGTCCCGCAGGGCGTGGTGACGCTGCCGGGCGCGCGCCTGGCCGAGGCCGCGCGCATCCTGCGCGACAAGATCCACCCGGGAGCCGGCGGCTAGCGTGTCGCGCCTGCCCACGCTGTTGGCGCTGGCGGGGCTGCTCGCCGCCGCGGCGGTTCTCGGGCTGGCCTTCGGCTCGGCGGAGAGTCCGACTCGCGAGATCGTGCTCGAGATCCGCCTGCCCCGCGTCGTCCTGGGCATGCTCGTCGGTGCGGGGCTCGCCACGGCGGGCGCGCTGCTCCAAGCCCTGCTCCAGAATCCGCTCGCCGACCCGTTCCTGCTCGGCATCTCGGGCGGCGCCGCGCTCGGCGGCGTGGCGGCGGTCGCCCTCGGCGGGGGCGCGCTGCTCGGCCTCTCCGTTCCCGCGCTCGCCTTCGCGGGCGCGCTCGGCGCGACGGCGCTGCTCTACGCGATCGCGGCGGCGGGAGGACGCGCGCCCGCGCACAGCCTGCTGCTCACCGGCGTGGTGTTCAACGCGTTCGCGTCGTCGGTCATCGTCTTCCTCACCACCGCCGTCGAGCTGAACCGCGTCGCCGGCGTGTTCCTGTGGCTGATCGGCTCGATCCGCCTGGTCGACGACGCCATGATCGCGTGCGTCGCGGCGCTGATCGGACTGGGTCTCGGCGTCGGTCTGTACTACGCCTACTCGCTGAACCTGCTCACGCAGGGCGACGAGGCCGCGGCGCACCTGGGCGTCGACGTTCCGCGGGTGCGCCGCCACGTGCTGCTCGCGACCGCGTTGATGATCGGGGCGTCCGTGGCGGTGTCGGGCATCGTCGGCTTCGTGGGATTGATCGTCCCGCACTTGCTGCGGCTGGTGGTCGGCGCGGACCACCGCGTGCTGATCCCCGCCTCGGCGCTGTTCGGTGCTGCGCTGGTGACGAGCGCCGACACGTTGGCGCGCACGGTGCTCGCCCCGACGGAGCTTCCGGTCGGCGCGTTCACCGCGCTGATCGGCGGGCCGCTCTTCCTGTGGCTGCTGCGGCGGGAACTGTCGCGATGACCGCCCCGCTGCTCGCTGCGCAGGGCGTGTGCCACCGGTTCGGCGAGCTGGCGGCGCTCGAAGACGTGGAGGCCGCAGTCGCGCCGGGCGAGCTCTGCGTCGTCGTCGGTCCGAACGGCGCCGGCAAGACGACGCTGCTGCGCGTGCTCGCCGGACTGCTGCGGCCCGATCACGGCTCGGTCCGGCTCCGTGGCTCACCGCTCGACTCGCTGTCGCGCCGCGAGATCGCGCGCAGCGTGGCGGTGGCGGCGCAGGAGCCCTCCCTCCCCTTCCCCTACACCGTCGCAGAGGTCGTGGGCATGGGCCGCGCTCCGTTCCTGGGACCGTTCGGGCGCGAGAGCGGGGCGGACCGCGAGATCGTGCTCGAAGCGCTCGCCCGCACCGGACTCGCGCTGCTGTCGGAGCGGCGGTTCCCGACGCTGTCGAGCGGCGAGCGCCAGCGCGTGATCCTGGCGCGCGCCTTCGCGCAGACCCCGTGCGTCATGCTGCTCGACGAGCCCACCGCGCACATGGACCTGGGACACCGCGTCAAGACCTTCGAGGACCTGCGCGCCTGGGTCGCCGGTTCGCCGGGTGACCGCGCCGCGCTCGTGGTGACCCACGACCTGATCCTGGCCGCCCGCTACGCCGACCGCATGACGTTGCTCGACCGCGGGCGCTGCGTCTCGCACGGCACGCCGCGCGAGGTGCTCGATCCCGCGCGGATCGCCGAGGTCTACGGCGTCGAGGTCAGCGTTTTGGACGACGAGGAGGGCCGGCCGGTGCTCGTCGCCCACCGATCGCGGATCGCCTACACTCCGCGCCCCGATGGCTCGGATCGCTGAGATACACGCCCGCGAGATCCTGGATTCGCGGGGCAACCCGACGGTCGAGGTCGAGGTGGGCCTCGACTCCGGGGCCCGCGGACGGGCCGCGGTGCCATCCGGCGCGTCCACCGGCGCGCGCGAGGCGCTGGAGCTTCGCGACGGTGGCGAGCGCTACTGCGGCAAGGGCGTGCTGCGCGCCGTCGAGCACGTGGACGGCGAGCTGGCGCGGGCGCTTTGCGGTTCCGAGCTGGGAGATCTCGCGGCGCAGGCGGCCCTCGACGCCACGATGATCGAGCTCGACGGGACCGGGTCGAAGTCGCGGCTCGGTGCCAACGCGCTGCTCGGCGTGTCGTTGGCCGCGGCGCACGCCGCCGCCGCAGACCGCGGCGAGCCGCTCTACCGCTGGATCTCGGAGGGGCGCGAGCCCCTGCTGCCACTGCCGATGATGAACGTGCTGAACGGCGGCGCGCACGCGACGAACTCCGTCGACTTCCAGGAGTTCATGATCCTTCCCGTGGGCGCGCCGACCTTCCGCGAGGCACTGCGCTGGGGTGTCGAGGTCTTCCACGCACTGCGCGACGTGCTTCTCGAGCGCGGTCTCTCGACCGCCGTCGGTGACGAGGGCGGCTTCGCTCCCGACCTGGCGTCGAACCAGGAGGCCGTCGAGATGCTGCTTCGCGCCATCGAGCGCGCGGGCTATCGGGCCGGGGACGACGTCGCGCTGGGTCTCGACGTGGCGGCGAGCGAGTTCTGCGAGGACGGCCGCTACGTCCTGGCGGGAGAAGGCGCGGAGCACTCGAGCGACGGCCTGATCCGCATCTACGAGGACTGGCTCGGGCGCTATCCGCTCGTGACCATCGAGGACGGCCTCGACGAGGCCGACTGGGACGGCTGGAAGAACCTGTCCGACGCGCTCGGCGCGCGCTGCCAGCTGGTCGGCGACGACGTCTTCGTGACCAACCCGTCCATCCTGCGCGAGGGCATCCAGCGCGGTGTGGCGAACGCGATCCTGGTCAAGGTGAACCAGATCGGAACGCTCACCGAGACGCTCGAAGCGATCGAGCTGGCCGAGAGCGCCGGCTATGCGACGGTCATCTCGCACCGCTCGGGCGAGACCGAGGACACGACGATCTCGGACCTGGCGACCGGACGCGCGGCGGGGCAGATCAAGACGGGGTCGCTCTCGCGCTCGGACCGCGTCGCCAAGTACAACCAGTTGCTGCGCATCGAGGAGCAGCTGGGCGCGTCGGCGCGCTTCGCGGGCCGCAGTGTGCTGACCGGGAGCGCCGGGTGACGCGTGTCTGGCTCGCGGCGCTCGTCGCGGGTTCGCTACTGGGCTACGTGCTGCCGGGCGAGCGCGTGCTGCTGCAGCTACAGACCCTACGCGAGAAGAACCCGCCGCTTCGCGTCGAGGCCCGGCTCTTCGGCGAGCAGCCGGACTGGCCGGAGCGCGTGCGCTTCGAGCTCCACCCCGACTTCGGCGTCCGGATCTCCGAGGAACGCGGCGGCCGCTGGCTCGTTCGCGGGGGACGGGTCGTGGCGGCGAGCGGAGCGAGCGTGCCCGAGTGGATCCCCGGGCTCGAGATCCTGGTGCTGCGATCCGAGGCGGCCCTGCGCGGCTGGCTCGACCAGGCGCGGATCGACTTCACGGTGAACCAGCTGGCCCGCTGCGGCGAGGCGGACTGCTTCGTGGTCGGCGGCCGCCGTGCGGAGCGCCAGCTCTGGATCGACAAGGACCGCTTCGAGGTGCTGCGCTGGGTGGCCTCGCGTCGCGGCGCCACCGAGTTCGAGGGCTGGCGCGACTGGGACCGCCAGCGGTTCCCCGCGGCCATCCGGATCCACGACCGCGACCAAGTTTTCGCCGAATTTTCGGTCGAGAGCGTCGCCCTGGCTCGCGACCTTTCCGAGTCCGACTTCGCCCCCGAGTGGGCACGGGCTGCCCCGCCAACCCATTGAATCCGCAGGGTCTTTCCCCCGAAACGAAAGCTTGTCTTTCCGCGCCGAAGCGAATACGGTCCAATGTAGCTGGAATTACGGTGGGAGCGTAATCATGGCCCAGCGGGTCAAGCTTCGCATTCTCGTCATCGACGATGACGAGGACATCTGCCTCTACCTGAAGGAGTTCCTGACTCGTGAGGGATTCCGCGTGACCACGGTCACGAAACCACTCGACGCGCTCCCCGAGATCAAGGAGGGGAGGCACCAGGTGGTCCTGCTCGACGTTCGCATGCCCGACGTCGACGGCGTGCAGCTGCTGCAGGAGATCCGCGCCATCGACTCCGACATCTGCGTGATCATCATGACCGCGTACCCGTCGGTCGAGAGCGCTGTCGACACCATGAAGGCCGACGCCTTCGACTACCTGCGAAAGCCCTTCGAGCTCGAGCAGCTCCGGCAGGTGCTGCAGCGCGCGGTGCGCGAGAAGGGCCTGATGATCGACGCGGAGGAGCGCGTCAACCAGGTGCTGGGCGCGAAGATCCGCCAGCTTCGCAAGGACCGCGCGCTGACGCTCAAGCAGCTGGCCAACAAGACCGCCCTGTCGGTCAGCCTGATCTCGCAGATCGAGCTCGGAAAGAGCGCCGCGTCGGTCTCCACGCTGCGCAAGCTCGCGACCGCCCTCGGCGTGAGCATGTCGTACCTGTTCGAAGGCGTCTGATCGGACTCAAACGCTCTCGTGGGGCTCGTCGTCGACGTGCGCCGCGATGCAGCGCAGGTCGACGCGCACCACGCGCCCGTCCACCGCTACGCGGGCTCCCTGGCTCTCGAGCAGGTGCTTGGCCACCAGGAATGCCAGCGACTCGGGCTCGGCGCGCTTGCGCATGATCTCGATCTCGACGCGCACCGGGAACGCCTCGTCCTGGCCCTGGTGCACGCGCACCGATAGGCGTCCACCCTCGCCCGCGGCATTGGAGGCGGCCGCGAGCAGCTCGCGGAAGCCGGCGCGCGCGCGCTCCGGGTCCACGTAGACGGGTGTGCGCGTGCGAAGCGTCCACGATGCGGTGACCTTGCCGAGGCGCAGCACCTCGATCTGCTCGGCGGCTTCTTGCAGCAGGGCGATCGGAGACGACGGCTGGGCCTGCATCGGACGCGGACGAGACGTGAGCATGCGCGCCTGCCAGGCGACGTGCTCGAACTCCTCGACGAGCTCGGGCGGGCACGAGGCGCGGCGCAGCCGGAGCAGGGGTGGCCGAAGCGCGTTGGCGAGCAGGCTCACCAGGTGGTGGCCGCCGTTGCCGCGGTCGGGCTCTTCTTCGGTCTCCGCGACGGGCGTTGGCTGCGGCTCGGCCGGCAGCAGGCCATCGTGATCCAGATCACCCCCGAGCCTGCGCTCGCGCAGCACGGCCAGAGCCGCGGCGGCGCCCACCCCGAAGCCGCCGATGCCGATCAAGCACGCGATCACCCAGCCGGGCACGAGATCTCCCTGGTCCGGGTCACGCAGCCGGCCGTGCCCGCGCGTGCGGCGGCGCCGCGGCCGGTGCAGCTGTGCGTGCACTCCCCCGGCCGCTTCCGGCAGGTACCAGCGCCATCGCGAGAGCGACGTCCCACGGCAACAGCCCGCCGTCGACGCCGCGCGCACCGGCCTGGAAGTGGATTCCCTGGTCGTCGATCCACACTCCGACGCGCTCTTCCCCGATCTGCAGCTCCAGCGGTATGCCTTCGCCAGCCGCTGGATGCACCATCCCCTGGCGAGTTCCGTCGATCACCATGTTGGCCTCGCGGGGGGATGTTCGCGGGACGCAGGAAGGGGGGAACCTCTCGAACGCGAGCATAGCGCGAAGCGACACGCTCGCGATAGTCCCTGCAAGTCCTGCGGGTGGGGGACGTGCGGCATAGGCGGCGGCCGCGGGGTGGCCCGCACCGTCCGGACTCCGCAAGATGTGAGCGCGTTCACACGATGTGGACTGTGGGAGGTCGGGGTGAGAGACGGATATCGCGCAGGCCCGAAGAATCGGTGGGAACGGGCCGCACTCGCGGGTCTCTGCGCGTGGACGCTCGCGTGCGGAGACTCGGGCCCGTCGGCGCCGCCGGGAGACGCGAGCCGTGACGACGGGGCCGCGAGTCCGGAGAGCGTCGAGGGACCGCCGGTTCGCGGCGACTGGCTGGTGCTGCACCTGCTCGCCGATCCCGAGAACCTGAACCCGCTCACGTCGAGCGACGCCGCTGCGAGCGCGGTGCTGAGTTGGATCTTTCCGTCGCTCCTGACGCTGGACGACGAGACGCTGGCGCAGCGCCCGGTCATCGCCACGGGACTGCCCGAGGTGAGCGAGGACAAGCTCACCTACACCTTCCGGCTGCGCCCGGACGCGACCTTCTCGGACGGCCGCCCCGTGACCGCCCACGACTTCCTGTTCACGCTGAAGGCGACGAAGAACAAGGTCGTGCTGGCGCCGCACGCCCGGAACTACCTGAACTCCGTGAAGGGCGCGGAAGCGGTCGACGACCACACCCTGCGCATCGACCTGCGCGAGCCCTACTTCCTGAACGACCTGGTGCTCGGAGGACTGTCGCCACTACCTCGCCACTACTACGACCCGGACGGCCTGATCGAGGACATCTCCGTCGCCGAGATGGACCAGTTCGACGACCTGTCTGCCGAGCAGAAGGAACGGGCCGAGGCCTTCGCCAAGCAGTTCAACGAGGACTACCACCGCCGGCCGATGGGCGCGGGCGCCTACGAGCTTCGCGACCCCGAGAACGACATCGTGACCGGCGAGAAGATCGTGCTGAAGCGCCGCGACGACTTCTGGGCGCCCGGCGACCCGAAGCGCGGCGACGGCTGGGTCGACCGCATCGTGCTGCGCGTGATCAACGACCAGGAGGCCAAGCTCGTGTCGTTCAAGAGCGGCGACCTCGACGCCATCGGCCTGACTCCGCTCCAGTACCAGCGTCCGGACACGAACACCGCTCGCTACAAGCAGCGCGCCGACACGATCGTCACCATGCGCCCGACCTACACCTACATCGGCTGGAACCAGCAGCGCGAGATCTTCCAGGATCGGCGCGTACGGCGGGCGCTGGGCTACTTCGTCGACAAGGACGCGATTATCGAGAGCGTTCTCTTCGGCCTCGGCGTCCCGGTCGAGTCGCCGATCTACATCAAGCGCGCCGAGTACAAGCGCGATCTTCCGGCCCACGTCTTCGACCCGGCGAAGGGCAAGGCGCTGCTCGCCGAGGCCGGCTGGCGGGACACCGACCGCGATGGCGTTCTGGACAAGGAGATCGACGGCCAGCGCGTGCCGCTCGCCTTCGAGATCATCTCGAACTCCGGGAACGACGTGCGCAAGGCCGTCGGCCTGGCCGTGATCGACGAAATGAAGCGAGCCGGAGTCGACGCCACGTTCCGGGAGATCGACTGGAGCATCATGCTCAACAAGGTCAAGACGTTCGACTACGACGCCGTGATCCTGGGCTGGCGCATGTCGGTGACGCCTCCCGACTCGTACCAGATCTGGCACTCGTCGCAGGCGGTCCCCGGCGCGTCGAACCACGTCTTCTTCAAGAATGAAGACGCGGACCGCATCCTCGAGGAGTACCGCACCGAGTTCGACGAGCAGAAGCGGATCGTGCTCTACGACCGTCTGCAGCAGATCCTGTACGAGGAGCAGCCCTACACGTTCCTGTTCCTCCAGAAGGCCATTACCAGCTGGGACCGGCGCTTCGCCGGCGTGACCTGGTACGACCACGGCGGGACCGACCAGAACGAGTGGTGGGTTCCGACGGACCGGCAGAAGTACACCCAGTAGGCGCGGTAGATGTTCCAGTACCTGGTCCAGCGCGTGCTGCTGATGATGGGGACGTTCCTCACGATCACCGTGATCGCGTTCTCGATCATGCACCTCGCGCCGGGAGATCCGGTCGACCTGTTCTTCGCGGGCGGGCTCGGCGCGGGCACCGAGGGCATGCAGACCGAGCGGCTCGACCGCCTGGAGCAGGCGAAGGAAGAGCTGCGCAAGCAGCTGGGTCTCGATCGCCCGCTCTGGGAGCAGTACACGGTCTGGCTCGGCCGCACGCTGCAAGGCGACCTGGGGCGGAGCCTGAAGGACGGTCGCTCGGTCTGGGACAAGATCCGCGAGCGGCTGCCGCTGACGGTCACGCTCAACTCCCTGGCGATCCTGATCACCTTCGGGATCGCCATCCCGCTGGGCATCCTGTCCGCGGTCAAGACCGGGAGCATCGCCGACCAGGTGTCGACGGTGACGGTCTTCATGCTCTACTCGCTGCCGACCTTCTGGGTCGGCACGCTCATCATCATCTTCTTCTGCGGCGGCGACTTCCTGGCCTGGTTTCCCCCCGCGGGACTGCACTCGCTGGCCTACGAGCCGAGCTGGCCGGCCATGCGGCGCCTCGCCGACTACATGCACCACCTGGCGATGCCGCTCGTGGTGACGACCTACGCGACGTTCGCGTTCCTGTCCCGCGTGCTGCGATCGTCGATGCTCGAGGTGAAGGCGCAGGACTACGTGCGCACCGCGCGCGCCAAGGGCGTGCCGGAGCGCGCGGTGGTCCTGAAGCACATCCTGCGCAACTCGATCATCCCGATCGTCACGAACATCGGCGGGCTCCTGCCCGCGCTGATCGGCGGCTCGGTCATCATCGAGACGATCTTCTCGCTCCCCGGGCTCGGCTTTCTCGGCTTCCAGGCGGTCCTGTCCCGCGACTACCCCGTCGTGCTGGCGCTGCTCTCGGCCAGCTCTGGCCTCGCGCTGATCGGGATCCTCGTCTCGGACATCGCGCTCGTGCTGGTCGACCCGCGCATCAGCTTCCGGAGACAGGTCTCGTGACTGCGCGCTCCGCCGAGCGTTACGGCGCGCGGGTCTGGCGCGAGTTCAATGCCAGCCAGCGGGCGATCTGGAGCCTGCGCGTCGTGGTGCTGCTGGCCGGCTTCGCGCTGCTCGCCGACTTCATCGCCAACGACAAGCCGTACTGGATCGAGCTCGACGGCCAGTGGTACTTCCCGTCGGCGATCGACTACGGGGTCTGGACGGGGCTCCGGCAGTGGCCCGAGCCGCTGCTGAACGCCGACTTCCGCGTGCTCGAAACCGACGCCGCGCTGTGGCCGCCCATCCCGCACTCGCCGACGCGCGTCGACCTGCGCGGCGCGATCTTCGCGGCGCCGTCGCTCGAGCACTGGCTCGGAACCGACCGGCTGGGCCGCGACCTGGCCGCCGGCCTGATCCACGGCACGCGCATCTCGCTCACGATCGGACTGGTCGTGGTCGCGATCCAGGCGCTGATCGGCATCGCGCTCGGCGCGCTCGCCGGCTACTACGGCGGCTGGGTCGACATCGGGATCTCGCGGGTGATCGAGATCATGCTCGGCATTCCCACGTTCTTCCTGCTGATCACGGTGGCCGCGATCTTCCCGCCCTCGATCTACCTGATCATGATCATCCTCGGCCTGACGGGATGGATGGGCATCGCGCGCTTCGTGCGCAGCGAGTTCCTGCGCATTCGCGCGCAGGACTTCGTGGAGTCGGCCCGCAGTCTCGGCAGCTCGGACATGCGGGTGATGGTTCGCCATATCCTGCCGAATGCCCTGGCGCCCGTGCTGGTGTCGATGTCGTTCGGTGTCGCGTCCGCGATCCTGGCCGAGTCGGGCCTGTCGTTCCTGGGCATCGGTGTCCCCGCGCATCTCGTCACGTGGGGGTCGATCCTGTCGGAGGCCCGCACCAACACCTTCGCGTGGTGGCTCGCCGTCTTCCCCGGCCTCGCCATCTTCGTCACCGTCACCGCGTACAACCTGCTCGGCGACGGACTGCGCGATGCCCTGGATCCGAAGACCTGAGCCCGTACACTTCTTTCCGTGAAGACTCTGGAGACCTGGATCCCGAGGCGCGGGCTCTCCATCCCCTGCGTGACGGTGCTCGATCCCGACGGCGGCGTGCTCGAGGACGACCAGCGC
The DNA here is from genome assembly GCA_019311115.1 of Deltaproteobacteria bacterium. Classification (GTDB taxonomy): domain Bacteria; phylum Myxococcota_A; class UBA9160; order SZUA-336; family SZUA-336; genus JAFDDB01. Next base: position 18,019 of record JAFDDB010000040.1, read on the forward strand.
CGCCTGGTCCGCTTCCTCGTCCAGTCGGGGCGAGGGGCCGACGTCCTGTTTGCCATGGGCACGACGGGTGAGTGGAACGCGCTCGGGCGCGATCAGCGTCACGGGGTCATGCGGATCGCCGTCGAGGAGGTGCGCAAGAGCGACAGCCGCCTCGCTCGCGGAGGCCAGCCTCCGGTCGAGGCCTGGGTCGGCGTGACGGCGCCGACCGCGGCGGAGACGCTGGAGTCGTTCGAGTTCGCGCTCTCGATCGGCGCCGACGCCGCGGTCGTGGCCCCGCTCGCGATTTCCGACGTGGACGATCCCGTCCGCTTCCTGATGCGCGACGTCGCCGACCTGCTCGACGCGCGCAATGCGCGGATTCCGGTCTTCCTGTACGACAACGCCGACATCGCGGTGGGACGCGAACGCCACCTGCGCACGCGTTGGGTCAAGCAGATGAGCCGGCTCGACTTCGTGCGCGGCATCAAGGTGTCGGCTCCGCCGCGCAAGCTCGGCCACTACACCAAGGCCGCGCGCCAGTTCCGCGATCTGGGAGCATTCGGGATCTACGTGGGCGACGCGCTCTACGTGCTCGACATGATGCGGCCGCGCTCCGGCGTGTGGGGAACGATCGTCGAGCACTGGAACCGGTTCCTGCTGCACGACCTCCTGCCTGCGGGCGTGGTGGCGGGGCCCGCGAACCTGTGGCCGCGCGAGTGGCAGTACGCCTGGCAGGTCGCGTCGGCCGGTGACGTGGAGCGCATGGCGTCGGTGAGATCGATCTTCGAGCGCTTTCGCGCGAGCTACGTCTTCCCCGAGGGCAAGCGCACGCTCGCGGCGTTGAAGCGCGGACTGGTGGGGCTGGGTGTCATCTCGAGCGACGCCGTCGCCCGGGGCACGCCCGCGCTCGATGCACGGCAGGCCGGGAGCTTCGACGCGGCCTTCGAGGAGCTCCGCAGCGATGTCCGCGCACGCCTTCCGGAACGCTGGTGCTCGGACCCCGCAGAGGCGACCGAGACATGAGCGGGGCCAAGCGGCTCGACCTGGCCGGTACCGGAAGCATGGTCGTGGACCGGATCTGCGCCACGCCGCGCGCGATCGGGCCGGACGAGAAGATCCTCTTGCAGCCGGACGCGCAGGGTCGGGTCGTACGCCAGCTCGTGGGCGGCGTGACGCTGAACCACCTGGGTTGGGCGCGGCTCTTCGGCCTGCGCGTCGGCATCTTCGGCAAGCAGGCCGCCGACGCGGACGGCCGGTTCCTGCGCGCGGGGATGGCGAGCGTCGGCATCGAGATGGCTCTCGACCTGTCGGGCGGCGCTTCGTCGTTCGCGCAGGTCTACGTCGATCCGCAGGGCGGGCGCGCCATCTACATGGCGCGTGGAGCGACCGGAGAGCTCTCCGCGAGCGACGTAGACGAGCGTCACCGCGCCGTCATCGAGTCGGCCCGGACCGTGACGACGGAGATCTCGCAGGTCCCCCTCGAAGCCGTGGTCCGAGTGCTCGAGACCGCGCGCGAGTGCGGTGCGCTCGGCGTCGTCGACGTCGACGTGCCCCTGCGCGACGCGGTGCCGGGGCTCGGCAGCGAGGCCGAGCTGCACGCGGCGCTGGAGAGCGCAGCGGTCATCAAGGCGTCGCTCTCGTCACTCGAAGGGCTGGTCGAGGGCTCGGATCCGGAGGCGATCGCGAAGCAGATCGCGCGCCGCTACTCGCCCGAAGCGGTCGTGCTGACGCTGGGGGCCGACGGCGCCGCGGTCTTCGTCGACGGGCGCTTCTCGCGCGTCGCGGCGGCGAGCGCCGACGTGACCGACACCACCGGCGCGGGTGACGCGTTCCTGGGTGGACTCCTGGCGGGCCGCCACCTGGGGCTCGACTGGGAGGCGTCGGCGCTCCTCGGCAACGCCTGCGGAGCGGCCTGCTGCGAGCGTTACGGTGGGTTCCCGGATGCGCCGGCAGTCTGTCTGGAGCGCGCGCTCGCGTACTGGACCGCGCTCGGAGGTGCGGCCCTGTCCCTCGGTGACGACGGCCCGGCCGCGTCGTCTGCGGACGCCGCCGTGGGGAGCTTTCTCGACGCGGCCGGCCGCGAGATCGAGCGGGCGACCGCGGAGCTTGACCGCCCGGCCCTGACGGCGGCCGCGAGCCTGATCCGCGAGTCGGAGCGGGACGGCGGGCGCGTGCACGTAACCGGGGTCGGCAAGCCGGAGCACCTGGCCCACTACGCCGCGTCGCTGCTCTCGAGCACCGGAACACCGGCGGTCTTCCTGCACGGCACCGAGGCCACGCACGGCAGCGTCGGACAGCTCCGGCCGGGCGACGTGGTGATCGCCATCTCGAACAGCGGCGCGACGCCCGAGCTGCTGGCGACCGCCGACGCGGTGCTCTCGCGCGGTGCGCGGCTCGTCGCCGTGACGGGCTCTGCGGACTCGCCGCTCGGCCGCGCCGCAGAGGTAGTGCTCGAGGCCGCGGTCTCCTCCGAAGGCGGGCCGCTCGACCTGGCCCCGCGCGCTAGCATCCTGGTCGAGGCGCTGGTACTGCAGGCGCTCAGCGTCGAGCTGCAGGCCGGCTCGGACTTCGGGCGCCGCGAGTACCACGAGCGGCATCCGGCGGGGGCGCTCGGCGCGCGCAGCGCCGGAGGGGACGACGGAGAAGACGGCTAGACGCCGTCGACGGCTTCGAAGTCCCCGTCGTCTTCCTCTTCGATCATCGATTCGGGGCCGGTGACGCCGGCGTCGTTGGCCTGGAGGCCCAGCGGATCCTCGATGCGGATCTGCTGCGCGATGCCCGACCGCTTGTCGCGCGCCTTGACCGAGAGGATGCCGTTCTCGTCGATGGCGAAGGCTACCTCGATCTTCGGCTCCATGCGCGCTGCGGTCGCGATCCCCTCGAGCACGAAGTCGCCGAGAAGCTGGTTCTCGGTCGCCTTGGACTCGCGTCCCTGGAAGATGCGGATGTTCACCTCGGACTGACCGTCCTGGTTCGTCGTGAACACGCGACGGCTCTCGGCCGGAATCTTCGTGTTCTGCGCGATCAGCGACATGAACAGGTCCTCCGCCGCCGCGATGCCCAGCGCGTGGGACGTGACGTCGGCGAGGGTCACCTTGCGGGCCTGCGCGTGCTCGCCGGCCTCGCGCATGTTCCCGACGGCCTCGCTCGAGGCCTCTGCGGCGTTCCCGATCAGCGCCGACAAGCGCTCCGCCGCGGCGCCGATGGCCTGGCCCTCGCTGTCGCTGTCGGTCGAGGCCGTGTCCTGCGTGGACTCGTCCTCTTCTGCCGCAAGCTCGTCGGCAAGGGCTTCGAGGACCTCGCGCGCCTCGCTCTGCAGGCCCTGCACCTGGGCTTGGACGTCCTTGACGGCCGAGCCCAGGTCCTGCTCCCCGACCTGGCGCTCGAGAACGGGGGCGGCGGGCAGATCCTCGAGCGAGTCCATCGGAGAGATCTCGGCCTGCAGGCGCTCGGTGCTCTGCCGCACGTCCTCGACCAGGCTCTGCTCCGGCCGTGGCTCCCGCAGCGTCGGCGGGCCGACCTCGTCCTCGGTCTGCTCGAGCAGGCTGTTCAGGCGCGACTTCAGCTCCGCGCGGTCGGTGTTGTCTTCCTTGCGCAGCTTGATCTCGTCGAGCAGCTTGCGCGCGATCTCGGCGTCCTTGAGGGCGACCTCGTAGGCGTCCTCGGCCTGGTCCATCGCGGTCTCGGCGAACTGGTCCGCGCACAGCGAATACCCGTACAGGGCGGCGCCCATCGCCACGACCTCGTCGGGATTGATGTCGCGGCGCGGCTCTTTGCCGAAGAAATCGCGCACCGCGTAGCGCACGACCGGCATGCGGCTCTGGCCGCCGACGAGCAGGACCTCGTCGATGTCGTCCTTGTCGAGGCTGGCGTCCGCCAGGCAGCGAGTGCAGAGATCGAGCGTCTTCTGCATCAGGCCGCGCGTGAGCTCCGTCAGCTTCTCGCGGGTGACGGTGCGCGTGAGCTGGGCGTTCTCGCCGCCGCCGAGCGTCGCCAGGTACGGCAGGTCGATCGAGGTCTCCTCCACCGCCGACAGCTCGATCTTCGCTTTCTCCGCGGCCTCGCGGATGCGGAGCTTCCCGGCCTCGTCCTCGAGTGGCGCGCCGAACTCGGTCTCGAACTCCGCGAGCAGCCACTCCGCGACGGCGTGGTCGAAGTCCTCGCCGCCCAGGAACGAGTCGCCGTCGGTTCCGATCACCTCGAACGAGTCGCCGATGGCGCGCATGACGGTCACGTCGAAGGTGCCGCCGCCCAGGTCGTAGACCGCGAGCGTGAAGTTCTCGGCCTTGCGGTAGCCGTACGCGAAGGCGGCCGCGGTCGGCTCGTTGATCAGGCGCAGGACCTCGATCCCGGCGTACTCCGCGGCGAGCTTGGTCGCCTTGCGCTGTACGTCGGTGAAGTGTGCCGGTACGGAGATGACAGCCGTGGTGACGGGTTCCCCGATCAGCTCCGTCGCCCTGTCGAGGATCTCCTGGAGCACCCTCGCCGAGACCTGCACCGGCGTGAGCTCCCGGCCCCCCACCTCGAGCATCACCGTGCCGAGCGGGCTCGGCACGATCGGGTACGGCGAGCGCGCCAGGGCGGATTGGACCTCCTGGGAGTCGAAGGAGTGGCCGATCAGGCGCTTGACGGCCGTGACCGTATTGCGCGGATCCGTCACCAGCTGACGGCGAGCCGCCTGGCCCACCAGCTCCTTCCCGTCCTTGATGGCGAGACAGGAGGGGATGGTGCGGTCCTGGCCCTCGCCGAGCACGACCGCCTTGCCGTCCTCGACGATCGCCACGCAGCTGTTCACGGTGCCCAGGTCGATTCCGAGAACTCGTCCGCTCACGGCGGGCTTATCGGCGTGGGCGCGCAGGACTTGCGCCGCAATGGGCAGGTAGGAGCGCCTCTCCGGTCCCGGTCACAGGGCCCCGGGAGGGCCATCCGGCGGGCCCCGGCGTAGCCTTGTTGCGGCCCCGGCGCCGTTGTAACGTCAGCCGCTCCCGGGGATGTAGCTCAGCTGGGAGAGCGCTGCCTTCGCAAGGCAGAGGTCGGCGGTTCGAGCCCGCTCATCTCCACCACGATCCTCCGCAGGTCCCCCCGGGCCGCGCACCCGGGGGTCCCGCGCGGGCCCTTCCGCTCAGATCTCGTCGAGCCTCACGATGTCCGGGGGCCCGTCCAGGATGGGGGCGAAGCGCGCGCCGACCTTGGCCAGGTTGGCGCTGTGGGTCTTGAGCGCGTCGGCGTCCGCGTACTTCTCGTAGACCACGAAGGTGCTGGGCTCGCCCGCCTTCTGGTGGAAGACGTACTCGAGCGTGCCCGGCTCGTTCGACTTCACGTTCTCTTGCAGCTCCTGGAAGAACTTCACGGCCTCGTCGACCTTCTCTTCCTTCACCTTCAGCGTGGCGATCAGGCTCGGCATCGGTATCTCCTGGCTCGGTGCGCCGCCCACAGGCGCCGCGGGGGTTCGAGGAATCTGGCGGGATTCTACACGGAACGAATGCCGTCCGGTCCCAGCGGCTCGCGCGCAGAGCTGCGTGTGGTGCGCCCCTCGGCTGCCGCCCCGCGCGCGCGCAGCTCGTCACGTTCCCGGCGCACGGCCCCACTTACAGCCGCGGAGAGCCTCGTTCGCGCAGCGCCGGGGCGTCGATCCCGCTAATCTGGGAACGTGACCGGAGGAGCAGACGCCATGGGGATCCAAGCGGTGCTGCTGGCCGGCGACCGCGGTCACAGCCGCTCGGTCAAGGGACGCAGCAAGGCGTTCGTCAACGTGCGCGGCAAGCCGATGCTCGTGCACGTGCTCGAGACGCTGCTCCACACGCCGGAGGTCACAGAGGTCTTCGTCGTCGCCGACGCGATCCGGCTCGAGAAGGTGCTCGCCGACTTCGGCTGCCTCGAGCTCGCCGCCGCGGCGTCGTGTCCAATACACGTCGTGCCGCAGCGCGAGTCGCTGCTCGAGAACGTCTGGAACGCATTCCTGCGTACCCTGCCGCCGCGCGAGGACCCCGATCACGCCGTGCTGATCGTCACGTCGGACATTCCGCTCGTCGTTCCCGAGGAGCTTTCGGCCTTCCTCGCGGCCGCACCCAGTTCAGGTTGTTCTGGCGCAGGCGGCCTTCCGCCAGGTTGAAGCACGCCATCTTCACACCCGGCGCCGTGTCGGTCGGCGCGAACAGCTCGAGTGCGGACT
>JAFDDB010000137.1 GCA_019311115.1 Deltaproteobacteria bacterium
GCCCACTTCCCGAGCCTAGCGCCCGCGGATCTTTCGCATCGTGCGCCGGTCGCGCTTGGTCGGGCGGCCCGCGCCGCGCGTGATCGCAGGCGCGCCCTCGTCGCGCGGGTCGCGCGGCGGCGGCGGCGGCGAGTGGTCTTCGTAGAGCTCTCTCGCGCGCGGGGCGGACTGGCGCTTCTCTTCGAGCTCGACCACCTCGAGCACGCGCAGTCGTGGACCGCGCACCTCGACGCAGTCGCCCGGACGCAGCGGGTGGTGCGGCTTGGCCGTGGTGTCGTTGCACGACACGTGGCCACCGGTACAGGCGTCCGTCGCCAGCGTGCGCGACTTGAAGATGCGCGCCGCGCAGAGCCAGCGGTCGATGCGGACGCTGTCAGATTTCATACGACCAGGCGTCCTCCTGCTCGCCGCGGAAGATCTCGTCGTCGCCGAGCGGCGCGCAGAGCACCCGCGCGCGCCCGAACGCGCGCTGCAAGCCCTCGAAGAGCCGCGGCCCCGTCTGCAACAGACCGTCCTTGCCGAGCAGGCGTCCCACCTCGGTCCGCTCCAGGTGCGCGGCGGTGCCACGGTCGAGCCCGCAGAGCAGCGGGGTGATTCCGTCGGCCACCAGCTCCTGGAACACGCGGCGCAGCCCGTCGAGCACCGTCGCGTCCAGGTGGCGCGCGCGCTTCAAGCGCAGGATCAGCACGCGCGGACCCCGCGCCGCGATCTGCCGCAGCTGGTCCGACAGCTCGCCGGCCACCGCGAAGTTCAGGTCGCCTTCCAGGTGCAGCACGACGGCGGGCGTGCAGCCGGTCAGGTCGTCGATGGGCACCTCGCGCACGCGGTCGTGGCTCGCGTGGACGATCTCGACCATCTGCAGGCGGCCGCTGCGCCGCACCAGCAGGGCCAGCGACAGGAACAGGCCCGCGTAGATGGCCTCGACGATGCCGAGCCAGAGCGCGGCGCCCACGGTCACCACCAGCACGCCCAGGTCGCCGCGCGTCGTGGAGGCGCGCCGGATTCCGCGCGGGTTCACCAGGTCGATTCCGGTCAGCAGGACGAGCCCCGCGAGGGCGGCGAGCGGGACCTGGCCGAGCGCGTCGTCGAGCACCGGCAGCAGCAGCAGGACCGCGAGCCCGCTGATCGCGGCCGCCGCGCGGGATCGCGCGCCCGCGCGGCGCGCCAGGGCCGAGCGTGTGAACGAGCCGCTGGTGGGCATGGCGCCGGTGAGCGCAGCGGAGACGTTGGCCGCGCCCTGTGCGAAGAGCTCGCGGTCGAAGTCGATGCGACCGCCGGCCACCCCGGCACCTCGCGCGGGCAGTCCCATCGAGCGGGACGCGCCGAGCGACTGCGCGGTCACGAGCAGCGCGATCGCGAGTGCGGGCGCCCCCAGAGCGGGGTCGTCGAAGCCGGGAACAGAGAAGGGCAGGACCAGGCTCACCCCGAACGGCCCGGCCACCTCGAGCGTCCGCAGCGCCTGCGGTCCCTCGTCCCAGCCGAGCGCGATCGACAGCGCGGACGCACCCGCCAGCGCCAGCAGACCCCCGGGCCAGCGCGCGTCGAGGACGCGCAGCCCCGCCACCACGGCGGGAACCCCGACCAGCAGCAGGGCGGTGCGCGCGTCGAGTGAACCCAGCGCCGTGACCGCCCCCCCGAGCAGCGGCCAGATGCGGGGCACCAGCGGCGAAGCCGGCGCCTGCGCCACGGGCTCGCCCATCGCCCCGGCAAGCTGTCCCAGCACCACCAGGATGCCCACCGCGACCGAGAGCCCCCGGACCACCGAGTCGGCCAGGAAACGCGAGGCCGACCCCAGCCCGACGACCGCGAAGCCCATCAGCAGCAGCCCCGAGACCAGGGCGATCATCAGCACCTGCGCGACGGGCACGCCGCCGCCGGCCGCAACCGCCGGCGCCACGACGGCGGCGCTGACCACCAGTGCGGTCGGGTTGGTCGGGCCCGTCACCAGGTAGGGACTGGACCCGAAGACCGCGGCCACCAGCGCGGGAACCGCGGCCGCCAGCAGCCCCATCTCGATGGGCACCCCGGCCACCAGCGCGTAGGCCATGCCCTGCGGCACGCTCACGGCGGCCACCGTCAGCCCGGCGACGGCGTCACTGCCGAGACCGCGGGCCGAGACGCCGGCCAGGTCGGGCCGGAAGCGTCGCAACAGGTGGACCCCGGGAAGGTTCACGAAGGTGGGAACCCGGCCCTGCAGCGCTCGGCAAGGCCGCGTGCGAACACGGCGGACTGCGGTCCGCGCCGAACGGCGCGCACGGCTTCCGGCTGCTGCTCGCGCTCCATTGCTGTTCTCCCCTCCCCCTGGCGGGCCCGCCACCGACCCCGCGGGTGCGAGCTAACTCCCGGTGCCCACAGGGTGTTTGGCGATCGGCGGGGCGCCGCGCGGCGCGCCATCGGACTCCCGCCGCCCCCACTCTACACTTGCGCCCGCCTGCGCCGAAGAGGGAGGTGCCTTGCCTCCGCCGGACGGGCGGGCTAAAGGGGTCAGTTCGCAGCGGAGGGGCTGTGTCCAAAAACCTGGTCATTACCGAGAAGCCGAGCGTGGCGCGCGACATCGTCGCGGCGCTCGGCGGCTTCGAAGAGTCCGACGGCTTCTGGGAGAACGGCGACCTGGTGGTCACGTTCTCCGTGGGCCACATCGTCGAGCTTCTCGCCCCCGAAGACGTGGACGAGAAGTGGAAGCGCTGGACGCTGGACACCCTCCCGATCCTCCCGGCCGAGTTCCGGCTGAAGCAGAAGTCGGGCGCCAGCGAGCGGGTGCGCACGATCAAGAAGCTGCTCGAGCGCAAGGACATCGACGGCGTGATCAACGCCTGCGACGCCGGGCGCGAAGGCGAGCTGATCTTCCGCGAGATCCTCCAGTTCCTGGAGTGCGACAAGCCCACGCGCCGGCTCTGGCTGCAGTCGATGACCCCCGAGGCGATCCGCAACGGCTTCGCCAATCTCGAGCCCGGAGAGAGCTACGACGGTCTGGGCGCGGCCGCCGCCTGCCGCTCGCGTTCCGACTGGCTGATCGGCATGAACGCCACGCGGGCGCTCACGCGGCGGCTCCAGGCGCGCAAGGAGAAGACGGCCTGGTCGGCCGGCCGCGTGCAGACGCCGACGCTCGCGATCGTGGTCGACCGCGAGCTGGAGGTCCTGTCGTACATCCCGCGGCCCTATTGGAGGGTCGACGCCAAGTTCGAGGCGAGCGGGCAGGAGTACTCGGGCGCGTGGTTCGACCCGGCGTTCCCGGCCGACGAGCCCAACCGCGACCTGCGCGACGACCGCATCTTCGACGAGAACCGCGCCCGCCAGATCATCGACGCGGTCCAGGGCCAGCCCGGGGTGGCACGCGAGACGCGCAAGGCTTCGCGCGAGACCGCGCCGCCGCTCTTCGACCTGACGAGCCTCCAGCGCGAGGGCAACCGGCGGTTCGGCTGGTCCGCGCGGCGCACGCTCAACTCGGCGCAGCGGCTGTACGAGGGGCACAAGCTGCTCACCTACCCGCGCACCGACTCCAAGGCGCTGCCGACCGACTACCGCGAGACCGTCGACAAGACGCTGAAGAAGCTCTCCAAGATGGAGGACTACGCCGACGCGGCGAAGAAGCTGGTCGACGGCGAGCTCGAGAACACCAAGCGCGCCTTCGACGACTCGAAGATCTCGGACCACCACGCCATCATCCCGACGGGCAAGGCGCCGACCGAGGCGCTCTCGGGCGACGACAACCGGCTCTTCGACCTGGTCACGCGGCGCTTCATGGCGACCTTCCACGAGCCCGCCGTCTGGAACCGGGTCGAACGCATCACCGAGGTCGCCGGGCACTCCTTCCGGTCGCGGTCGCGCACGCTCGACATGCCGGGCTGGCGCGCGGTCATGGGCCAGACGGAGCAGGAAGACCAGGCTCTGCCCCCGCTCGTCGCGGACAGCGCCGAGGGCGTCGCGGCGCGCACGACCGACGTCGAGCAGGTCGACGAGAAGACGCGCCCGCTCCCGCGCATCACCGAGGCGCGGCTGCTGTCGCTGATGGAGAACGCCGGCAAGGAGATCGAGGACGAGGATCTCGCCGACGCGCTGAACCAGAAGGGCCTCGGAACGCCCGCGACGCGCGCGGACGTGATCGAGAACCTGATCGCCAAGGGCTACTTCCTGCGCGTGGGCAAGGCCCTGCGGCCGACGGTCAAGGGAATCCGCCTCGTAGACGTGCTGCGCCGCATCCACATCGACCGGCTCGCTTCACCGGAGCTGACGGGCGACCTGGAGTTCAAGCTCAAGCAGGTCGAGAAGGGCGAGCGCGACGAGCAGTCGTTCATGCAGGAGGTCGTCCAGTACACCGAGCAGATCGTCGAGCGCGCCAAGACGTTCGAGTACGACGAGCTGTACCCGGACGACGCGCCGCTCGGCTTCTGTCCCATCTGCAAGAAGCCCGTGCACGAGCGCTCCTGGTTCTACCGCTGCCTCGAGACACCGGACGTGTCGCGCGAGGACGACTGCCCGTTCCGCATCTGGAAGGACAAGTCCGGGCGCTACATGGACCGCGGCACCGTGCAGACGCTGCTCGAGAAGGGCGAGACCGGAGAGCTCGAGGACTTCACCTCGCGCGACGGCCGCACCTATGGCGGCATCCTGCGCATCGAGGACCAGGAGCTCACGCTCGACGCGATCAAGGGCAGCGGCGGAGACCGCGCCAGCGACGTGCCCGAGTACGACATCGACGAGCGTTCGCTCGGCGCGTGCCCGGCCGGCTGCGGCAGCGAGGTGATCGAGACCTCGACGCAGTTCCGCTGCAAGGCCGGCCTCGAGAAGGAAGCCGAGCTGACCGCCGAGTCCGAGGAGCACCGCGCGCGGACGGGCAAGGTGCTGCGCCGCAGCAAGGAGGAAAAGGAGCGCAACAAGCCGTGTCCGTGGGTGCTGCCACGCACGGTCTGCAAGCGCGAGATCCTCCGAGAAGAGGCCGACAGCTACATGAAGGACGGCCGCACAGGACTGCTGACGGACTTTACGTCGCGATACGGCCGGCCGTTCGCCGCGACCCTCTTCTTGAAGGACAATGGCCGCCACGGCTTCGAGTTCCAGCCGCGCAAGAAGGCCGAGGGCAAGGACGCCGACAAGAAGGGCAAGCGCAAGAAGGCGACGAAGAAGAAGTCGACGCGGAAGAAGACCACGCGCAAGAAGACTGGGCGCAAGAAGGCCGCCTCGAAGAAGACGGCCTCGGCGAAGAAGGGCGCGGCGGCGAAGGCCGCGCCGAAGAAGAAGGCGGCGACCAGGAAGAAGGCGGCCCGGCAGAAGGTGCCGGAGAACGAGGATTGAGCCCTGGCCGCCCCCCGTCGCTGCCGCGTCGCCCTCGCGCAGCAACGCGCCGATCCTGACCCGGCGCGGAACCTGAAGCGCGCCGAAGAGGCGCTTCGCGCCGCCGCCGAGGCGGGCGCGCAGGTCGCGTGCCTGCAGGAACTCTTCCGCACGCCGTACTTTCCGCAGAGCGAGACCGCCGCGAGCTTCGACCTGGCCGAGCCGGTTCCGGGACCGACCAGCGAGCAGATGAGCGCGCTGGCGCGCGAGCTCGGGCTGGTGATCGTGGCGCCCGTCTTCGAGCGCCGGGCGGCCGGCGTGTACCACAACACGGCCCTGGTCATCGACGCGGACGGCCGCCTGCTCGGGCAGTACCGCAAGATGCACATTCCGCACGACCCCGGCTTCTACGAGAAGTACTACTTCACACCGGGCGACGGCGGTTTCCCCTGCTTCGACACGGCGGCTGGACGGATCGGCGTCGCGATCTGCTGGGACCAGTGGTTCCCCGAGGCCGCTCGGCTGCTGGCGCTCGGCGGCGCGGAACTCGTGCTCTACCCGACCGCCATCGGCTGGAGCGAGTCCGACGACGAAGAGGAGCGGGCCACGCAGCGCGAGTCGTGGGTCGCAGTGCAGCGCGGCCACGCCATCTCGAACGGGGTGTTCGTCGCGGCCGTCAACCGGACGGGCCGCGAGGGAGCGCTCGACTTCTTCGGCAGCTCGTTCGTCTTCGACCCGCGCGGCCGGCTGCTCGGGCAGTCGCCCGTAGACGCCGAAGACCTGCTCGTCGTCGACTGCGACTTCGCCGAGATCGAGACCACGCGCCGCGAGTGGCCGCTGCTCAGGGACCGCAGGATCGACGCGTATGGCGACCTCACGCGACGCTACCGCAGCTGATCCGCAGGTTCGCGCCCCGCGGCCCGCGGCACTCCGGCTGCCTGCGGAGTGGGAGCCGCACGCCGCGACGTGGCTGTGCTGGCCGCACAACCGCGAGAACTGGCCCGACGACCTGGCCGAGGCCGAAGCGGAGTTCGAGGCGCTCGTCGCGGCGCTCGCGTCGAGCGAGCCCGTCCACGTGCTGGCCAACGCTCCGCCCACATCCACCGCGCTCTCGCGCGCGAACGTCTCGCTCCACATCGTGGCGTCCGACGACGCGTGGCTGCGCGACACCGGGCCGACCTTCGTCTGGCGGGGCGGCGACCTGGTGGCGCTCGACTGGACGTTCAACGCGTGGGGCGGCCTGTACCCGCCGTGGGACCGCGACGCCGAGGTCGCGGCGCGAGTCGCGGCTCTGGCCGGAGTGCCGGTCGAACGGCCGGGTCTCGTGCTCGAAGGTGGCGCTTTCGACGGCGACGGCGAGGGGACGCTGGTCTGCACCGAGTCGGTCGCGCTCGACGCCGCGCGCAACCCCGGAAGGCGGCTCGACGAGATCGAGCGCGAGTTCGAGCGCTGGCTCGGAGCGGAACGGGTGCTCTGGGTCGAGGGAGAGCTGGCGGGCGACACTACGGCGGGACACGTAGACAACATGGTTCGCTTCACGTCTCCGGGACGAGTGGCCTGCGGGCTGCCCGGCGTCGGCGAGGCGCTGCGGGGAGCCAAGGACGCCCGCGGACGCGCGCTACAGGTCGTCGACCTGCCGCCGCCGCCCCGCGTGGAGCGGGCGGGCCACCCGCTGCCGGCGAGCTACGCGAACTTCTACGTCGCCAACGACCTGGTCGCCGTGCCCCGCTACGGCGCCCCCGACGACGAGGCGGCGATCGAGGTGCTGCGTGACCTGTTCCCTGAAAGGCGTGTCGTCGGACTCGACTGCCGCGCGCTGCTCGGCGGGCTCGGATCGATCCACTGCCTGACCCAGCCGCAGCCACGGCCACAGCCACGACGGACCGGTGGGACGTCGCGGTGACGCGTCTGCGACGCGCGGAGTTCGCCAAGTACCACGCGCTGGGCAACGACTACCTGGTCGTGGACCCGGCGACGCTGGGCTTCCGGCTGACGCGAAGGCGAGTCCAGGCACTCTGCGACCGGAACACCGGCGTCGGGAGCGACGGCGTGCTGGCGATCGCGCCGCCGCGGAGCGCCGCGTTCCGCGTGCGCATCTTCAATCCCGACGGATCCGAGGCGGAGAAGAGCGGAAACGGGCTGCGCATCTTCGCTCGCGCGCTGTTCGACCTGGGCTACACGCGCCGGAAGGCGTTCGACGTCGAGACAGCGGGAGGCGTCGTACCCGTCGAGCTTACGCTGCGCGGCGGACGCGTGAGCGCCGTGTCGGCCGAGATGGGAAGAGCGGAGGTGCAGCCACCCGAGATGCTCGAGGCGGCCGGCGAGACGGTGCAGGTGGTCCCGGTGTCGATCGGCAACCCACACTGCGTCGTCTTCACCGACCAACTCGACGACGCGCGGCTCGCGCGCCTGGGGCCCGCGCTCGAGAGTCACCCGCGGTTCCCGGAGCGGACCAACGTGCAGCTGGCGCGCGTGCCAGCGCGCCATGTCGTCGAGCTGCGGATCTGGGAACGCGGCGCCGGCGCGACTCTCGCCTCGGGGACCTCGGCCTGCGCCGTCGCCGCGGCCGCGTTCGAGCAGGGCCGGATCGACGGGCGGGTCGAGGCCCGCATGCCCGGAGGCAAGCTCGACCTGCGCGTGCGCCCGGACGGAACGCTTCGCATGCAGGGACCGGCGACGCCGGTCTTCCGCGGCCGGCTGCTCTAGACCGGGTACGTCCGCGCGGCCGGACGCAGCAGGTCCGCCACGTCGTTCGCCAGGTCGCGCGCCCCGTGCGGGTCCAGGCCGACCGTGGTCACGCGGATCGCGGGCGGCGACGCGATGCGGAAGCGCTCTCCCGCGGCCACGGCCCAGCCCCGCTCGAGCAGGCCCGCCACCATCACCGACTCCTCGCGCACGGGGATCCAGACGTTCAGTCCCGAGCGCCCGTGTGCCGCGATGCCGCGCCCCGCCAGCGCGTCGATCAGGGCTCCCCGCCGCCGCGTGTAGGCGGCCTCGGCCCGGGCGAGCCGCGCGCGCGTGCCACGTTGCGACCAGAGCTCGACGACCAGGCGCTGCAGCACGTGGCTCACCCAGCGCATGCCGATCAGCTGGCGGCCCTCGATTCGCGCGATCGTCTCGGCATCGCCCGAGAGCGCCGCCACGCGCGTGTCCGGTCCGAGCGCCTTCGAGTGCGAGCGCACCACCGACCAGTGCTCGCGGCCGCGGCAGAGCGTCGCGGCGGGCACGCCGGCCACGGGACCGGCGTGGTCGTCCTCGATCACCAGCAGGTCGGGCGCGGCGGCGAGTACGCGCCGCAGCTCGCGTACGCGGCGCGCGTCGAGCGCGGCCCCGGTCGGGTTCTGCGCGCGCGGCGTCACGATCAGCGCCGACACCCCGTCCGCCAGCACGTCCGCGAGCGCGTCGGGGCGCAGACCGGAGTCGTCGATCGGCACGGGCACCTCGACCAGTCCGAGCGCGGCCAGCAGCGCGCGCACGGCGACGAAGGCGGGATCTTCGACGGCCACCCGGTCGCCCGGCCGCAGGTGCGCCAGCAGCGCGCGCTCGATGCCGTCCAGCGCTCCGCTCACGATCGTCACGTGCTCGGACGGAACGCCGTCGGCGCGAAACAGGCGCCGCTCCAGGTCCAGAAGCTCCGGCAACACCAGGTCCTCGCCGTACAGGCGTGGCGGCGGGTCGAGACGCCTCAGCGCGGGGCCAAGCGGCGGCAGCAGCGCGGGGTCGGGGTTGCCCTCGGCCAGGTTCCGGACGTGGTCGGGCGGGC
>JAFDDB010000242.1 GCA_019311115.1 Deltaproteobacteria bacterium
TTCCCGCGCGCCGACTTCGCGCACGTGATCGGGATCTACCCGCTGGTGCTGCTGCTCGGCATGGCCAGCGTCTCCCGGCTGGTTCCCGAGCGAGGGCAGGGCGGGCTCGTCGCGCTCGAGTCGGCGGGCCTCGTCCTCGTGCTGACCGCGTGTACGGCGCTGGCCATCGTGCAGCATCGGAGCCTGACCGAGCGCATGGACCTCGAACGCGCCAGCGTTCGCGTCGCGCCCGAGGACGCCTTCGTCGGTTCCGTGGTGCGAGCCGCGCGCGCGCGCGTCCCCGAGGGCGAGGCGCTCTTCGTGTACGGGAACGAGGCGTTCTTCTACTTCCTGGCCGACCGCTACTCGCCCTGGCGTTTCTCGCAGCTCTACCCGGGCCAGACGGGAAGCGACGGCGGCCGCGAGTTGGTCGAGCGCCTCACCGAGCGCCCGCCCGCCCTCGTCATTCGCGGCTTCCTTCGCTTCCCGGGCGTGCCCGCGATTCCGGACTACGCGCCCGCACTCGATGACTTCGTGCGCGGGCGGTACCGCCGCGACCGGGACGTGTTCCTGCGCGACCCGCCCCCCGGGGGAGTCGTGCCGTCGCCGCGCTACCTGTCGATCCTCGAGCCGCGCGGCTAGGGCGCGTCGATCACGGAGTCGAGGCGTCCGGCCAGGTTGCGTGGTGGTCGTCGATCACGAACGGGTGCGTGTGACGAAATGCCGCGTGACCGTGGGGATGCCGGTGCGGCTCCGGACCTTCCCAGCCCTCGTGGTCGTGCTCATGGTGGTCGTCGTGCACGTGCGTATGCTCGTGGTCGGTCTCGGCGTGGGTGTGCAGCCTCACGTCGGGGTCGTCGCGCGGCCACAGGACCGCTCCGAGCGCCGCGAAGCCGAGCACGCCGACCGCCAGCCAGAAGGCGGTCGCCTCGACACCGATCCGCGACCCGAGCTGCCCCGCGACGGGGTAGAGGACGAGCCAGCACGCGTGTGACAGCGCGAACTGCGCCGAGAAGTAGGCCGGCCGGTCGTCGGCGGACGACGAGCGGTTCACGACGCGTCCCGCGGGCGTCTGGACCAGTGACCAGCCGATCCCTACCCCGAACCATATGCAGACGAGCGTCGCCAGCGACGGACCGAGCGCCATCCCGAACAGGCCCAATGCCATCAGGACGGCGCCGCACAGCAGGACCGGGCGATCCGGTACGCGGTCCAGCAGGCGGGGCAGCGACAGTGCGGCCAGCATCGACCCGCCGCCCGCTGCGGCCAGCGCGAGCGCGACGTCGGACTCGCTTCCCCCGAGCGTATCGCGCACGTACACGACGGTGTTCACGATGACCATCGCGCTCGCGCTCGCGACCGCCATGTAGAGCGCGAGCAGTCCGCGCAGGCGTGGGGTCCGCAGGTACGCGCTCACGCCGAAGGTGATCTGCTGGCGGATCGTGCCGAGTCGCTCGGCCTGCCGCTGCGGGGCGATCGCGGTCAGCGCGATCAGGATCGCCGAAACGACGAAGGCGGCCGAGTTCGCGGCAAACAGCCCCGTGTACGTGAAGAACAGCAGCGCGAGTCCCGCGAGCAGGGGGCTCAGCAGGTTCTCCAGGTCGTAGGCGAGACGCGAGAGGGCGAGCGCCCGGGTATAGGTACGCTCGTCGGGCAGGATGTCCGGGATCGTCGCGGCGAACACGGGCTTGAATCCCGCCGAGAACAGGTTGAGCAGGAACACGAGCAGGTAGATCTGCCAGATCGCGCTCGCGAACGGCATCGCCAGGACCAGGCCCGCGCGCACCAGGTCCATCGCGATCAGGAAGGGCTTGCGGGAGAAGCGGTGCGACAGGCCGCCGACGATCGGAGCGAACACCACGTACGCGACCATCTTGCACGCCAGCGCCGTGCCCAGCACCGCGGCAGCATGGCCCTGCGCCAGGTCGTAGGCGAGCAGCGTCAGCGCGACGGTGCTGAGTCCGGTTCCGACCAGTGCGATGACCTGGGCCGAGAACAGCCGGCGGAAGCGGGCATCGCGCAGCGGGCTCGCGGTCGGCTCCGGCAGGGGCTCGTCCGGTGTCAGCGCACGCCGCGGAAGCAGGTGCGGATCTCGTCGACGAACGTCTCCGGCTGCTCGAACGCCGCGAAGTGTCCGCCCTTGTCGAGCTCGTTCCAGTGCAGCAGCTCGCCGAAGTGCTTCTCGGCCCAGCGCCGGGACGGGCGGAAGATCTCCTTGGGGAAGATCGAGCAGCCCACGGGGACGCGGACCTCCGGCCGGCCTCCGCTGGCGAAGCTCTCCCAGTAGAGCCGTGCGGCCGACGCCCCCGCGGCCGGCAGCCAGTAGAGCATGACGTTGTCGAGCAGCTCGTCGCGCGTCAGCGCGTTCTCGGGGTGGCCGTCGCAGTCGGTCCACGACCAGAACTTCTCCAGCACCCAGGCGGCCTGTCCCGCGGGCGAGTCGACCAGCCCGTAGCCCAGCGTCTGCGGCCGCGTGCTCTGCTGCTTCGAGTAGCCCGAGTCGTGGTCCTGGTAGTGCTTGATGCTGGCGAGCGCCGCCTTCTCGCGCTCGGTCAGGTCGTTCAGGGTCTCGCGGTCCGGCGGCGCGCCCGGCATGTTCAGGTGGATGGCGGCGCAGTGCTCGGGGTCGTTGGCGCCGATCCAGCTGGTGACGGCGGCGCCCCAGTCCCCCCCCTGCGCGACGTATCGCGCGTAGCCCAGGCGGTCCATCAGCGCCGACCAGGCGCCGGCGATGCGCTCGACGCCCCAACCCTTGCGTTCGGGCTTGTCCGAGAAGCCGTAGCCGGGGAGCGACGGGCAGACCACGTGGAAGGCGTCGGCGGCGTTTCCGCCGTGCGCCGTCGGGTCGGTGAGCGGGCCGATCACCTTCTGGAACTCGACCACCGACCCCGGCCAGCCGTGCGTCATGACGAGCGGCAGCGCGCCGTCGTGCGCCGAGCGCACGTGCACGAAGTGGATGCCGCACCCGTCGAGCCTGGT
>JAFDDB010000138.1 GCA_019311115.1 Deltaproteobacteria bacterium
GCGCGCCGCCAGGTACGCGCCCATGTAGTCGGCCTCGGCCTCGAGCTCGGGGCCGCCGTCGCGGCCGACGTGACCCAGGATGTTGTGCGCCAGCTCGTGGCCGACGACCAGTGCCAGGTGGTCGTCGTCGGGGAAGTGCCGCAGGAACCCCGTGAAGAACAGCATGAAGTCCCCGTCGGCGATCGCGTTGATGCGGCTGTCGATGATCACGTCGGCCGGCGAGTAGCAGCCGGGCACGTTCTCGACCTCGAGAGTCCGGTAGCTCCCGTCGCGCTCCACCAGGTAGCGCATGGGCCCGCGTCCTTCGGGCTTGAAGACCCGGAACGAGGCCGCGTCCTCGACCTGGATTCCGTCTACGGAGACGATCACGTCGCGGGGGCGGAGGCCGGCGCGGTCCGAGGCGAAGCCGGGCATGACCCAGAGCACGCGCGTGCGCCCGTCGACCTGAAAGCGGTCGGCCGCCGGCTCGTGGCCCAAGGGAGTTCCCAGCGATCCGTCACGATCAGGCCGAGCACGGGGGCCAGGCGATCGCCGCAGAGCGAGGCGCCGTCCGCGCGGATCGGCTCGCTGACCGTCTTCAAGCGGATGGCGTAGTGCAGCATCCGCTCGAAGGAGCGGCGCGCCAGCTCGATCTCCACCTCGCGCACCGCCGTCTCGAAGTCCGGCTCCTCGACGGCGGACAGCGGCGCCGCGGCCAGCAGGCAGGCGAGCGCCAGGGCACGCGCAGGAGCCCTCACGACGCTAACCCGTTCCGGTTCTCGTGGGGCCCGATCGGGCGGCCGGCGTGGAGTCGGATCGGATCGCGTCGGCATCGTGCGTCCTGACGTCGCGCTGGGGAACGGGGATGCGGATGCCCTCGCTGTCGAAGCGGCTCTTCACCTCGCGCGTCAGGTCCCAGTAGACGTCCCAGTAGTCTTCTGTCTTCACCCACGGACGCACGATGAAGTCGAGCCAGCTGTCGTTCAGCTCGTGGAGCTTGATCAGCGGCTCCGGGTCGTCGAGCGTCTTGTCGTGCTGCGCGACCACGTCGGCCAGGATCTCGAGGACGCGGTCGACGTCCTCGTCGAACGAGGCGCGGAACTTCATGTCGACGCGCCGACGCTTCTGGTCCGTCACGTTCTTGATGACGTCGCCCCAGATCTTCCCGTTGGGGACGATCAGCGTCTGGTTGTCGAAGGTCAGGACGGTCGTGGAGACGAGATTCATGTCGCTCACGCGGCCGAAGACGCCGCCCGCTTCGATCGTGTCGCCCACGTCGAACGGCCGGTAGCTCAGGATGAGCATGCCGGCGGCAAAGTTCGCGAGCGAGTCCTGCAGCGCGAAGCCGACGATGAAGCCCGCGATGCCGAGACCGGTGAGCAGCGTCGCCACATGGAACCCGAGCTGCGCGAGAGCGACCAACACGCCGACGCCGAGCACCGCGCGGCTGACCATCGAGAGCAGAATTTTCTGCGCCAGCTGCGACGTGCGAACCCGCTTGGCGCCGATCATGCGGGCGACGATGCGTCGTGCGACGTCGCCGAGCACCCAGAAGGCGGCCACGATCGCGGTAAAGACGATCAGCTTCATCAGGAGGGCGCCGCCAGACCGGACGACCCACTCGCGCGCGCGCTCGAGCCACTGCTCGATCAGGCCGAGCACGACACCCTTCTTGAAGATGTCGATCGTCACCTCGCCCGTGCTGGTGATGACGAGCTGCTGGTACTTCGCATCGTCCAGCCCCAGCTCGTCCATCACCTTGATGATCGCGCCCAGTGACGTCGTGACCACGTCGCGGCGCACCTTGAGCAACGCGAGCTCGTCCTGGAGCCCCGCCGGGTCCGCCCCCTTGCTCACGCGTGCCTTCAGATCCGCGAGCCCCTCCATCACGAGCTGCACGCGGCCCGCGGTCCGCTCGGCACGCGCCTCGATCGCGTCGCTCAGCTGCGCGCGCTGCGCCGCGGCGTCGAGGCCCATGCGCTCGAGCCACACGGTCTGCTGATAGAACGTGCTGTAGAGCGCGTCGAGCCACTCCGTGTGTCGCTGGAGCTTCTGCTCGAACTCGAGCCGCGCCTCGGGCTCGACCTTCTCTCGCTCGGCGCGGAGGTCCGCCAGGGCCTTCTGGTCGGCCTCGATGCGAAGGGAGATCTTTGGACCCAGGCTCTGCAGGGTCGCCTCGACGAGGGGCCGCAGCGACTTCGTGTCGAGACCCGCCCTCTCCTGCTGCAGCACGTTGTCCACCAGCTCGCCGATCTGTTCGAGCATGTGGACGATCTTCTCGACCTCCTGGCGCTCGAGGACCCGCCGCTCTACGCCCTCCTCGCTCTCGATCTTCCTGCGGAGCTCCTGGATCTCGAGTGCCGTCTTGTCGGTCTCCTCGACCAGGCGGTTCGCCTCGACGAGCAGTGGGGGAAGCTGGCTCTTCTCCTTGCCGCGCGCGGCCGGCGCCGGAGCCGCATTCGCCGCGCCGCCCTCCTGGGCCAGCAGGGGGGGCGCGCCGCCCAGGGCCAGCAGCCCCGCCAGTCCCCCCATCGCCAGCCATCGGGCTCTCGCACGCTTCACTTTCCGGTCTCCCTTCGCCGCAGCCCGGATTGTACGCCGCATTTTCGCTTCTCGCGGCCCGCCGGTGCCGTATGCTGGCCGGACGACACCCACAGGAGAAGCGCGAATGGCCGATCCCCAGTCGCCTGAATCCCCCGAACCCGCGGGTGAGTCCCACCCGCTCGACCCGCGCCGCCACCACCCGCTCGAGCTCGGCGCCGCCGAAGGCCCGGTCCTGTTCGTGGGCACGCGCAAGGGCTCGTGGGCGCTCAGCGCCGACCGCGAGCGCAAGAACTGGAAGCTCACGGGCCCGGTCTTCCTCGGCCACATCGTGAACCACGTAGTGGTCGACCCGCGCGACCGGCACACCATCCTGATGGCCGTGCGCACCGGTCACCTGGGACCCACCATCTTCCGCTCGACCGACCTGGGCAAGAGCTGGAGCGAGGCGTCGCGCCCGCCCGCATTCGAGAAGGCGGCCCCCGGCGAGGAAGGACGCGTCGTCGAGTTCACGTCGTGGCTCTCGCCCGGTCACGCCAGCGAGCCCGGCGTGTGGTACGCCGGCACGTCGCCGCAGGCGCTGTTCCGGAGCGAAGACCACGGGGCCAGCTGGGAGAGCGTCTCGGGCTTCAACGACCACCCCATGTGGCGAACCTGGACGGGCGACGGCACCGACGACACGCCGGACGGTCCGATGACGCACTCGGTGCTGATCGACCCGCGCGACTCGAACCACATCTACCTGGGCATGTCGGGCGGCGGCTTCTTCGAGAGCGTGGACAAGGGCGCGGACTGGAAGCCGCTCAACAAGGGCTCGGTCGCGGACTTCGCGCCCGATCCCAATCCCGAGTTCGGACAGGACCCGCACCGCGTGGCGCTACACCCGATGGACCCGGACCTGCTCTACCAGCAGAACCACTGCGGCATCTACCGCATGCACCGGCCCGACGGGATCTGGGACCGGATCGGCGACAACATGCCGCCCGACGTCGGGGACGTCGGCTTCTCGATCGTGCTGCACCCACGCGACCCGCAGACCGTCTGGGTCTTTCCCATGGACGGCACCGACGTGTGGCCGCGCACGAGTCCCGGCGGCAAGCCCGCCGTCTACCGCACGCGGGACGGGGGCCAGAGCTGGGAGCGCCAGGACCGGGGACTCCCCGCGAGCCAAGCCTGGTACACCGTGAAGCGTCAGGCCATGACCGGCGACTCGCGGGACCCGCTCGGCATCTACTTCGGCACCACCAGCGGAGAGATCTGGGCCAGCACCGACGAGGGCGAGAGCTGGGCCCGCATCGCCGAGCACCTGCCACACGTCTACTCGCTCGAGATCGCCGAACTCGGCGGATGAAGGTCTCGATCCCGCAGCCGCTTCGCTCGTACACGGGCGAGGACACCGACGTCGAGGCAGACGGCGCGACCGTCGAGGAACTGCTCGCCGACCTCGACCGCCGCTACCCCGGGATCCGCTTCCGGATGGTCGACGAGCAGGACTCGATCCGGAAGCACATGAAGATCTTCGTCAACCGCGTCCCGGTGCGGACGCTCGACACCGCGCTCGAGCCGTCGGACCACGTGCAGATCCTGCAGGCGTTGTCGGGCGGCTGAGCGCCGCGGCCGCTCACCTGGCCTTGCGGTAGCCGGTCCCCGGCGAATAGACGCCGAGCAGGTCGCCCGAGTCGTCCCCGCGGATCTCGACGGTCGCCCCGCCGAGCTTGCACTTGGACAGCCAGCTCGCCACGCCGGCCTGCGCCGAGCCGGTGTATCGGCCCCACGCGGCCTCGTCGACGATCGCCTCGCCCGGTCGGACCTGCCGGACGATGGCCTCGGCTCGCAGCCACGAGCGCTCGTCGCAGTACGCGCGCTCTTCGCTCCGCGCCTTTCCGAGCAGCGGCGGCAGCGCACCGTCCGGCAGCCGGATCTCCGCGCCGGCTGGGCGGGCCGGCTCCGCGGACGCAGCCGGCGCGCCGGCGAGCAGGGCCAGCACCAGGCCGGCTGCTAGTGATCTCCCGCTCCGTCTCAGCGCCCGCAGCGCTGCGAACGCGAGCGCAGCCGCGAGCACCACCCAGCCCCACCCGGAGAGGGCCGGAATGGGAACGGCCCCCGGGTTGGACGAGGAGTCCGTGGGATCGGTTCCCTGCTCGATCTCGACTCCGTCGTCGTAGCCGTCCTGGTCGGTGTCGGCGAGCAGCGGGTCGGTGCCCGCGTTGAACGCGGAGATGAAGACCCCCGTCCCCGTCTCGTAGTAGTCGAGCACAGCGTCGCCGTCGTCGTCCTCGTCGCAGGCGTCGCCGCTCGAGTCGCCGTCGGTATCGGCCTGGCCGTTGTTCGCCGCGTCGGGGCAGTTGTCCACCGAGTCGAGGAAGACGTCGCGGTCGCGGTTGACGCCCAGGCGCGTCCCGGAGCCCGGCGGCACGCACGTGTAGGTCAGCGGGCCCTCGCTCGACGCGAGCAGTCGCAGCGCGGCGTCGCCGATGCTCCCGCCCGCGTCGTCGGCAAAGTCGCCACCCGGCAGCTCCAGCACCCAGCCCCGCGGCGAGCCCCCGACGCTGCCCTTCACGACCAGGTCGCACTCGGTGACGGCTCCGCCCAGGACCGGGGAGACGAACGCCGTCCCCGCGCGCGCGACCATGTCGTCGATCCGCAGGCCGACCGTGGCCGGGCTGTTGGGATCCAGCGTGACCTGCTGGCCGACCATCGGCGCCAGGTCGCTGTCGAAGGCCAGCATGAAGGCCTGGATCTCCGCCTCCTGGGTGGGGTTGATCGAGAAGACAGGCGACTCCACGAAGTGCTCCACGGTGTCGACGACGCCGTCGTGAAGGAACCCGAACCCACGGACCTGCTCGCCCTTGTGCCCTTCGATGCTGCCGTCGGGATTGGCCAGCATGCCGAACATGCCGATCTTCGCGTAGAGGTTTCGCAGGTGCGGGATCTTGAAGTTCTGCGGCTCGCCCTCGTTGTTCTGTCCGCCCCCGGTGCCGAAGAAGCCCTGAGGCCGGTCGAGCCGGTGACAGTGCTGGCACGAGACGTTGGCGTCCACGTTGTCGAGGTTGAAGTGACCCTGTCCATTGGACTGGGCCGTCGTCAGCGAGTTGTCCAGCGCGCGAACCGGGTTGGGCGGCGGTACGATCTGCAGGGCGAAGTCGGTAAAGGTCTGCATGTCATTCGGGTCGAGGAGGCCGTCCTTTCCGACCAGACCCTCGAAGGCGACGATGAAGTTCTTGAACGACTGCTCCTCGTCGCACGCCGATCCCGTCGGGTCGTTGCAGGGGTCCGTCCCGAAGTGGCCGTCGACGCGGTCGCCGCGCCAGTGCTGGCCGCCGTGGGTCGAGAGCCCCCGCAACGTCTGCGTCGTCATCGGGCCCTTCATCGGGTGGAAGGTGGCGGCTGCCGTGTTGACGGGCGACGGCTGGTTGTTGATCGAGACGGCGTCGTCGGGGTTTCCGAGGTTCCAGGCCAGGTCGTCCATGTCGGCGAAGATGTGACAGCTCGAGCAGGAGGCCTCGCCGTTGCCCGAGGTTCCGAGCGCGTCGTAGAGAAAGGGCCTCCCTTCGACGACGCTGGCGGGCTCGGGATTGTGGAGCGGCACCTCGAGCAGCGTGGACTTCGAGGCCAGGTCGATCACCGACACGGTGTTGTCGAAGCGCGTGAGTACGTAGAGGCGGTTCCGGGCCTCGTCGAGCAGCAGGCCGCTCGGCCCTCCGCCCGTCGCGATGGCGTCGGCGCTCGTCAGGGTCGGGTCGAAGCTGTCGTCTTCGAGATCGCCGGTGTCGAAGACGCCGATCTTCGCGGAGCCGAAGGCCGCGACGTAGAGCGTCGCGCCGTCGGAAGAGACCGCCATCTCGAGTGGCGTCGCCAGGCTGTGGAACCGGACATTGGGGTCGATCAGGGGGGGATCGTTGGGATCGTCGGTGTGGAGCTTCGAGTAGTCGAGGTGCTTGTTCAGGTGCCGCACGTCGACCGTGCTCGCACCGGAGAGCACGCTGATCCGCGACTCCGACAGGTGCCCTTGGACGGTGCTGCCCCCGTGGTTGCCCGGCCCCTCGAAGAGCACGTGGTTGGGAAGCTCGGTGTTCGACACGTAGACCTTGCCGCTGACGGGGTTGACCGCCATGTTGAACAGGACCGTGCCGACGTGGTCGAACTCGCCCGAGGCGCCGACGTCGAGCGTGTTCGCGTTGACCGCGAAGACGTCGTGATCCGGAAGGTCGAACATGACGACCTGAGTCCAGTCGCGGTCGAGCGTGTCTTCCCAGCGCGAGTTCGCGGTGTTGAACTTGACGATCAGCCCGGTCTCGGGAGCCGACGCACCGAAGACGTTGTCGTCGGGACCCGGAAGTCCGCCCGGCACGGCGAGAATGCCGCCGAGCAGGCAGGGCGAGTTGGGATCGAAGCCGTCGCAGACCACCTGCTCGGGAAGGGTCGTCGTCTGGTTCCCGGAGCGGAAGGCGGCGACGTAGACGGTGTTGCCGTCGGCGCTGGCCGCGAGTGCGCGGGGCGTGTCGGCAAAGAACGTGAGGATGCGGATGGGGAGACCCCCGATCCCGCTCCCGGGGCTCGTCGCGTCGAAGACCCAGACGTCCGCGCGGCCGATTCCCTCGGTGGTCAACTGGGGATCGCCCGCACCCGGGACGCCACCGATCGAGCCGTCGGTACGGTGCTGTCCGCGGTGCGCCGTGCTGATGAACGCGCGGTCTCCGCTGCCGCCCGCGAACACGATGTCGCGCGGCTCGTCCCCCACGAGCAGCGTGCGCACGACCACGGGCGGACTCGCCGCCACGTCCACGATGCTGACGCTGTCGGAGAGGTGGTTCACCACCCAGACCTCACCGTTCGGCGCCACCGCGACGGCGCAGGGCTCCAAGCCGACGGGAACCGAGCCCGTCTTGACGAGCCCGATGTCCGAGACGGAGAAGATCTCGAGGCGGCCGTCGGGAATGTTGGCGACGTAGAGCCGGCTGCCGTCGGCCGAGCGCGCCAGGGGACGCACGGGCCCCGTCTCGAAGGTCACGAAGTCCCCGGCGAGCGCCGGAGTCGCGGCGAACAGCCCAATCAGGACGTAGACGGCAGCTTTCAAGCTCGGCTTCGCACCTGCAGGAACTCAGGAGGAGCCAGTGTACAGCGTCTGGTCGTCCACGAAGCAGATAGGATTTCCGGAAGGGTCGAGACCGTAGAAGCTGCGCTCACCCCACACGCGTTGCTGGACTCCGACGCCCACGTCGTGGCCCTGCAGTGGGGGCAGCGCCAGCCGACTCGCGCGTTCCCAGGCCGCGTCCAGGTCCGGCACCGCGAAGTAGACCACCTCGGGACTCGGCCGGAAGGGCTCGTCCTGACTCCCGTGCGCACGCGCGTGCTCGACGGAGTCCACGAGCGCAAGCTCGCACGACCCGGTCGGAAAGAAGTGGCGGTTGGGCACCGAGGTGTCGGGCTCCAGTCCGAGCATCTCCGTGAAGAAGCTGTCGGATTTCTCGATGTGGGAGGCCGGCAGGATCACCTTGCACAGGTTCGCGACGTCGCGCCCCGCGTACCGCGCGGCGTGCGGGGCGTCCTGCGAGCACACGTCGTCGATGAAGCAGAGCCGGTTGTCGTCGGGATCCCGCGTGTAGAAGCTGCGATCGCCCCAGACGCGGTCGCGGATGCCGGTCCCCTCGTCGGTCTCGAGGTCCGGGCAGCCGAGCGCCTGCGCCGCGACCCAGGTTGCGTCCAGGTCCGGCACGCGGAAGTAGAGCCACTCCGGGAGCGGGCGGTGCACACCGCCGTGCTCGCTCGGATCGACCAGGACCAGGATCGCACCGCCAGTGCGGACGTAGTGGCGGGCGGGCACGGCCTTGTCGATTGGAAGACCGAGCATGCGTTCCCAGAACCCGTCCGCTCTCTCGAGGTGCTCGACGGGCAGGATCACCCGGAAAAGGTCGGCGGACACGGTCAGTCCCGCCAGGCTTCGAGGCCGGAGTCGTCCCAGGCCTCGTTCACGGCGCCGCCGTCCTTGAAGCTCCGAAGGACTTGCGGCACGCGCAGGTCGTCCGCGACATACAGCGCGCGAAGCGCATCGAGCTCGGTATCGGGCGACGCGGTGAGCCCTGCGACCTGATCGAGACGCGCTAGCGTCGGCCCGGCGTCGCTGCCCCCGATGTCCTGCTCGGCAAGCCCCCAGTCGTCCCAGGGCAGAAGCTCGTGCTTGTTGAGCGCCGCCAGGTCGCGCACCACGTTGGCCTGCACGAACCACAGCCCGTGCATGTCGAAGATGCCGCAGTTCTCGGGATCCACGTCTCCGCTACGGCAGGCCAGCCACACGTCCCCCGCCACGCGGAACTGGTCACGCGGGACGGCGGTCGTGTCGAAGGCGGGCTGCAGCTTGGCGCGCTGCAGATCGTCGATCTGCGAGTCGCAGAGCCGCCACTCTCCGCTCACCGGGTCGATGAACTCCACCACCCAGTGGTCCTCGAGATGGCCGGGCAAGAAGTACGCACCGAAGCCGCAGCGCGCCCGAGCCGGAACGCCGTGCGCGCGAAGCACCGCCGTGGTGAACGTCGCGAAGTGACGGCAGTTCCCGACCATCCGGCGCGCGGGCTCGCGCGCCTTGGCCAGGTCGGTGCTGTCGAGCGCGAGCATGCGGTCGAGCATGGCTTGCGCCGTGCGCGTCTGGACCTCGTGCTCGCGAAGCGTCGCGCGGTCCAGACCGTAGGCCGGCGCCCACGCCACGTGGACGATCAGCCCCTGGACGACCCGGCACAGCTCGTCGATGTCGGCGGGCAGGTCCGCGAGCCGCTCCGCGTGGCGCTCGACGCGGGTCAGCGGGCCCGGCTCCGCGTACCACCCGCTGCGTCATCTGCCCGTGCCTTCTGCCGTGGGCACGATTCGGCCGCCGCGGCGCTGCACGCCGGCCTCCGGATACGTCACGATATCGTCGGGATCGCGCATTCCGCCCATCAGGTAGGTGAGCAACGTCTCGGCCTCCATCACGTGCGGCGGACCCCCGGCGGGGTGCGCCACGAAGTCCCCGGCCGAGACCTGAAAGTGGTCGTCACCGACCCGGACCCGCGCGCGGCCGTCCAGCAGGTAGATCCACTCGTCGGTCCGGTCGTGCGTGTGGTAGGCGGTGGTGCGATCGCCGGACGCGACCTGCGACCAGCGCACCGCTTGGCGGACGAGTCCAGTCGGCGTGTGCAGCGAGCGGTAGTCGCGGCGCGCGCGTTCATCGACCTCGTGCTGGAAGTGCGAGACCGCGAGGTCGTCGATGCGCACGCACTGCGTCAGCGCGCCCTCCTCCTCCGCTGGAGCCTCCGCGTCCGACAGTTGGCGTCGGAACGCGGCCTTGCCCAGGTCCGGATACGCGCAGGTGTCCTCGTCGCGGCGCCGCTCGCCTCCCTCGAGGATCACGAGGGGCTCGTCGCCACCGGCCAGGCAGTGGTGCGGACACGGCCCGGGCGGAAATCCGACGAAGCTTCCCGGCCGGACGTCGGTGCGGTGGGGGCCGATGCGAACCTGGCCGGACCCGGAGAGCACGTAGACCCACTCCTCCTCCACGCTGTGGAAGTGGCGGTGCGTGCTGGCGAAGCCGGGAGGCACCGTGCGCAGCCCGACGCCCATCCGCGACAGGCCCGCTGCGTCGCTCACGGCGCGGACCTCGGACGAGATGCCCTCGGCCGGCAGGCGGCGCGGACGCTTCTCTCCGGGCACGTCGGACGCGTGCACGGCGCAGGCAGGGCGCGGCATGACCGCACTGTAACCCGCGCCGGGACCGCTGCGCGATGATACGATGCGAGTGGAGACGAGGTCATGACAGCAGATCGCCTTCCGCGGGTCGTCGTCGTGGGCGCCGGTCCAGCCGGCGCGGTGTTCGCCTACCTGCTCGCCACGCGCGGCATCCAGGTGACGCTGCTCGAGCGCCAGAGCGACTTCGCGCGCGAGTTCCGGGGCGAGGGCCTGGCGCCTTCGGCGCTGGAACTGCTCGCCCAGCTCGGCATCGACGACGCGCTCGCCGCGGTGCCGCAGGCGACGCCGAGCGCGCTCGAGTTCTACAGCCGCCGCAAGCTGGTCTTCCGCATGGAGATCGACGACGAGCAGTTCGGCGGGCTGGCGCCGCGCATCGTGTCGCAGCCGGCCATGCTCGAGGCCATCGTGGGCGAGGCGCAGAAGAGCCCGAACCTGACCTTCATGCGCGGCACCACCGTCCGCGAGCTGCTGCGCGACTCCGAGGGCAGCCGCATCCAGGGCGTGCGCGTCCACTCGCCCGACGGCGAGCAGAGGCTCGACGCCGACCTCGTCGTCGGCAGCGACGGGCGCGCCTCGGTCGTGCGCCGCTCGGGCGGGTTCCAGGTCCGCGCCGAAGAGCTGCCGATGGACGTCGTCTGGTGCAAGGTGCCGCGCCCCGCGTTCTTCGGCGACGACGAGCCCACGCGGTTCTGCATCGGCAGCGGGCACCTGTTCATCAGCTACGTCGCCTACGACGGCCAGCTGCAGCTGGCGTGGATCATCCTGAAGGGCACCTACGGCGAGCTGCGCAAGCAGGGGATCGAGCACTGGGTGGACGAGATGGCGAACCACGCACCGCCCGACTTCGAAGACCACCTGCGCGCGCACACCTCGGAGCTGGCGAGCCCGTTCCTGCTGAGCACGCAGGCGGACTGCGTCGAGCAGTGGAGCCTGCCGGGGGCGCTGGTAATCGGCGACGCGGCGCACACCATGTCGCCCGTCGGCGGCCAGGGCATCAACATCGCGCTTCGCGACGCGGTGGTGGCCGCGAACTGCCTGGTGCCGGTGCTGCGCGGCGGGCCCGACCCCGCGGCGATCGACGCCGCGGCCGCCCGCGTGCAGGCGCTGCGAGGTCCGGAGGTCAGCGCGATCCAGCGCATGCAGTCCATGCCGCCGCGCATCATGCTGCCGCAGACCTGGTGGGCCGAGGCGCTGCGCCGGTTGCCGGAACTGCTGCGCTTCGCCCCCGTGCGCGCGCTGGCCGGCCGCGCGGCGCAGCCCTTCGCGTTCGGCGTGACCCGGGTCGAGCTCGAGGTCTAGGACCGCGCTGGAGGCGTCAGCGCGGGTCGAGGCGGATCACGTCGATCGAGCCGGTGCGCACGAGCCTGACCAGCGTGTTCTGGAAGCCGTACTTCTCGCGCGAGGCGTTTTCTACGGCGTCGACGATGCGCGGATCCTCGACGACCTGCGCGCGCTGGGGATGGTCGACACTCTCGACGCGCACGGTCACGTCGGGATCGCGCTGCAGGTTCGCCAGCCAGCGGGAGCCCGAAGTGCGCAGGTAGGTGGCGCCGGCGACGCGCACGAACCACACCGGGGTGACGCGGGTGTCGCCGTCGGCGTCGCTGGTCAGGATCTGGATCACCTCGACGTTGGCAACCGCGTCCCAGTCGAGCGCGGACGCGGGCTGCTCGACCACGGGCACGGTCGCGCACGCGGCCAGCAACAGCAGGGTCGCGGCGAGGCGGGACCTCACTCGACGGTCGCCTCGGGCGAGTCGATGATCTCGGGCTCCTGCACCTCGGTCTGCACGTCCCAGTCAGCGGTGGCGGTCTCTTCCTCGTCCTCGATGTCGGCCAGGCTGCGACCGAGCCGCAGCTCCGGGTCCAGCCCGACGCCGATGCGGAACAGGTCGAACGGCGCGACGCGGTCGAGCACCTGTCCGGGCGTCTGGCGCCGCGACGTGGTGAGCGCCCTCAACCCCCGGTCGACGCCCCGCACGGCCTTGCGCAGCGACTGCTCGACCGTCTCGGGGTCGGCCAGCGGCAGCCGGTCGGCGATGGCGACTGCGTTCCCGACCGCCAGCACGTAGCCCAGCATCTCTGCCGCGCGGTCGGGGGGGAGCTCGGCGAGCGCACGGCCGATCAGCGTCCCGCGCAGGCGTCGTGGAAGCTGCGACGTGGTGGCGACCCCGCTCTCGGCAGCGAGAGGCCCTGAGTCGAAGACAGGCGCGTCGGAGACGCGCAGCGGCGCATAGAGTCGCAGCGCGCGGTCGCGGTCGGGAAAGCCCAGGTCGTTCAGGCGCGCGCGGTGCCAGCGCAGCGCGAACTCCTGGCTCTCGGCACCGCTCTCGTAGATGGCGCCGTAGATCATCTGCCAGTAGCGCTCGGGCGCCTCCGAGAACGCGATGCGCAGGATCTCGGACAGGCGGGTCTCCTGTCCTTCCTGGTGCGGGTAGTACCAGACCATGCCGTCCTCGGTGAGTCCGTCGGGCGGCTCGGCGTCGGCGGACAGCACCGCAAAGTCGGCCAGCTCCTGCATCAGCAGCACCCAGAGCTCCGGGTCGAACTCGTCGAGCGCCGCCGCCAGCACGTGGGGCCCGGCCTCGGTCAGCGCGTCGAGCCACTCGCCCACGCGGTGCAGCGAGAGCCGTGTGTCGCGCCAGCAGTCCAGGTCGATGCAGGCCACGCGCTGCTCGGGCGACGCGAACTCGAGCAACCAGCCGGCGTCGGCGAGCCCGGTCGCGCGCAGCGTGCTGACGAGCTCGACCTCGTTGATCAGCGGCACGACCTCTTCGGGCCGCTCGACGAGCGCCAGGATCTCCTCGCGGACGATCGGCGGCAGCGCCTGCACGCGGTCCGCGATCTGGCGCGCGTCGAGTCCGCGCAGCTGCTCGCGGATCGCGTCGGGCCGGGAGCGCACGCGGGCGCGCAGGTCCGCGCCCGGGTCGCTTACCGACGTAGCCGGCTTCCGGTCAAGCAAGGCCGCGATCGTCGCTCCGGTGTCCAGGGCTGACAAGACTTGTTTTTCCGGGATGCCTGTGCCGGGGTGTGCTCAACCGCTGTCGGGCGGCTCGGCATCGGGCGCGTCCCGCCGACGCACGAGACCTTCCGGAACCCATAGGCCCAGCAGCAGCGCGCCCGCGGCGCCCACGCTCGCGGACACCAGGCACGCGGCGCCCAGTGCCACCGCCTGCGCGACCGCGCCCACGATCGCGGGCGCGAGCATGCCGCCCACGTCGGCGATCAACCGCCACACGCCCAGGAACTCACCGGGGCGCTCGCGCGGCGCGAGGTCGGCACCCATCGTCATGATGGCGCCCGTACCGAGACCGTTGCCCAGGCCACCGAGCAGCCCCACCCCCACGAACGGAACGAAGCTCGCGGTGAGCGGGAGCAGCGCGAGGCTGGTAGCCAGCGTGACCAGGCTCGGCACGATCGTCCACTTGCGGCCCCAGCGATCCATCACCACGCCCACCGGGTAGAAGAGCGTCATGTCCACGGCGGACGCCAGTCCGATCGCGAGTCCGATCTCGGCGAGGTCGAGGCCGATCCACGCGCCCCAGAGCGGCACGAGGATGCGACGAGCGCTGCGCAGCATGGCGAGCGACAGCGCCACGCTGCCCGCCGTCGCCAGGGACCGTCGGTGGTCCACGACGGTGCGGAGTACGCGCGCGTGGGCGCGGTCCTCGCCGGGTCCAGCCGGGCCGTGGGGCGTGCGCCCGTCGGCGCGCCGCGACAGGACGCCGGCCAGCGCGAGCACGACGATCGCAGCGTGTCCCAGGAAGGCGGCTTGGAGCCCGAAGGCCTCGCCGATCAGCCCGCCGAGCACCGGCCCGAGCGTCAGGCCGATGCGGCTCGACCCGCCGATCATTGCCAGCGCCCGGCCACGCTGCTCGACCGGCGCCACGTCCGCTACGTACGCGAGCCGCGCGGTACCCCAGGCCGCCGTGCCCACGCCCACCAGCGGGACCGCCAGGAAGAGCTGTGCGGGAGACGCGCTGACGCCCAACGCCACCGCGCCCACGGCCGACGCCACCAGGCCGAACGCCATGATCCGCCGCCCGCCGAAGCGCGAGACGACTACGCCCGCCGGCACGTCGGCGGCCATCGCGCCCAGGCCCTGGACCGCCACGAGCAGGCCGATCACCGCGAACGGCACGCCGAGCTGCTGCGCGTACAGGGGGATCGCGGGCCCGAGCATCCCGTAGCCGACGGCGTGCAGAAGCGACGGCGCGTAGACGTTCGGGATCAGGCGGGAGAGGCGGAAGGGATCGGTCACGCGGAGCTCCGGGGCGGGCGCGCGTACCATACACGACGGGCCCCGTCCTCCTGACGCGAAGGCCCGCAGGCCCGGTACACTGCCGCCCATGGCGCCCGCCGACCGCTTCACCGCCGAGTACTCGAAGCGGCTCGGGACGCTGCGCGGCGAGCAACTGCAGGCGGCGCTCGACCGCTTCGACCTGGGCCTGCTGGTAGACGCCGCGCCCGCGACCGGCGGGCTGTCGGGACAGAACGTCTTCTTGCGCACGACGAAGGGCGACTGGGTCCTGCGCGGCTGCCCCCACTACCCGTGGCAGTTCGACAAGGAGCGCTTCTTTGCGCAGCTGATCTGCGAGCGCACACGCGTCCCTGCGCCCTGGCCCTACCTGATCGAGACGTCGGACGTGCTCTTCGGCTGGCGCTACGCGCTCATGCCGCGCCTGCCCGGCACCTCCGAACCCGCCACCACCCCCGAGGGGCGCATCGCACGGGCTCGCGCCATGGGCAGCACTCTCGCGGAGCTGCACGGGATCGTCTGGGAGCACTGCGGCGAGTTCCTTCCGGAGCCCGCGACCGTCGTGCCGCGCGACCCTCCCTGGCCCGATTGGAAGATCCGCGACCTGTACGGCTGGCTCGAACGCGCCCGCGCACACTCCGACGCCACGACCGAGGCCGACGCGGAGTGGATCGACGAGATCGTGTACGCGCACAGCGACGCGCTCGAAGAGCCCTTCGAGCCGACCTACGTGCACCACGACTTCCGCGAGGCCAATACCGTGGCGCAACCCGACGGCCCGGGCTTCCGCGTGACGGGTGTCTTCGACCTGATGGAGGGCTACTTCGGCGATCCCGAAGAGGACCTGGTCCGCGCCGTCTGGGAGTACGCCTCGAACGGACGCGTCGACTGCTCGCGCACCTACGTCGCGGCGTACCAGGCGGAGCGGCCACTGCGCCCGGGCGCGCGCGACCGGTTTCGCGTGTACATGCTGCACGACTGCCTGGTGCTCTGGGAGTACGGACTGCGCGCGGGGACCTTCCCCCCGCAGGTGTGCTTCCGCGACGTGGCGGAGCACTTCGTATCGCTCGAGATCCTGTAGCTACAGGTCGGCGATGGCGACGGGGATGCGGCCGTTCGGGTTGACGGCCAGGTACTAGACCTTCAACTCAGCTCGCGTAGGTCGCCGGGTCGAGCGCGAACGCGAGCCCCTCGTGGGCGTCGCCGTGCTCCCTACGGCGCGTATTCTCGCGCGCGACTTCGCGGTACAGCCTGAGCGCGGCGCGGTCGTCGAGCGCGTGGGTATCGTGACCGATGTGCTCGAGCAGCAGCTCGCGCCGCAGGGCGCGGACCGTCGGCCCGTGCCAGAAGCTGGCGTTCAGCTCGGTGTCGCCGTAGAACGAGCGGTTGGCGATGTTGGTGGAGCCGATCGTCGCCCACACGTCGTCGATCAGCGCGACCTTGGCGTGCACGTAAACGTGCTGGTGGTCCCCGCCACCGCGGTGCGACGCGATCCCGACCAGCGCAAAGTTCTCGTGCCCGCCGAGCTCGCCGAGCCGCTTCCAGAAGGGCGCCGCCTCCGCGTCCTGGCGCCCCTGCGCCATGCCCTGGTTGGGCTGGCCCGGGATCAGGAAGACCACGTCGACCCCGCGCTCGAGCGCGCCGTGCAGGCCCTCGACGAACTCGGGCGAGCCCAGCGCCTGGTCCTCGACGTAGATGGTGCTCTGCGCAGCAGCGACCGCGCGCAGGTACTGCTCGGTGATGCTGGGGTCGCCGTTTGCGATCTCGAAGCTCGTCCCGCCGGGCGTCGGAGTCGAATCCGTGTAGAGTCCGCGACGCACCGTGCGCTGGATCTGCACCACGACCTCGCCGGCCTCGGGCGACGCCTTCTCGGGAAACGCCAGGTCGTCCTGGCTGCTGGCGTCGGGCCACAGGCCGTCGTCCTCGCCGCGCTCGCTCGACTCGTTCCAGCGCTGCACGAAGTTGTGGTGCACGTCGGTCGCGGACGGGCCGCGCACCTCGACGTAGACGTCGTGCGTGTTGCCGTGGTCGTTGGGTGGGTGACCTGCCGGCACGACGGAGCCCGGGTTCAGGTTGATGCCGCCGACGAAGGCGACTTCGTCGCGCTGGCCCGCATCGACAAGCCAGCTCTTCTGGTGCTGGCAGTAGAGCTTGGCCGCGCGGTCCCAGCGCGCCAGGAACGTCGAACCCCGCTCGCGCAGCCAGTCGCGCTCCTCGTCCGTGCCCGAGAAGTGTTCGCCCGGGCTCACCGCCTCGAGCTCGGGGCAACGCCAGAAGATCACCCGCACGTCGAGCCCGCGCGCCCGCGCGCGGTCGAGCACGTCGAAGAAGCTCCCCCGACCGTCGGGCATCTGCACCTCGCGCTCGATGAACGCGACCGTCACCCAGACGCTGTGCCGCGCGGCCTCGACCGCCTCGCAGATGCGCCGGAAGGCCGGCTCGCCGTCGACGAGCGGACGCATCGCGTTGCCGCCGCGGATCGGGTAGGCACCGGAAGACACGAAGGGGATGTGCGCACCGTCGCGCTGCATGGGCAGTCCTCCTGGGGTCGGGCAGGAGCGCCCATCCTAGGGGCTGCCGTACCCCGGGGGAAGCTCGACCTCGGCGCGCGGGAAGGTCAGGCGGTGGCGACGGATGCCTCGGAGGCGTCCCTGACCCGGCGAACGCCCAGGTACTGCGCGCCTGCGAAGCCGAGCACGATGACCGCCAGCGTGGCCACGACCGGGACACCGACGGGCGTCAGCACGCCCGA
>JAFDDB010000139.1 GCA_019311115.1 Deltaproteobacteria bacterium
GAACGGACGTTCGTCGAACCCCATCAGCCTGGCCTTCTCCCCGAGCATCGGCG
Source organism: Deltaproteobacteria bacterium (assembly GCA_019311115.1). Lineage (GTDB taxonomy): Bacteria > Myxococcota_A > UBA9160 > SZUA-336 > SZUA-336 > JAFDDB01. The sequence goes on from JAFDDB010000139.1 coordinate 54, forward strand.
TCTGGTACCACTGGGCGATCACGCGGACCGGGACGAGCTGGAGGCTCTACCGGAACGGCCAACTGGTGGACGGACCGAACACGGACGACACCCCCATTCCGAACATCGCGGCCCTCCTGACCATCGGCAACGCCGAGAGGGGCTGGCACGCCGGGCTCATCGACGACGTGCGGATCTGGGGCGAGGCCCGGTCGCAGGCCGAGATCCAGTCTTCCATGGATCGCGAGCTCTCCGGAGACGAGCCGAACCTGCTCGGCTACTGGGCACTCGACAGCTCGGCGCAGGACTACACGCCGAACGGCCGACACGGAACGCTCGTCGGGAACCCGGCGTTCGTCGGCGATACCCCCTAGGCCGTCTCGAAGTCGAGACCGGGCCCCAGCCTGTCGCGACACCGGCAGCCCAGGCGCAGGTTCGCGGAGTTCGTCTCGCCGAGAACGGCCGGCGAGGCGGCCCTGACCGGACCTGGCGCAAGCTGTTCCTGTGAAGTCGGCCCCGACAGAGCCCGATAAGCTGGAACACCTGCTCAGATCGGTGCAGTCGAGCTGCATCGGGCGGCCGGTCTCGTCCTGGGAGATAATCAGCCTCCAATGTTCCCCGCCACAGCGCAGAGGAGGATCACCCGGGGCCTCCCGCTCGGAGACGCGCGAGCGCGCGGGGGGCGGCGTTGATCCACTACATGACGGGCAACGGCATTGGCAACGCCTGGGTGGCCAACGAGCTTCGGATCATCGGAGAGCGTGGCATCCCGTTCGTCCTTCACTCGATGCGCCGCCCGGATTCCACGCACCACGAGTCCGAGTGGGCGCGTCGAATCGACGCTCGAACGCGCGTGCTCTACCCGATGCCGCCGCTCGGCCTGGCCTTCTCCGTGCTGGCGAGCCCGTTCCTCTTCGGAGGCCGGGCCTTCGGCGCGCTGATGAACGCGCTCTTCGGTGAGCGAGAGACACTGCGCGGTCGCGTCGCCTGTCTCTTCCACTTCTTCGCCGCGTGCCACTGGGCCCGTCAGCTGCGCACCGAAGAGGTGAGCTTGATCCACTCGCAGTGGGTCCACTCCACCGGGAGCATCGCGATGTACGGCGCCTGGCTGCTCGGCGTTCCGTTCAGCTTCACGGGTCACGCGGCCGACCTCTTCCGCGACCGGGTCGCGCTCCGGGACAAGATCCGGCGGGCGGACTTCATCGTCTGCATCTCGCTCTTTCACCGCGAGTTCTTCTCGAGCGAAGGTGCGCGCCCCGAGCAGCTCGAGCTCGTCTACTGCGGGATCGACACCCGCCACTTCTCTCCACCCGGGCCGCACTCGCGTCGAGACGGAGCCCCCGTGCGGATCCGGTCCTCCGGCCGGCTGGTGGAGAAGAAGGGCTTCCCCTTCCTGATCGAGGCCTGCGGGCTGCTCCGCGATCGCGGCGTGCCGTTCGAGTGCACCATCGGCGGCAGCGGCCCCATGGAAGCCGAGCTGAAGGAGCAGGTGGAGCGCCTTCGGCTGCGCGACAGCGTGACGGTCACCGGCCGGGCGATCAAGCAGGAGGAGATCCCCGAGTTCATGCACGCCGGGGACGTCTACGCCCTGCCCTGTGTGTGGGCCTCCGACAACGATGTAGACGGCCTTCCGCAGATGCTCATGGAGGCGATGGCCTGCGGGCTGCCGGTGGTCTCGACCAGACTGGTCGGCATTCCCGACCTGGTGCACCATGAGAAGACCGGACTCCTGGTCGAGCCGAATGACGCTCACCAGCTCGCGGACGCACTGCAGCGCCTGGCCGAGGAGCCCGGGCTCGGGGAGCAACTGGCGGCCGCCGGCCGCCAGCGGGTTCTCGAGAACTTCGACATCGCGACGAGTCTCGAACCGCTGGTTCGCCGGTACAGAGCACACCTTGGCCGCCACGGAGACGACTGCGGAGCCGCACGATGATCATCTCGCAGACGCCGTATCGCGTGAGTCTCGGGGGCGGAGGCACCGACCTTCCCGCCTTCTATCAGCACGAGCCGGGCGCCGTCCTGAGCGTCACGCTGAGCCAACACATGTACGTGACGGTGAGCCCGCGGTTCGATCGTACGATCCGCGTGTCGTATACCCGCACGGACATCGCCGACGGAATCGACGCGGTCGCCCACACCATCGTTCGCGAAGCGCTACGCCGCACCGACCTGAGCCAGCACATCGAGATCACCACCATCGGCGACGTCCCGGCGGGGACGGGAATGGGGAGCAGCAGCTCGCTGGCGGTCGGCGTGCTGAACGCCCTGTACGCCTACCGGGGAGAGGTCATCTCGGCGCGCAAGCTGGCCGAGCAGGCCTGCGAGATCGAGATCGACGTGCTCGGAAAGCCCATCGGCAAGCAGGACCAGTACGCGGCTGCGTTCGGTGGCTTGAACTACATCGAGTTCAACGCCGACGGGTCGGTCGACATCGAGCCGGTCCCCTGCCGGCCCGAGACCCTGCGGCAGCTGGAAGAACGCGTCCTCATGTTCTACACGGGAGCGCAGCGCGACGCCGACTCGATCCTGCAGAAGCAGACCGAGGGCACCGCGGAGCGGATGCCGACCCTCTGCAAGATGCGCGACCTGGCGGGCGAGATGCGACAGGTCATTTCCGGCGAGGGCGATCTCGACCACCTCGCGGAGCTGCTGCACGAGGGCTGGCTGCTCAAGCGGTCGCTCGGATTCGGCATCTCGGACGAGCAGTGCGATGCGTGGTACGAGGCCGCGCGCAAGGCGGGGGCCCAGGGAGGAAAGCTGCTCGGCGCCGGCGGCGGCGGCTTCCTGATGCTCGTCGCCCCCGCGGACCGGCACGACGCCATCCGAGAGGCGCTGGATCACCCCCGCGAGCTCGAGTTCGCCGTGGACCGGCTCGGTTCGCGGATCATCTTCATCAGCGACCGCTACTGACCCGGCCGGCGTCACCCGAAGGACACCATGAAGATACTGATCACCGGAGGGGCCGGGTTCATCGGGTCGCACACCGCCGACGCGCTGCTCGACGAGGGGCACGAAGTCCGCGTCCTGGACAGCCTCGAGGAGCCGGTTCATCCCGGGCATCGCATCCCGGGCTATCTCGACGACCGCATCGAGTTCGTTCGCGGCGACGTGCGCGACGAGGGCATGCTCCTCGGCGCCCTGCAGGACCGCGACGCGGTCTACCACCTGGCGGCCTTCCAGGACTACCTGCCGGTCTTCAGCCGGTTCTTCGACGTCAACGTCACGTCGACGGCGTTGATCTACGAGCTGATCGTTCGCGAGAAGCTCCCCATCCGCAAGGTGATCGTCGCGAGCAGCCAGGCGACTCTCGGCGAGGGCCTCTACCACGACGCCGACGGCAAGCCTCTGCTGCCGGACATCCGCCCGGCGGAACAGCTCGCCCAGGGCGCCTGGGAGATCCAGCCTCCCCCGGGCTTTCGCGGACCGCTCCGCTGGCAGCCGACGACCGAGACCGTGGCGAACCCGCAGAACCAGTACGGCATCAGCAAGATCGCAGAGGAGCAGGTCGCACTGCACCTGGGCCGCCGCTACGGCATCCCCTCGGTCGCCATGCGCTACTCCATCGTGCAGGGACCCCGTCAGAGCTTCTACAACGCGTACAGCGGCGCGTGCCGGGTGTTCTGCCTGAGCTGCCACCAGGGCGTCGACCCCACGATCTACGAGGACGGCCTGCAGGTGCGCGACTTCGTCAATGTCCACGACGCGGTGGCCGCCAACCTGCTCGTGCTGCACGACGCGCGCGCCGACTTCGAGATGTTCCACGTAGGCGGTGACAAGGCCGTCACGGTCATGGAGTTCGCGCGGACGGTGTCCGATATCTTCGGCCGGCGGAGCTACGATCCGCAGCCCAGCGGAAAGTACCGCTTCGGAGACACCCGGCACATCTTCTCGGACGTGTCCAAGCTCAAGGGCCTGGGTTGGAAGCCCGCCCGCTCGTGCGAGGAGAGCGTCGAGGCCTACAAGACCTGGCTGGGCGAGGCAGAGTCGGTCGACCGCATCCTGGAATACTGCGACCGCCAGATGGCAGCGCTCGACGTGGTCCGCGAAGTCGACCGATGAGTTCCGGCCGCCATCGAGACTCCGACGCCGCGTACCGCGCTCTCGTCCTGGCGGGCGGTCTCGGCACTCGCCTGCGGCCCGTCACCGACCATACGCCCAAGTGTCTCGTGCCGATCGGGGGGCGGCCGCTCATCGACTACTGGTTCGATCTCCTGGCGGATGCCGGCATCCGGGACGTGCTCCTCAACACACACCACCTCGCCGATCTCGTCCGCCTTCACATCGCCCGGCTGAACGAGACGACTGGCTTCAGGATTCGCGAGACGTTCGAGCCGGAACTGCTGGGCTCGGCGGGCACCATCCACGCCAACCGCGACTGGGCGGACGAGGCCGACCACTGCGTCATCATCTACGCCGACAATCTCTCGAACGTCGACCTGACCGGCCTGGTCGACTTCCACGAGAGCCACGAGGACCCGTTCACGATGCTGCTCTTCCGCACGCCGGACCCGCCGTCCTGCGGCATCGCGACGATCGACGACACGGGACGGGTCACGAGCTTCGTCGAGAAGCCGAAGACACCGGAGAGCGACCTGGCGAACGCCGGCGTGTATGTGGTCAGCGCCGCAGCGTACCGGGAGATCGCCGACATGGACGCCTTCGACCTGGGCTTCGACGTCCTTCCGCGTTTCGTCGGACGGATGCGGGGCTGGGTACACGACGGATACCACCTGGACATCGGGACGCAGGCGGCCCTGCAGCGCGCCGGCCACGACGTGACCGCCGTGTTCGGCCCCGGCACGTCCCCGGATGGACCGAGCCCCGAGTGCGGGGAGAAAGGGAGTCGACGATGAGGATCCTGGTCACGGGCGGAGCCGGTTATGTCGGCAGTGCCTGCCTGCGGCACCTGCTGGAGCAGGGCCATGACGCCATTGCATACGACAGCCTGGTCCAAGGGCACAGGCAGGCGGTTCCGGAGGGCCGGCTCAGCGTCGGAGACGTCAACGACGTCGAGAGGTTGAGCGACACGCTCGCGGAGTGCCGGGCAGAGGCCGTCATGCACTTTGCCGCGGCCACGACCGTCGGTCAGTCGGTCACGGACCCCGAGTACCACTATGCGAACAACATCGGCGGCACGCTGAACATGCTCCGCGCCATGCGAGCGGTCGGGGTCGAGCGCCTGCTCTTCTCGAGCACGTGCGCCACGTATGGCATGAACCCCGAGGTCCCGATGGCCGAGGATGCGCGCCAGGATCCCTGCAGCCCCTACGCCCGCACCAAGCTCTCCGTCGAGTGGATGATCCGCGACTTCGCCCACGCCTACGGGCTGGGGTTCACGCTGCTGCGCTACTTCAACGCGGCCGGCGCCGACCCGGACGGACGGCACGGAGAGGACCACGAACCCGAGGACCACCTGATTCCACTCGTGCTCCAGGTCCCGCTCGGCACGCGCGAAGAACTGCTCGTGTTCGGCAACGACTACCCCACGTCCGACGGCACCTGTGTCCGCGACTACGTTCACGTCAAGGACCTGGCCTCGGCTCACCTGCTGGCCATCGACGCCACCGCGGCGGGAACCGCGGAGGTGTTCAACATCGGCACCGGGTGCGGGAACTCGGTCCTCGAAGTGCACCGGGCCTGCGAGAGAGCGGCGGGCGTCGACATCCGCCACAGGATCGTCGATCGCCGGCCCGGCGATCCGCCCGCGCTCGTCGCCGATCCGACCCGCGTCAAGACGAAGCTCGGCTGGAAGCCTCAGTACGCCGACATCGACCGCATCGTCGAGACCGCGTGGAGCTGGCACCAGAGCCACCCCGCTGGATACGACGCGGACATGCCGGAAGGATCGGAACCCCGCTGACGCGCGGCGCCAGGTCGTAGCTGAAATGTGCGGATTCGCCGGCTTGATCGATCCTGCGGGGCACGTGAGCGACCCCGCCGCCCGGGTCCGTGCCATGAGTGCGCGCATCGTCCACCGTGGGCCGGATGACGACGGGGAGTTCGTGACCGACGACGGCCGCGTCGCGATGGCGTTCCGACGGCTGTCGATCCAGGACCTGAGCGCGCAGGGACACCAACCCATGGCGTCCCCGAGTGGCCGCTTCACGATCTGCTTCAACGGCGAGGTGTACAACTTTCCGGAGCTGCGCAGCGAGCTTCGGGGAATCGGCGTGGCGTTCCGCGGCGGCTCGGATACCGAGGTCATCGTGGCGGCCATCGAGCGGTGGGGCCTCTCCACGGCCGTCACGCGCATGGCCGGAATGTTCGCGATCGCGCTCTGGGACTCGCGGGAGAAGGAGCTTCTGCTGGTACGCGATCGCTTCGGCGTGAAGCCGCTCTACTACGGCTGTCCCGGACGCGACGACGTCCTCGACGGGCGGGTCGCGGGCGAGACGTTCCTGTTCGCATCGGAGATGAAGGCCCTTCGTCCCGCGTTCTCCACGACGCCGGACATCCACCGCGGCGCCCTGCACGCACTCCTCCAGTACCAGTACACGCCCGCTCCCTGGACGCTGTGGCGCGGGATCCACAAGCTCCTGCCCGGGCACATCCTGCGCTACCAGATGCGCACGGGCCGCATTCACACGGAGTGCTACTGGTCGGCCGGCCGTGCCCTCGAGCAGGGCGCCCGGGATCCGGTGCAGATGGCGCCCGAGGAAGTGGCCGCCGAGCTCGAGCGGCAGGTCGAGAGCGCCGTTCGCGACCGGATGGTCGCCGACGTGCCGCTCGGGGCGTTCCTGTCGGGCGGCATCGACTCGTCGATCGTCGTCTCGGCGATGCAGAGGCTCTCGGCCTCCAACACGCAGACCTTCACGATCGGTACCGACGACGAGAAGATCGACGAGTCCGACGCGGCGGCGAGGATCGCGTCCCATCTGGGTACGGATCACCGCACGATCATGGTGCGGGAGAAGGAGGCGCAAGGTGCCATCCTGCGTCTGAGCGAGCTGATCGACGAGCCATTCGGCGACGCTTCGCTCATCCCCGCCTACCTGGTGTCGAAGTTCGCGCGCGAGTCCGTCACGGTCGTACTCAGCGGCGACGGCGGGGACGAGGTCTTCGCAGGCTACCCGCAGCACCGCTTCGGCGCGCTGCTCTTTCCGCAGCAGCGGAAGCTGGGGCGAACCGCACCCCGCTGGGCCCGCCGCTTCCTGCTCGACGAGAACGATTTCCGGTTGCGGCCGGCGCTCGGCGACCTGCGCTCGAGACTGCTCCCCGGTGTGCGCGCGGAGCACCTGCAGGCCCGACTCGAGAAGGCTCTCCGCGTTGCGGGGGAGCCGGACCGGGCGCGGTTCATGCGCTGCTGGCGCGAACTCGTCGTGCAACCCGGACGCTACCTCGCTTCCGGCCCGTTGGAGTTCTCCGCGTGGCCCGAGCCCGACTGCGACTTCAGCGCGGTGGGGGGCGTTCGAAGCGAGTGCTGGGCCGACCTGACGGGCTACATGGTGGACGACGTGCTCCTCAAGGTGGACCGGGCCAGCATGGCGGTCTCGCTGGAAGCGCGGGAGCCCCTGCTCGACCATCGCCTGTTCGAGTTCGCGGCGCGGATTCCCGCGGACATGCTGGTCCGGGAGGGTCAGGGCAAGTGGATCCTGCGCCAGGCGCTGTACCGCTCCGTCCCCAAGCGCCTGGTCGACGGACCCAAGAAGGGCTTCGCCCTGCCGGTGGCCGGCTGGGTGATCGGCCCGCTGCGGGACTGGGCCGAGGCCCTGCTTGCGGAGGACCGGCTCGAGCGCGAGGGCTACTTCGACGCCGCGGCGGTGCGCTCCGCCTGGCTGCACCTCTGCGGCGACCGGCCCGCGCCCGAACACGCGATGCCCTTCTTCGGGCTGTGGAGCATCCTCGCGTTCCAGGCGTGGCTCGACCAGAACGAGGCGGGCGATGGGCCGGCCCGCTGACCGGCAGGGCCCGCTAGAACCGACGCTCGCCGATCAGTGCCTCGGGCATGTGCGCCATGCGCGTGAACTGGGCCAGGATGTGCATCAGCGACTGGTGTGTGTCCTCGACGACTCCGTAGTTGTCGCCCTGGACGTGGAGGTTGACGTCGGCGAGCCCGGCCGAGCGGCCCCCCGCGAACCCGGTCATGGCGATCACCTCGATACCGGCCTCACGCGCCGCGCGGCAGGCGCGGACGACGTTCTCGGAGTCTCCGGACGACGAGACCGTGATCAGGACGTCGCCCGGCCGGCCCAGGGTGCGGAGCTGGTACGCGAACACCTCGTCGTAGCTGATGTCGTTGGCAATGGCCGTGAGCGTCTCGAGATTGGCGGAGAGCGACACGACACGGGGCTTGAGGTCCGTGTCCGTCTGGCACCCCTTCATGTGATCGCACACCAGGTGGTTCGCGATCGCCGCAGAGCCGCCGTTTCCGCACGAATAGACGCAGCGCCCGGCGCCATAGGCTCCGGCCACCATCGACCCGGCTCGAGCGAGTGCGTCGCGGTCGACGCTCGCCGCGGCTCGCGCCGCCTCCTCGAAGTACGCGTCGCAGAGGCGCGCGATCTCGGCGTACTTCTTGTCCGGAAACGGCATCGCGCTGGAGGATGTCGGATCCTGATCCAGAATCAACTGCGCGCGCCCGATGCACTTCAGCGGCGCGATCGCACGATGCGATCCGACTCGATAGCCTCGACCGCGAACCGATGACGGCGCTCACGACGGTCACGCTGATGCCCGGGGATGCACACACATGACTCCTGCGCCTCGAAGACGCGGTGCGGCTCTCACGCTGCAGGTCTCGCTCAGCCTGGTGTCGGTGCTGATCTGTGTCGCTCTCGCCGAGGTCATGCTGCGGCTCGTCTCCCCGCAGCCGCCCTCCTGGTTCGCGATCTATCGACGCCACCCCGCTCTTCCCCTCTACGCGCTACAGCCCGGACTCGACGAATCGACCTACACTGGCGAGACCGACTGGACCG
>JAFDDB010000009.1 GCA_019311115.1 Deltaproteobacteria bacterium
GACGCGGCCCTGCGCACGCGCGTGCGCCGCGTGTTCGAGCGCAGCGGGAACTGGGACGGAGCCGCGGAGCTGCTGCAGGTCGAGATCGACGCGGCGGAAGACGACGACCGCCCCGCCCTGCTGCGGCGGCTGGCGCGCGTCGACTGGGACGAGCTGCAGCGTGCGGAGCGGGCGTGCCGCACGTTCGCCGCGCTCTCGGACGCCGACGTGCTCGACCCCGACGAAGAGGATCGCTGGGCCGACGCGCTGGGCGCGCTCGAACGTTGGCCCGAGGCGCTGTCCGCGCGGGAGCGTGCGCTGGACCTGCGCGGCGCCGCGGAGGGCCCGGCCGCCTGGCTGGAGCTGGCGCGCGCACAGGTCGAAAATGCGAACGACCCGGAGGCGGCCATCCGCGCCTGCGGGCACGCGCTCGAGCTCGACTCCGCGCTGAGCGATGCGCTCGAGCTGCGCGCGGACCTGCACCAACGGCTCGGCCGGCACGCCGACGAGCTCGAGGATCGCGCGAGGCTCGGCGAGCTGCACGGGGACGCTGTCTCCGCCGCGGACGCGATCGCACGCGCGGCGTGCATCGCGCGCGACGATCTCGGCGACGCCACGCGCGCGGGCGGGCTGTTCCGCAGCGCACTGCAGCGGGACGCCAGCAACGTGAACGCTCTCGAGGGCGCGGGCACGATCGCGCTCGAGCGCTCGGAGTGGGAAGAGGCGGAGCGCCTGCTGGGCATGGCGGCACCGCTGCTCGACGACCAGCCGGAGCGCGGGGCCGAGGCCGCGCGTGGAGCCGCCGAGGCGGCGTTCCAGCAGTCGCGCTACGCCGACGCCTTCCACCACCTGGAGAAGGCGCTCGACCACGATCCCGCGCACCCGCCGACGCTCGACCGGATGGCGGAGATCGCGCTGCGGCTCGGTGCGCACGAGCGCGCGCGCACCTGCCTCGAGACGCGGCTCGAGCAGAAGGGGCTCTCGAACTCGGAGCGTGCCGAGCGCATGTCGAAGCTCGCGCTGGCCAGCGAAGGCACCGGGGACCGCGAGGGCGCGGCCGAGCTGCTCGAGTGCGCCATCGAGCTGCACCCGTCCGACGAGGTGACGCGGGCCCGGGCCGTCGACCTGCTCGAGGACCTGGGCGAGTGGGACCGCGCTCTCAAGCAGATCGGCGCGTGGCTGGACACGACGGCCGAGGAGTTCCGTCCCGCCCTGGAGCTGCGCGCCGCGCGGCTCGAGCTGCGGGCCGGACGCCGCGCAGAGGCTCGCACCCGGCTCGAGGCGCTGGTCGAGAACGACACCGTGACGACGGAGGCCTGGGCCGAGCTGGGACGCCTGCAGCTCGACGACGACGACGCCAGCGGCGCGCTGACGCTCGCCGAGCGTGGACTGGGCCGGCTCGGGGATGGCGAGCGCGGACCCCTGCTCTGGGTCAAGGCCAGCGCGCTGCACGCGCTCGACCGCATCCCGGACGCCTCGCGCGCCGCCCGCGACTCGCTGCGCGAGGATCCGACCAACGTCGACGCCGCCCGGCTGCTGGCCCGGCACCTCGGCCAGGCGGGCGAGTTCGGTGCCGCCGTCACCGAACTGGAGCGCGTGCTCGACACGGGCCACCCGGAGCCCAGCGTCGAGGCGGAGATCTGGGAGGCGATCGGCCGCGCCTACGCCGGTCCGCTCGAGGATGTCGAACGCGCGCAGCGCGCGTACCGCCGCGCACTCGAGGCGAACCCGCGCAGGACCGGGGCACGAGAGGCCCTGGCCGACATCACCGCATTCGACCCCGCATCCCACCAGGAGTCCGTGCAGCTGCACCGCGAGCTGCTCGAGGCCCTGCCCGCGCGGCCCGGCTCCTGGAAGGCGCTGGCGCGGATCGCCGACCACTGGGAGCGGACGGCGCCGTCGAGGACCTGCGCGGTCGTGCTCGAGAGCCTGGCGACTCCGCGGCCGGACGCGGAAGGCGCCGATGGCGCCACACCGCTGCTCCGCGAGGGCCCGGCGTGGGGCGCCGCAGTCCAGGCCGGCCTCGACCTGCTGCGTGCCCGCGAGGACGCCGAGCTGCTGCCGGGCGGACCGAGACGCCCGGACACCGGGGAGTCCCCGGCCCTGCGCGCCCAGCTCCTGCAGATCGCCGGATCCAGCTGGTCGCTGTCGAACGCCAAGATCCAGGAGGTCTGGCGCCGGCCGGTCGACGAAGCCGCTCTCACCATCGAGGGCGCTCCACGCCGGGCGCGAAAGAAGCTCCGCAAGGCGCTGCGAGCCTTCGACCCCGCGCCGCTGCGCCAACTCGAGGTGGAGGCGTGGCGCGAGGCCATGCTGTGCGAGGCAGCGGCAGGGGCCGTGGTCTCGCATGAGCTCACGCTACGCGACGCGCTGCTCGACCTGCTGGACGCGTGGCCGGCCACGCAGCGCCTCGACCTGCGCGGCGGCGGCGACCTGGGAGCGGCAGTCCAGCTCTGTGCGCCGGCTCGCGCGCTGCTGCTGCGCATCGCCGACGCGACGCTCTCCGGACTCGGCCTCTAACGCCCGGTCTCCAGTCCCCGATGGCGCGACGCCCGTACCACGGGCGGACGGCTCCACCCTGTCCGGTCGCTCGGCCCCGAGGGGGTGCTCAGCCGGTCTGGCGGATGAGCCGCGGGACGCGCGGCCGCTCGGGTGCGCGCCCGGGACCGACGTCGCCGGGAACCTCGACGGTCCAGCAACCCGGGTTCGCGCGGATCTCGGCCACCAGCGCCTGGTGCAGACCGTGGCCGCTGCGAACGCCCTTGACGTGGCCCTGCAGCGGCAGGCCCAGCAGCGCCAGATCGCCGACCAGGTCGAGCAGCTTGTGGCGCGCGAACTCGTCCGGGAAGCGCAGGCCCTCGCGGTTCAGCACCGACTGGTCGTCGAGCACGATGGCGTTCTGGAGAGACCCACCGAGCCCCAGCCCGTTGGCCTGGAGCATCTGCACGTCCTTCAGGAAGCCGAAGGTGCGCGCGGGCGCGATTTCACGAGCGTAACGCTCGGGCGTCAGCCGCAGCGAGGAGATCTCCTGCTGGCCGATCGCGGGATGCGCGTAGTCGATCTCGATCGAGATCTTGAAGCTGCGCGACGGCACGACCCGTACCGAGCGGTTGCCCTCGCGGACCTCGATCGGCTTGCGGATGACGAGACGGCGGCGCATGCGGCTCTGCGCGCGCATCCCCGCCTGGCGGATCAGGTAGACGAAGGGAGCTGCGCTGCCGTCCATGATCGGCAGCTCCGGCCCCGACACCTCGACCGTGCAGTTGTCGACGCCCATCCCCGCGAACGCCGAAATCAGGTGCTCGACCGTGGAGATGCGCACGTCGCCGTTGCCGAGCGACGTAGCCAGCAGCGTCCCGCTCACCCACTCGCCGCGTGCGGGAAACCTGACCTGGGGCTCCAGGTCGGTGCGCACGAAGAGGATCCCCGTACCGGCCGCGGCCGGCCGCAGGACCAGATCGACGGGCCGGCCGGTGTGCAGGCCGATCCCGGTACACTGGACGCTCGTCGCGAGCGTGTGCTCGACTCCGCCGATCATCTGGACTCCCCCCGGAACCTCACCCGGCTCCTGCCGACAGCCTGCGTGTGCAACGCGCGTACCAACCTCGCAACCGGGGTTTTCGCCCCCCATAGATGGGGATCCAGGGGTCAGATCTGTGGCCTGGATCACAGTTCCGCCAGATGCGCCGCCTACGCGGTCGGCTACGAACGCCGGTTCAGTGACATTCACGTTACAGCGTGACGTCGCCATCACGGTTTCGGGAGGCGCTGAACAGCCGGGGCAGCGCGGCCGCGGCCCGCCCGCAGGGAACGGGCGACGGGCTCAGGTCGCCTTGCCGCTCAGCCGGTCGAGCTCTTCAAGGATCGCCTTGGCGTTCGGGTAGCGGGCGTCGGGCGACTTCTCGAGCATGCGCAGGATCATCAACGCCAGGGGCTGCGGCAGGTCCGGCTTGACGGTGCGGGGGTCCGGCGGCGGGGTGTGCACGTGGTGGTACGGCACGTTGCCACGCCGGAAAGGCAGCTCGCCGGTGGACAGCTCGAAGAGCGTCACTCCGAGCGAGTACAGGTCCGTCCGGTGGTCGATGTTCTTGCCCAGCGTCTGCTCGGGCGACATGTAGAAGGGCGTTCCGGAGACGACCGTCGTCTGGTTGCGGACCTCCTCCATGAGCTTCGCCAGACCGAAGTCCATGATCTTCACCTGCTTGTCCGGCGTCCACATGGTGTTGGCCGTCTTGATGTCGCGGTGGACCACCTTGCGCGAGTGCGCGTACGACAGCGCCTCGGCCATCTGGCGCAGGATGTAGATCACCCCGCCGGGCGAGACGGGACCGCGCCGCTGCACGATTTCCTTGAGCGTGGTGCCCTCGATCAGCTCCATCGCCAGGTAGTAGCCGTGCTCGGACTCGCCCGCGTCGAAGACCGTGACGATGTTCGGGTGGTTGAGCTGTGCGGCGGCCTTGGCCTCGCGCAGGAAGTTCTGCAGTGCGGTCGCGTTCCCGCGCAGCTGCTCGGGCAGGACCTTGTACGCGACGTCGCGCTCGAGCACGGTGTCACGCGCCAGGTAGACGACGCCCATTCCGCCCCGGCCGAGCTCGCGGTCGACCACGTAACGCCCGGCCACGCTGTTGTCGGGGCTCGCGGTGACGCCGGGCGCCGGTGGCTGCGCCGCCAGCTGCTCCGCCAGCTGCTCCTTGGCGTGCTCGATGCGCGCCGCCACACCCTGGTAGTGGTAGTCGAAGCTCAGGATCCTCTCGTAGATCTCTACCGCGCGCTCGAAGTCCGAGCTCTGCTCGCAGACCTTGCCGAGCGCGAAGAACGCGTCGACGTTCGTCTTGGCGACCGGACCGTCACCGACGGCCTCGTCGAGCTTGTTGATCGCGAGCGCGTGCTGGCCCTTGCCGGCGAAGAGCTCGCCGAGCATCGAGCACGCCTCCGAGAACCGCTCGTCGTCGTTGCCGACCAGCTGCAGCACCCGGATGGCCTCGTCGGCCTCTCCCTGCTCCGAGTAGATCCGGCCGGCGTCGAAGGCCTCGCCCGCCTTCTCGAGCATCTCCGCGCGCTTGCCCAGGTCGCCGGCCTGGCCCCAGGCCTCGGCGGCGCTGCGCGCGTCCCCCGACCGATCGTAGGCTTCGGCCGCGGCCACCGGGTCGCCCGCGGCCAGGAACATCTCGGCGGCGGCGGCGTCGTCGCCGACCTGCGAGTACAGCCGGCCGGCGTCTTCGTAGCGCTCGAGCTTGCGGCAGAGGTCGCCCGCGTCCTGGAACTCGCCCGCGCGCTCCAGGTTCTCGACCGCCGCCTCGTCGTCTCCCTGGTCGCGCAGGTGGTTGCCGCGCGCGCGAGCCGCGGCGACGTCGTCCCCGAGCTTGTCGAGCGCCTTGGCAGCCAGGTCGCCGCGGCCGATGCGCTGGAACAGCTCGGCCGCGCGCTCGTACGCGCCCACGTGAAAGGCGATCTTCGCCGCGCTGCCGAAGGCGCCCGCACGCACGAGAATCGACTCGGCCTCCTCGAAGCGCTCCAGCTTGAAGAGCAGCTCGCCGGCCTTCTTCGCGATGCCGCGGACCTCGCGCTGCTTGTCCTCGGTGCCCGCCTTGCCGCCGCCCTCGTCGTCGAAGGCCTTGATCAGCGACTCCGCGGCTCGACCGGTCTGGTCGACCTTCAGGAAGGCCTGCGCGGCGTGGCGGTAGAAGCCGATGTCGTCGTAGCACTTGCCGGCGTCGGCCCACTGCTCGGCGCGTTCGAACATCTCGCCCGCGACCGAGCGCTTGTCGGCTTTCAGGTAGCAGCGCGCCGCCTTCTCGAACATCTCCTGCTGCGCGTAGATCGCACCGGCGGCCTCCCAGCGGTCCGCCTTGACGAAGAGCTCCGCGGCGTCTTCGAAGCGGTTCTGGTCGTGGCGCACTTCGGCGGCGCGCTCGAGCAGATCGTGCTCCAGGAACAGCTCGCAGGCCTCGTCGCGCATGCCCTCGCTGCACAGGTACGCGCCGGCCTCCTCCGCGCCCTCGGTCTCGACCAGCTCCCGGGCCGCCTTCAGCAGGCGCTTCTGCTCCTTGCGCGTGTGCTGCTCGGCCGCCTCTTCGCAGGCCGCGTCGAAGTCGTCCTCGGTCGGCAGCTCCGCCTTCTTCTTCCGGCGCGTGATCACGAACGCGAGCATCAGGCCGCCCGCGGCCAGCAGGGCGAAGTGCCGCTTGGGATCGTCGAAGCGCCGCGTCAGCCCGACGGCGCGCTCGCCCCAGTAGTCGCCGTTCGGCTGCCCGACCCAGCCGGCGATGCGAGCCGAGATGACGCCCTCGACCTGCGCGCGGTCCTTGTCCTCGGTCGCGTGGTAGCGCACGCCGACACCCGCCGCCGCGAGGACGGGAATGGCAGCCAGCAGGACCAGTATCCGGAGCACGACGTGCACGCGGAATTCATCGTCCAGACCGGCCCTTACGTTGAGAGAGCAGCCAACAAGAAGGTGGGCGCTAGAACGAGAGGCTGAGCAGCCGCAGGGCGGCAGCCACGACCGCCAGCGTCAGGAGGGGCCGGATCAGCCGATCCCCGACGCGGGCGCCGAAGCGCGAGGCCGCGTAGCCGCCGATCGCACTGCCCACGGCGAGCACCAGGCCATAGCCCCAGAGCACCTTTCCGGCAGCCGCGAACTGCGCCAGCGCCACCAGCGTCAGCGCGGCCACTACCGCCACCTTCACCGCATTGGCGCGCACGAGGTCGAGGCCGCCCGCCGCGACGAGCGCCAGCAGCAGCGGAATGCCGATGCCCGCCTGGACCGCACCGCCGTACAGGCCGATCGCGAAGTAGACGCCCAGCTGCAGCGGCAGGCCCATGCCCGCGCGCTCGCCCGGCGCGCGCGGCTTCGGGTTGCGCAGGATGACCGGCAACATGGCGAGCATGACGACGGCGAACCCCACGCTGAAGACGCGGTCCGACACCGAGGATGCCGCCCACGCTCCGAGCCAGGAACCGAGCAGCGTGGCCGGCAGCAGGCTCGCGGCGAAGCGCAGGCCGGGCACGTTCTCCTGCCTGAAGCCCCCCATCGCGGCCAGGCTCTGCGCCGCCACGCCCACCCGGTTCGTGGCGTTCGCCACGGTCGGCGGAAGCCCCAGGAAGATCAGCAGCGGGACGGTCAGGAACGACCCGCCGCCGGCCAGGGTGTTGACGAAGCCGGCGACCGCCCCGCCGGCGACCAGCACGGCCATCTCGCCGGGCGCCGGCCAAGTCAGGGCAGGCTCTGCTGACGGTCGCCGCGACCGGAACCCCGCTTGCGGCCGAAGTGGTCCCAGGCGCGGTCCCGCGCGACCCGCCCGCGCGGCGTCCGGTCCAGGTAGCCCTCCTGGATCAGGAAGGGCTCGTAGATGTCCTCGATGGTCCCCTTGTCCTCGCCGATTGCGGCGGCCAGCGTGTCGATGCCGACGGGGCCGCCCGCGTACTTGTCGATCAGCGTGAGCAGCAGCTCGCGGTCGCGGCGGTCGAAGCCGGCCTCGTCGACCTCGAGCTGCTCGAGCGCGTAGCGCGCGATCGCGAGCGTGATCCTGCCGTCTCCCTCGACCTGGGCGTAGTCGCGCACGCGCCGCAGTAGGCGGTTCGCGATGCGCGGCGTGCCGCGCGAGCGGCGCGCGATCTCGCGGGCCCCGTCGCTCTCGATCGGCACCTCGAGGATGCCGGCACTGCGCGCGAGGATGCGCTCGAGATCCCCCGGCGGGTAGTACTCCAGGTGCGCGATCACGCCGAAGCGGTCACGCAGCGGCGCCGTCAGCAGGCCCGCCCGCGTCGTCGCACCGATCAACGTGAAGCGCGGCAGCTCGAGCTTCACCGTGCGCGCCGAGGGCCCCTGCCCGATCACCAGGTCGAGCTTGAAGTCCTCCATGGCGGGATAGAGGATCTCTTCGATGGCCGGAGCCAGGCGGTGGATCTCGTCGATGAAGAGGACCTCGCCGGCCTCCAGGTTGGTGAGGATCGCCGCCAGGTCGCCGGCGCGCTCGATCACGGGACCGGCGGTCGCACGCAGGGGCGCGCCCATCTCGCGCGCGACCACGTGCGAGAGGGCGGTCTTGCCGAGACCGGGCGGTCCGTAGAAGAGCGCGTGGTCGAGCGCCTCGCCTCGATCGCGCGCGGCCTGGATGAACACGCGCAGGTTCTGGCGCACCTGGTTCTGGCCCACGAACTCGTCGAACGAGGCCGGGCGAAGGCGGTCCTCGACCCCGCGCTCGATCTCGGGCTCTTCTTCGACCCGCACCCCGCCGCCGCTATCGTGACTGGACACGCAGCGCCTCGCGGAGCAGGACCTCTAGCTCCGGGTTCTCGGGCAGGCGGCTGAGCGCCTCGCGCACCACCTTCTCGGCCTCGGCGCGCGCGTAGCCCAGGTTGACGAGGGCCGATACCGTGGCGGCGTCTACGCCGTCGAGGAGTCGCGGTGCGTCGGTCACCTCGAAGGCATCGAGCTTGTCGCGCAGCTCGACCAGGATGCGCTGCGCGGTCTTGGGACCCACGCCCGGAATGCTGCGCAGCGCCGCGAGGTCGCCGCCGTGTACGGCACGCACGAAGCGGTCGATCGGAACCCCCGAGAGGATGGCCAGGGCGAGCCGGGGACCGACCCCGCTGATGCTGATCAGCAGGCGGAACCCGACGCGCTCGGGCTCGCTCCAGAAGCCGAAGAGCTGCAGCGCCTCCTCGCGCACGTGGGTATACACTCGGAGGCGTACGTCCTTGCCCTCGTCGGGCAGCTCGAGGAACGTCGAGAGGGGGACGTCCACCTCGTAGCCCACGCCGTTCACATCGAGCACGAGCCGGCCGGGCGCCTTCTCGACGAGCCGTCCGTCGAGGCGGGCGATCACGCTTCCGGCCCCGTCACGCTCCTCGCGGCCTTGTCGAGCGCGCGCAGGCGATCGCGCCCGCGGCGGCCCGCCTGGCTGTGCCCGTGGCAGATGGCGACCGCCAGGGCGTCGGCCTCGTCCGCCGGCGGCGCGTCGGCCAGCCCCAGCAGCCTCTGGACCATCTGTTGCACCTGCGGCTTGGCCGCCGCGCCGTGGCCCGTGACCGCCCGCTTGACCTGCGACGGGCTGTACTCGCCGATCTCCAGGCCCGCCGCGGCCAGCGCCGCCAGGGCCACCCCGCGCGCGTGGCCCAGCGTGAGCGCGGAACGGACGTTGCGTGCCGCGAACACTCCCTCGACCGCGGTGGAATCGGGACCGAACTCTTCGATCACCGCCGCCAGTCGGGCCTGGATGGCCGCCAGGCGGTGACCGAGGGGACCCGACGCGGGGCGGATCACGCCACCGGCCACGCGGCGCAAGCGTGAGCCGTCCAGATCGACCAGGCCGTAGCCGGTCGCCCGGGTACCCGGATCCACGCCCAGGATTCTCACGTCGCACCCCCCTGCGTGGCGGCCCGCGTCTGCCCCGTGCGTGAACCGCCGTCGTGAACCTGTGACCCCGAGCCTAGCGCTTCGCCACCCGCGACGCGCTAGCCCGCTCCGGCCAGGCGGGCCATCTCCTCGTCCGAGATGTCGAAGTTCGCGAAGACCTGGCGCACGTCGTCGTGGCCGTCGAGCGCCTCGAGCAGCTTCAGCATCGACTCGGCCGCGCGCCCGGCCACGGCCACGGTGGTCTGCGGCTGCATCGCGACCTCGGCCGTCGCCGGCTGGAAGCCCCTGGCTTCGATGGCGTTCTTCACGCGCTCGAAGTCCTCGGGCGCGGTGCGGATCTCGATCGTCTCGTCGTCGTCGACCAGATCGTCGGCGTCGGCCTCGATCGCGGCCTCGATCAGGCCGTCCGGGTCCACGGCTTCGCGGTCGAAGACCAGCATCCCCTGCTTCTCGAACAGGTACGCGACGCAGCCGTTCGCCCCGAGATTGCCCCCGTACTTGCTGAACAGGTGCCGGACCTCACCGACGGTCCGGTTGCGGTTGTCGGTCAGCGTGTCGACGATGACGGCCACTCCCGCCGGTCCGTAGCCCTCGTAGCGGATCTCGTCGTAGCTCTCGCCCTCGAGCTCGCCCGTTCCGCGTCGGATGGCTCGCTCGATGTTGTCCTTGGGCATGTTCTGCCCTCGGGCCTTGTCGACGGCCATGCGCAGGCGCGGGTTCGAGTCCGGGTCTCCGCCCCCGGACTTCGCCGAGATCACGATTTCGCGGATGAGTTGCGTGAAGATCTTGCCGCGCTTGGCGTCATTGGCGCCCTTCTTGCGCTTGATCGTCGACCACTTGGAATGTCCGGACATCGGGAGCCTCGCTGGCGCGACTATATCGAAGCCTCTGGCAGAGACCCAGCACGCCGGAAGCGCGTTCCCGGCGCCGGTCGTGGCCAGCCGGGACGTTCGCGGCACGCGCGCCGCGAGCGCCCTGGCCGCGGTGGCGCCGGAAATCGCCTGCGCGGGGTTCAGGCGCCGGGGCCCACCTGCCGATGGGAGTTGCACGCGCCGGCGGCGCGCAGCGAGAGGACACGAGGGGCAGCATGGGCATCGCCATCGGCATCGACCTGGGCACGAGCAACTCGTGCGTCGCGGCAGTGGTCAACGGCCAGCCGCAGGTGCTCGCGAACTCCTTCGGCGAGGGAACCACGGCATCGGTCGTGTCCTTCGCCGAAGACGGCGAGATCCTGGTCGGGAACCAGGCCAAGGCCCGGATCGTCCTCGACCCGCTGTACACGGTTTCCTCCGCCAAGCGCCTGATCGGCCGCTACTCGTTCAGCGAGGAGGTCAAGAAGGCCCAGGCGATCTATCGCTACCAGATCATCGGCGACGAGAACAACGGGATCCGCATCCGGATCCGCGACGAGGACTTCAGCCTTCCCGAGATCTCGGCCTTCGTCCTGCGCGAGATGAAGCAGGTGGCCGAGGTGGCGCTCGGGCAGGAGGTCACGCAGGCGGTGATCACGGTGCCCGCGTACTTCAACGACAACCAGCGCCAGGCGACCAAGGACGCGGGGAAGATCGCGGGCCTCGAGGTGCTGCGGATCCTGAACGAGCCGACGGCGGCGGCGCTCGCCTACGGCTACGGCCGGGACCTGAACCAGCGCGTCGCGGTCTACGACCTGGGAGGCGGCACCTTCGACGTGTCGGTCCTCGCCATCGGCAACGACTCCTTCGAGGTGCTGTCGACCTGCGGCGACACCTACCTGGGCGGCGACGACTTCGACGACCGCCTGATCGACCTGTTCGCCGAGCGACTGCAGCAGCAGTTCGGCGTGAACGTCCGCACCGACGCCATCGCGTTCGAAAAGCTCCGCTGCGCCGCCGAGCGCGCCAAGGTCGCGCTCAGCGAAGCGGACAGCACGCAGGTCGAGGTCCCGGACCTCTGCGAGATGGACGGCAAGACCATCCACCTGTCCTACGAGCTGACGCGTCCCGAGTTCGACAAGCTGGTGCTCGACCTGATCCAGCGCACCTTCAAGGTCTGTGACGAGGCGCTGCAGCAGGCCCACCTGACGGTGCGCGATCTCGACGGCATCATCCTCGTGGGCGGCCCCACGCGGCTCCCCACGATCCGTCACTACGTGAGCGAGTACTTCCAGCGCGAGCCCGAGGCCGAGGTGAACCCCGACGAGGTGGTCGCGGTCGGCGCCGGCATCCACGCGCACTCCCTCACGTCGGTCGGCGACGACGCAGCCGACGACGCGCTGCTCTTCGACGTGAGCCCGCTGACCCTCCGGCTCGGCATCGCGGGGGACCTGAGCGAGCCGATCATCGACCGGAACTCGCCGCTGCCGATCGACGCTACCCGAATGTTCCACCCGGTGAAGGACGGCCAGGAATCCGTCGCCGTGAAGATCTACCAGGGCGAATCGCGTGCGGCGCTCGGCAACGAGCTGCTCGGCATGTTCGAGTTCGCCGGATACGAGCCCGGACCGCGCGACAGCGTGCACATCGAGGTGACCTTCGAGATCTCGACCGAGGGCATCGTCCGCGTCTCGGCGCGCGACCCGCGGACGGGCGTTGGGCACTCCACCACCGTCTCCATGTCGAGCGGCCTCTCGCAGGCGGAGATGGAGCAGATCATGACGCGGGACCGGACCGCAGACGTGATCCCCATCAGCGACGGGGACCTCGGCGACGAGGCGCCGCTCGAGCTCGTGGAGGACGATCCGGGCATCGAGCTGATCGAGGACGACGACGACGAGGCGTCCAGACTCGGCGGGCACGCCGCCGCGATCGAGCTCGGGGACAGCGACGATGCCGAGATCGAGCTCCAGGGCGGGGACGAGCCTACGGCGCTCGAGGACGACCCCGAGCTGATCGAATTGGTCGACGACGAGGCGCTCTTGCTCAAGGGCGACGAGAACCCCTTCGATTCATCCGGCCTGAAGGACCTGGCCGAAGAAGAGGACGGGCCGATCGACGAGGACACGGAGACCTCCCTCTAGGGGCCAGGGATCGTGACGGCCATGAAGGGATCCGAGATCCGAGCCCTGGCGAGAATGCTCGACCGGGTCGACTACTACCGACTGCTCAAGGTCGAGCGCGGCGCGCCTTCCCGCGAGATCCGCTCCGCCTACCAGACCCGGCGGCGCGAGTTCCACCCCGACCGCTACCGGGCCACGGACGACGAGACCCGCGATGCCGTGGACCGCATCTCCAAGCGGCTGAACGAGAGCTTCTCGGTGCTGCGCCACGATGCGCGCCGCGAGGCCTACGACCGCGGCCTCGAAGGGGACAGCGTCCGCTACACGGCCGAGGCCAAGGAAGAGGTCAAGGACGGGACGATGGCGGCCGCCGGCCGCACGCCGAACGGACGCAAGTTCTTCGCCATGGCCGGCGAAGAGGAGCGCCGCGGCGACATCGAGAAGGCGCAAGCGAACGTGAAGATGGCGATGACCTTCGAGCCGGGAAACGCCCACTTCAAGGCCAAGCTCGAGGAATTGAAGGAACGGCTGCCGAAGCCCGACTCCAAGACCTCGTACGCCATCAAGTAGCCGCCGCCCCGCCCGGCTCGTCCCAGCCGCCCTCGCCGGGCGCCCCGCCCCGCGGCGGAGCGGCGCGCGTCCGCTCATTGACGCGCCGGCGTCCCGCAGGGCATGCTTGCGTGCGGCGGGCTGACTCTTCCGTCAACCCGTCGCAGGCCGGCGATCGATCTTCTGTGCCCCTCCCTTGCGGTGCGCGGAACTCCGGCCCGAGCCTGAAGTCACCCACCCACGCACGAAGAGAGGACGTCATGGCGGAGGAGAAGGCGGCAAGTCCGCTTCCAGTCGTGCCCTTCCTGAAGATTCCCGACGACGGGGATCCCTATCTGGAAGGACACAAGTGCAAGAAGTGTTCAGCGATCTTCCTGGGCGAACGCGCGGTCTGCTCCAGCTGCGGCGCGCGGGAAGGGATCGAGCCCATACGACTCGCCAACAAGGGTGAGCTGTACGTGTACTCGATCGTGCACCGCTCGTTCCCCGGAGTCGAAGTTCCGTATGTCTCGGCCGTGGTCGACCTCGATGGGGGCGGCACGGTAAAGGGCAACCTGATCGGCATCGATCCGGTGCCCGAGAAGATCGAGTTCGGCATGCCTGTCGAGACCGTGTTCAAGATCGCGCCGCGGAAGGACCGCGACGGCAACGAGTACCTCACTTACTACTTCCAGCCGCGCAGCGCCTGAGGCGCTGGTTGCAGCCCGCAGCGCCTCGGGCGCTGGCTGCAGCGACGGGCGAGGAAGTCGGAGACAAAGCGATGAGTGACGTCTACATCCTCGGAACGGACATGATCAAGTTCGGCCGTTTCCCCGACCGCACTGTTCCCGACCTCGGCGCGCAGGCCGCGCTGATGGCACTGGACGACGCGGGACTCTCGATCAACGACATGGAGGCGCTGTACTGCGGCAACCTGATGCAGTCGAACGCCATGGTCGGGCAGCGCATCCTGCGCGAGATCGGCCAGACCGGCGTGCCGGTGGTCAACTGCGCGAACGCCTGTGCGACCGGCGCCACCGCGTTCCGCGAGGGCTGGGCCGCGATCAAGGCCGGGCTCTACGACCTGGTACTGGTGGTCGGCGTCGAGCAGATGGGCAAGGCCGGCCTGCTCGGCGGCGGCGGCGGCAGCACGGGCATCCCGACCGAGGGCCTGCTCGGCTCCAGCACGATGCCCGCGGTCTTCGCAGAGGCGGGACAGGAGCACGCTCGCAAGTACGGCACGACCTTCGAGCAGTTCGCGAAGGTTTCGGTGAAGAACCACCACCACTCCACGAAGAACCCGAAGGCCATGTACCAGATCGAGACGCCGCTCGACAAGGTCATGGGCGCCGAGATGATCTCGTACCCGAACACGAAGCTGATGTGCTCGGTCAACGTGGACGGCTCGGCGGCGGCGGTGATCGCGTCCGAGAAGAAGGCCCGCGAGCTCGGCCTGGGCCGCGCCGTCAAGGTGTCCGCCTCGGTGCTGACGAGCGACCGCTTCACGGAGCGCGACCTCACCATGCCCGACGTCAACACCTGCACGCGCGAGGCCGCGGCCAAGGCCTACGAGATGGCCGGCATCGGCCCGGAGGACGTGAACCTGGTCGAGCTGCACGACTGCTTCGCGACCGCCGAGATCCTGCACTACGAGAACCTGGGTCTCTGCAAGGACGGCGAAGCGGGCCGGCTGATCGACGACGGCGAGGTGGCGCACGGGGGCCGGGTGCCGGTCAACGTGTCCGGCGGCCTGCTCTCGAAGGGCCACCCGCTCGGCGCCACGGGCGTCGCGAACATCTACGAGGTGACGACCCACCTGCGCGGCGAGGCGGGAGAGCGCCAGGTCGTGGGGGCGAAGGTCGGCCTCACCCACGTGATCGGGCTCGGCTCGGCCTGCGCGATCCACGTGCTGGAGCGCGTCTCCGACTGAACGGCTCCGGGCCGGGCCTCTTCGTCCGAGGTCCGGCCCGGCAGGCCGGGCCTCGTCCGCAGTCCGGCCCGGCAGGCCGGACCTTGGCGCCCAGGGCTGTCCGTCAGCGCGGGGGCGGCCAGGTCTCGTGCAGCGCTTCCCACGGGAGGGTTGCGCAGCGGCGCCGCGACGGGAGATCGGCGATGCGCTCGAAGGCGGCGAGTCGCTCGTCCAGGTCCGCACCGGCGGGGCCACCCTCGACCAGCCTGGCCAGGCTCTCACCCAACGCGTCGCACGCCTCGCGCCCCAGACCGGGCACCATCTCGGTCAGGACGCTGGCCGACGCGACCGCGATCGCGCATCCACGCGCACGCGCCGAGACCGATTCGATCCGGCCGCCTGCAAGACAAACCTCGACCTTCACTTGATCCCCGCAAACGGGGTTGTCCACCACCGCCGAGGCGTCTGGAGCCGCCAGCGGCGCGCGGCCTCGCGGGTGGCGGTAGTGCTCGAGTACGACCTCGCGATAGAGCGCGTCGACGCGGCTCGCCTCGCTCACTCGCCCCTGCGCCCGCGCGCGCTTCGGCTCTCGGCCAGCGGGCCACCGCTCCCGCCGCGGCGGCGCTGCACGATCTCGGACAGGATCGACAGGGCGATCTCCTGTGGCGTGGCCGCGGCCAGGTCGAGTCCGCACGGCGCGCGCACGCGGCCCAGCGCCGCCGGGTCGACGCCGTCCTCACGCAGGCGGTCGAGGACGAGCGCCGCGCGCTTGGCGCTCGCGATCAGGCCGACGTATGCGGGTTCGGTCGCCAGTACCGCCCGCAGGGCGTCGTAGTCGCCCCGGTGCTGCGTGGCGATGACGACCCAGGTGTCCGCGTCGCAGTCGATCTTGGCGTACTCCGGGTCCTGGACGATGCGCTCGTCCGCGGTCGGAAACCGCTCGGCGGTAGCCAGCGGGTCGTTCACGGCGACGCGGAACTCGAGCTGGCCGGCCATGCGCGCGAGCGTCTCCGCAATCGCCCCGTGCCCGAGCACCAGCAGCTTGGGCGCAGGCAGGACCGGCTCGACGTAGACCTCCATGGACCCCCCACACGGCATGCCGACGCCGAGCACCTCGTCGTCCAGGTCGACCACGATCACGCGCGGCGTGCCGTCGCGCATCGCCTCGAGCGCCTCGTCGCGCACGCGGCTCTCGGCGCAGCCGCCGCCGACCCAGCCAAAGACGGTGCGGCCTTGCGCGTCGATGATCGCCTTGGCGCCGGGACGTGCCGACGCCGAGCCGTGGATGCGGACCACGGTCGCCACGGCGGCCGGCTCACCAGCCGCGACGCGGGCGGCGAGCTGGCGGACGAAGTCGGCGTTGGACGGTGCGGCCATCGCTCCGAATACTACGGGGGCGACGGCCGTCCGTAAAATTGGCACTCGCATCGGCGCGTGCCTAAGATCCCGCCGTTGCCCATGAATCCAGCTCCCACGCGGCCCCCGCAAAGCTCTCGCAGCTCGCTGCTCCGCCTTCCCGGGGCCTCAGGATGGGGGGCCTGCGGACTCGTCCTCGTGCTGGCCCTGGGCACGCTCGGTGGCGCCGGCTGCCAGGCCGAGACGGGGCGCTCGTCCGAACCCGCGGTCTCGGCCCGCAAGGAGCGCGCCCTCCCCCGCTTCGAGGGGACGCTGCTCGACGGCGAGCGCGCCAGCACCGACCTGCTGCGCCGCAAGCGGGCCATCCTCTTCTTCTTCGCGTCCACGGACTCGGACGCGCCCGCGCTGATGGAGGTGTTGGCGCGCGTCGGCGACGACGCCCGCGAGTCGAACGTGACGCTGATCGGCGTGAACCGCGACGAAGAGGCGAGCTCCGGCCGCGGGTTCCTGCGCACCTACGGCATGGAGGCGCCGGTCTTCAGCGACTCGCGCGGGGCGATCTCGCGGGCGGTCGGTGTTGCGGGTGGCCGCTCCGCGGTGGTCGTGGTCGACGCCGAGGGGTACCTGATCCTCGGCTTCCAGGGGCTCGACTCGGTCGCGGGAATCGACCCGTACGAGAAGGTGATCCGCGAGTCGCTCCACCTGGGCAGCGGCAAGGGCGCGGTCTCGCCGGCCCTCGGCCTTCGGCCCGAGGCTCCGGACTTCGAGGTCCAGACGCTGGCAGGCGATAAGCTGATCCTCGCGGACCTCGAGGGGAAGATCGCGGTCGTGGTCTTCTTCAGCCCCAGCTGCCCCCACTGTCACAGCGCGCTGCGCTTTCTCCAGGGCCTGGTGGAGCAACTCGACAACCCGGACCTGGCCGTCGTCTCGATCAGCGTGCAGAACAAGAAGTACGTGATCGAGGACATGGTCTCGCGCATGGCGATCGACCTCCCGATGTACGTCGACCCGAAGGACGAGGTATTCAAGGACTACGCCCACAGCGGCACGGTCCCCGACATCGTGATCCTCGACCGGGAGGGACGCGTGGCCAGCCGTCACAGCGGCATGACACCCCGGCTCGAAGCGCTGATGACGATGCAGATCAAGCACTTGCTCGGCGTGTCGAACCCGATTCTGCTCGATGCGAAGGGCTACAGCGGCGAGGAGTTCTGCTCGGTCTGCCACGAGTCACAGCAC
Source organism: Deltaproteobacteria bacterium (assembly GCA_019311115.1). Lineage (GTDB taxonomy): Bacteria > Myxococcota_A > UBA9160 > SZUA-336 > SZUA-336 > JAFDDB01. The sequence continues at coordinate 17,344 of JAFDDB010000009.1, forward strand.
GAGACCTGGGCGCTGACCAACCACGCCTACGCGTTCACGACGCTGGCCGAGCACGGCGCGGATCGCGATCCCGAGTGCGTCGGCTGCCACACCGCGGGCTTCGGGCAGGCAGGCGGCTACGACCTGAAGCAGCGCCAGACCCACCTGGAAGGCGTGCAGTGCGAGAACTGCCACGGCCGCGGGGGGCCGCACCAGTCGCCGGAGTTCGCGAAGCAGGGCTACGAGCAGACCTGCGCCGGCTGTCACACCTCGGAGCACTCGCTGCGCTTCGTGTTCGGCGAGCGGCTGCCGCTGGTGTCGCACGCGGCGAACGCGCAGTTCGGCTCGCTCAGCGCCGAGGAGCGCAAGGCGCTGATCGAGCGCCGCGACCGCCGCGAGAGGAAGCTCTTCGACCGGGGCGAGTTCGTCGGCTCCGCGGCCTGCGCGGGCTGCCACGAATCGGAGCACTCGATCTGGAGCGCGTCCCCGCACGCCCGCGCTTTCGCGACGCTGGTCGGCAAGAAAGAGCACGAGAACGGCGATTGCCAGCGCTGCCACACGACCGGCTTCGAGGAGGCCGGAGGCTTCCCGCAGGGTGGCGACGCGTTGACCGGGGTCGGCTGCGAGAGCTGTCACGGCCCCGGCGGCAGCCACGTAGCCGAGGGCGCCCGGCGCGAAGGCACGATCCTGGCGCTCACCGACAAGTGCGACAGCTGCGTGATCATGCAGATCTGCGGCTCGTGTCACGACGAGGCGAACGACCCCGGCTTCGAGTTCGAGCTGCTCGACAAGATCGACGCGATCCGCCACGGCTTCCGCGACCGCGACGCGCACGCCCAGGCGACTTCGCCGGACGCAGGCGCCGAGTGAGCGCCGGCGGCGACCCGCGGGCGCTGATCCGCGGACTCAAGCAGACCCTGCGCGAGCTGGCCGCCGAAGGACTCGACACGCTGCCGCGGCCACCCGCGCTGCCGATCGACGCGTCGCCAGCGCCGACGGCGCCGCTCGACCGCGCGCCGGAGACGGGAGCCACGGCTCCCATCGCGGCTCCCGTCGCGACGACGTCGGCGCCCGGCATCGAGACGCTCGAGGCGATCCGCACCGACCTCGGGGACTGCCGGCGCTGCGGACTCTGCGAGACGCGCAAGCAGCTGGTCTTCGGTGAGGGAAGCCCGCAGGCGTCGGTCGTGTTCGTGGGCGAGGGTCCGGGCGCCGACGAGGACCGCACGGGGCGTCCGTTCGTGGGCAGGGCCGGCCAACTGCTCGACAAGATGATCGAGGCCGTCGGCTGGCGACGCGAGGACGTGTACATCTGCAACGTGGTCAAGTGCCGGCCGCCCGGGAACCGCAATCCCGAGCAGCAGGAGATCTCGACCTGCCGGCCCTTCCTGGACCGCCAGCTCCGCGCCATCGCGCCGCGCGCGATCGTCACGCTCGGCAAGCCCGCGGCCGCGACGCTGCTCGGGCGGAGCATCGCGATCACGCGCGAGCGCGGGACCTGGCGCGAGTGGGAGGGCGTGCCCCTGATGCCGACCTTCCACCCGGCCTACCTGCTCCGCTCGTACACGCGCGAGAACCGGCAGGCGGTCTGGGATGACCTGCGCGCCGTGCGCGCACGAATCGACGGGAGCTGACGCCAGCCGATGCGGATCGCCCGCTGGGCGCTGGCACTCCTGCTGCTCGCCCCGGCTCCTGCGAGCGCCGAACTCCGCGCGCTGGCGGGACGCGACGGCCTGCGCGTCGGGTTCGGCGCGCAAGCGCTGCCGGCGCCCGAGGGAGGCCCGCTCGCGGGCTACGGCGGGCTGCGCACGCGCACCGCCGTGGGCCACCTCGACGCCCCCGAGGCTCGCGCCGTGGTGCTCGAGAACGGGGACGCGCGCGTGGCGATCGTGGCCGTCGACCTGGTGATCGTCCGGCCGGAGCTTCGCGACGCGCTGCGCGAGCACGCGTCGGCGCGCGGTGTGGGAACGGTCCTGGTCGCCGCGACGCACACGCACTCGGGCCCCGGCGGCTACCTGTCGGGCTGGTGGCCTGCACGCCTGACGGCGGGCACCGAACGGCCCGGTGCCGCGGGTGAGATCGCCGACGCCGCGCGCGGAGCGCTCGACCGCGCCCTCGCCGACCGCGCTCCGGCGCGCCTCGGCGCGGTGCTCGGCCACTCGGCGCTGGCGGAGAACCGCCGCCGCGACGACGGCCCGGCGGAGACCGACCTTCCGGTGCTGGTCGCGCGCTTTCCGGGAGCACGGCCCGCGCGCGAGCCGGTGGTCGTCTTTGCCTTCGGCGCGCACGCGACGGTCCTGTCGCCGCAGAGCCGCGACTACTCCGCCGACTACGTGGGCGCGTCGCGCCGTGCGCTCGGCGAAGCCGGCTGGCGCGCGCTCTTCCTGCCGGGGCCGCTCGGTGACCAGCAGCCGGTGAGCGCGCTCGGCCCGCTCTGGCCGGACGACCTCGACGTTCAACGCGAGCAGGTCGCCGAGATCGGCCGCGCGCTGGCGGTCGCGGTGCTGGAGTCCGCCGAACGGGCCGCCGGCCAGGAGACCCCGCACTTCGCCAGCGCCGAGCGCTGGCTCGACCTGCCCGAGCCCCGGCTGCGCCGCTTCTGCCCGATCTGGTGGCTGGGTCCGTTCGCCGGGGGGCCGATCCGCGACTTCATCTCGACGCGCGCGCCCGTGCAGGTGCTGCGCATCGGACCCGCCTGGCTCGCCGGAGTCCCAGCCGAGCCGAGCTCCGACGTGGGCTCGGAGCTCCGGGCAGCGCTTCGCGCGCAGGGGGCCGGAGTCCCGTTCGTGATCGCGCACGCGAACGACTGGACGGGCTACGTCGTCACGCCCGAGATCTACGGCGCCGGCGGCTACGAGGCGTGCATGTCGTTCCACGGACCCGGCATGGCCGCCGCACTCACCGAGAAGGTGGCCCAGACCGCGCGAGCGCTGGACGAGGCGCAAGCGTTGCCGGAGGCGCGGTGACCACGCGCTGCGGGATCGTGCTCCACCCGGCGGGACACACGCTGTCGCCGGTGCTGCACGAGGCCGCCTACGTCGAGCTCGGACTCGACGCGAGCTTCGAGGTCTGGGACGTGCGGTCCGATGCGTTCGCGAGCCGCGTGGCCGAGCTTCGGGAACAGGGCGTGCGCCAGCTCGCGGTGTCGCTGCCGCACAAGGAGTCGGCCGTCGCACTGGCCGACGAGGTCTCCGACGCCGTGGTCGCGATCGGCGCCGCCAACACGCTGACCCTCACCGGCGACGGCGCGCTCCGCGCCGACAACACCGACTGGATCGGCGTGCGGGCCACTCTCGAGGCGGCCGGTCCCTGGCAGGGCGCGCGGGCCGTCGTGGTCGGCGCCGGGGGCGCCGCACGCGCCGCCCTCTACGCCTTGGGCCAGCTCGGGATCGAGGTGTCCATCGTCAACCGGACGCCCGCGCGCGCGGAACGGCTGGCCGCGGACCTGGGTGCGCGCGTCGGTACGCTCGACGAGCCCTGGGACCTGCTGGTCCAGACCACCCCCGTCGGCATGGAGCCGGAATCCGATGCCACCGCGGTTCCGGCCGACCGGCTGCGCCCGGGCGCGACCGTCCTCGACGCCGTGTACCGCCCGCTCGAGACCCGGCTCCTGCGCGAGGCGAAGGCGCGCGGGTGCCGTGCGCTCGACGGACTCGACTGGCTGGTACACCAAGCGGCCGAGCAGGTCCGCCTGTGGAGCGGCCGGGAGCCGACCGCGGCGGCGCTGCGCGGAGCCGCCGAAGCCGCGCTTCGCGCCGCGGCGAAGAGCTGAGGCTCCGGCCGGACTAGAGCTGCATCAGCGAGGCGACGCGCTCGCGGTGCAGGGTCGGGTCGCCGTAGGTCACCTCGACCGCCTTCGCCCGCTTGAAGTACAGGTGGCAGTCGTACTCCCAGGTGAACCCCACGCCACCGTGGATCTGGATGTTCTCCGCGCTGCAGTGGCGGTAGGCGTCGCTGGTGTAGGCCTTGGCCATGGCGCTGGCGAGCCGCGCCTCGTCGAGATCCTCCGCGACCGTCCAGGCCGCGTAGTAGGTGATCGACTTGGACGACTCGACCTCGATCAGCATGTCGGCGCACTTGTGCTTGATCGCCTGGTGCACGCCGATCGGCTTGCCAAACTGCACGCGCTCCTTCGCGTAGGCCACCGACGCCTCGAGCACGCTCTCGGCTCCGCCGACCGCATCGGCCGCCAGGGCGACCAGCGAGCGGTCGCGCACCCACTCCCACGTGTCCCAGCCCGCGTTCTCGGCGCCGAGCAGCTGTCCGGGAGCGCCGTCGAAGCGCACCTCGGCGATGCGCCGCGTCTCGTCCATCGACTTCAACGGGACGACCTCGACGCCAGGACCTTCCCGGTCCACGAGCAGCAGGGAGATCCCCGCCTCGCCCGCGCCGCCGGTGCGGCAGGCCACCACGAGGGTGTCGGCGTTCTGTCCGTCGGGAACGAAGAGCTTGGTTCCCGACACCTTGTAGCCGTCGCCGTCCCGCGTCGCGGTCGCGTGGATCTCGTCGGCGCGCTCGCTGCCGGCCTCTTCGGTGATCGCAAAGCTCAGGATCCGCTCGCCGGAGGCGGCCGCAGGCAGCAACTCCTTGCGCTGCGGATCGTTCGCGGCCCGCAGCAGCGCCAGCGTCCCCTGCAGGTGTCCGAAGTAGGGAGAAGGGAGCAGGCCCCGGCCCATCTCCTCGAGTACCACGACCAGGTCCACGAAGGAGAGCTCGGCGCCCCCGTACTCCTCTGGAATCAACAGCCCCAGCCAGCCCAGCTCCGCCATCTTGCTCCAGACCGCGGGGTCGTAGCCGGAATCCGTCTCCATCAGCTCGCGCACGCGGCTCACCGGGCACTCGGCCTCGAGGAACTCGCGCGCCGTGGTGCGGAGAAACTCCTGTTCCTCACTGAAGCCGAAGTTCATGGTGGGCCTGTCTCCATCGGCCCCCGTGCGCGCTCTCCGAAGCCATCGAGGTGCCGGCGCCGCATCAGGGTGCGAGAGGGGATTCTAGCTCGCGGCGTTTTTTGCGGTCAACGCGTGCGAGGCCCCGCAGCGACCGGCCCGGAGGCCCCGGGCCCCTTTCCGGCGGGCCCGCGGCGTGGCATACCGTAACGCCCGGGAACCCCGACTCGTAGTCCCGACGTAACGGTGGGTATGGCGGCCAAAATCGAAGCGAAGAAGGTCTCGAAGCGCTTCGGCGCGCACGTGGCGCTGGCCCACTTCGACGTGGAGATCGCACCCGGCGAGATCTTCGGACTGATCGGTCCGAACGGCGCGGGCAAGACGACATTCCTGCGCATCCTGACCGGCTACTGGCTGCCGACCGAGGGCGACGTGTACGTGGACGGGGACTCGGTGGTCGAGCAGCGGGAGCGCGTGCAGGCCAAGCTCGGCTACGCGTGCGAGCAGCCCAAGCTCTACATGGACCACGGCGTCGAGACCTTCCTGCGCCTGATGGGCCAGCTTCGCGGGCTCGGCGGCGGCGACCTGTCCCTGGCGGTCGAGCGGTCGATCGAGCGCTTCGAGCTGCAGGAGGTCGCGCGCCGCCGCATCGGCGTCCTGTCCAAGGGCTTCCAGCAGCGCGTCTCGCTGGCACAGGCGCTGCTCCACGACCCGCCGCTGGTGGTCGTCGACGAGCCGACGGTAGGACTGGACCCGCGCCAACAGCTCGAGCTGCGGCGCATCCTGCAGGGGCTGGGCGGAAGCCACACGCTGCTGCTCTGCACGCACCAGCTCCGCGAGGCCGAGGCCTGCTGCGACCGCGTCGCGCTGCTCGACCGCGGGAAGCTGCTGCGCACGTTCTCCGCCGACGAGCTCGAGTCGGCCGGATCGCTCGAGGACCTGTTCCTCGAGCAGACCCAGGGCCGGAGCGACACGTGAGGCGACGGATCGCGGCGCTGTTCATGAAGGAGCTCCGGTCTCTCTTCGCTTCTCCCATCGCGTACGTGGTGCTGACCGCGTTCGTCTCGTTGTCGGCGGTCTACTTCTTCCAGCACCTGATCTCGTACAACCAGCTGCTCTTCGCGTTCCAGTCCGAAGGCCTGGCCACGACCGATTTCGACCAGGGCACGGTGCCGCTCCAGATCAACACCCTGAACGAGCTCTTCATGCCGTTCGCCGGTGACCTGCACCTCTTCCTGCTGGCCGTCATTCCGCTGATCACCATGCGGGTCTTCGCCGAAGAGCGCGCGACCGGAACCGACGAGCTGCTGCTGACGACGCCACTGCGCACCTGGGAGCTCGCCCTGGCCAAGCACGCCACGACCTACCTGTTCGTGATGCTGCTGCTCGGCGTGAGCGCGATCTACCCCGCGGTCATCATCAGCAAGAGCCAGCTCGGCATGGCGCACCTGGGAGCGCTCTACCTGGGACAGCTCGCCTACGGCGTCGCGATCGCGGCCATCGGGCTGGCCTGCTCGTCGCTCACGCGCAGCCAGGTCGTGGCCGCCATCGTGGCCTACGCCGTGCCCTTCATCCTGCTCGACTTCGCCTGGCTCGACCCCGTCCTGACCGAGTCCGCGGCGGGAATCCTGAGTGGAGCCGCGATCCAGCCGCACCTCGACAACTTCGCGCGCGGCGTCCTCGAGTTCCGCCACGCGGTCTACTTTGGCGGCCTCACGGTGCTCGGCTTCACGGTCTCGGTCGCCTCGCTCGAACTGGTGCGCGCCCGGTGATCTTCCTCGCCGCAGCCGGGCTGGTGATGCTCCTGTCGGGCCTCGCCTCCTACTACACCACCCAGCAGATCTCCGCCTTCGCGGTCGCCAACCTGGTGGCCGGGCCGCTCGCCCTGGTCGCCGCCGGCGTGGTGCAGACCCGCCGCGTGTCGGGCTTCAGCGGCGCCCTGTCGCGGCGGGTGCTGCTGAGGCAGACCGCCCTCGTCGGCGTGGTCGCGGCCGCGGTCGTCGTGAGCAACGTGCTCGCGTCGGGCTGGACCGCGTCGCTGGACCTGACGGCGGACCGCCAGTACACGCTGGCGGACCAGACGCTCGGCGTCTGCGCGCAGATCGGCAAGCTGCCCGAAGCCCGGCGCCCTTCTCTCCTGTTCTTCGAAGACGCGCTGATCGCGAAGGAGGTTCGGCTTCGCATCGCCGGCTACGAGGCGCACTGCCCGATCGAAACGCGGACGCTGCGCGAGGCCCAGGCGCCTCCCGAGGCGCGGCCGATCCTGTCGGAGTTCGAGACCACCGTAATCGCCTGTCTCGGTTCCCGCTGCGAGGCCGTCGGGTACCCGTCGGAGGGGAACATCACGAACGCGCTGCTGCGCTTGACCCGCGCCTCGACCCCCGTCGTGTACTTCATGCTCGGCCACGGCGAGGTCAACCTGTCCAGCGAGGCCGATCACGGTTTCTCGGCGCTCGCCGGAGCGCTGCGCGACGAGGGGATGGACGTACGGGGAATCCTCGGACCTGCGCGCGAGGAGGTGCCCGCGGACGCCGACGTACTGATCGTGGCCGCGCCGGAGCGCGACCTGCTGCCCGACGAGATCGAGTCCATCGACGCGTGGCTCGAGGCGGGGGGGCGCATGCTCGCGTTGCTCGAGCCCGAGACCGCGTCGAACCTGGTGGAACTGCTGGGCCGCTGGGGCTTCGACCTGCCCCCCGGGGTGGTCGCGGACGAACGCGTGAGCCCCCTGCTGGTGGACGCGACGCCGCTGAGCCTGCTGCTGAACCAGTTCAACGGCTGGCACCCGATCACGCGGAAGCTGAGCCACCGGCACATGGTCCTGCTGCCTTCGGCCCGGCCGGTCTTCGCGGCGCGCAAGCCGATGCCCGACGACCGGCTCGAGGCGCTGCTCTTCACGCACAAGACCGCCTGGCTCGAACGCGACCCCGCCGCGGCGCGGAGCGGCCACGGGGCGGGTCCCGACCCGGCCGGTCCGCGCGGCGTTCCGCTTCCGCTGGCGGCCGCCGGGAGATACCCCCGCGAGCACGGCGAAGCCCGGATCGTGGTGATCGGAGACGCCGACTTCGCCTCGAACCGGCTGCTCCACACGCTCTACAACCCGGACCTGCTGCTGAACTCGGTGCTCTGGCTGGCCGAGGACGAGGAGCAGATCGCGCTCCGGCCCAAGGGACCCACCCCGGACCAGGACCCCCTGACCATCCAGCAGACCCTGGCCTACTTCTACTTCCTCGCGTTCGCGCTGCCCGAGGCCTTGCTGCTGCTGGGCATCCACGCCTGGTACCGACAGCGCGGCTAGCCTTGAAGCTCCCGGGCGTCCCACACGTCCCCCATACGCCCCATCACGAGCGGACAGACCGGCTGGAGTGCGGCCAGCTGGAAATCGCGGCCCCGGCTGCATAAAGTGTGCGCCCTGCCGGGTCGATCACCCGCATATGATCCCCGCCAAGCAGGCAGAAGCGGGCGAAGAGGAAGGGAAAAGCAAATGAAGCGACTGACAACCCTGGCGCTGACGGGCGTGCTGGCCATCGGCGCCACCGCCTGCCAGCAATCCGACGAGCAGATGAGAGAGATCATGGAGCAGCAGGCCCTGATCCTCGAGAAGCTCGGCAAGATCGAGGAGGGGCTGGCCGGAACGCGAGTCGCCGGGAAGCGCGCCCAGCGGCCGACCGAGGACTACAAGAAGGTCTACGAGATCGCCTACGTCGACGCGCTCGTGAAGGGAAATCCGAACGCGCCGGTGACGCTGACGGAGTGGTCGGACTTCCAGTGTCCGTACTGCGCCGGCGTGACCGCCCCGATCGAGGCCCTGCTCGAGAAGTACCCCGAGAAGCTCCGCGTGGTGTACAAGCACTTCCCGCTCAGCTTCCATCCGGCAGCCAAGCCGGCGGCCGTGGCCTCGATGGCCGCGAACGAGCAGGGCTGCTTCTGGGAGTACCACGACGTGCTCTTCGACAAGACCTCGAAGCGCCAGCTCGACGGCGCCAAGCTCGAGCAGTACGCCTCGGACGCCGGCTGCAACGTGGACCAGTTCAAGGCCGACCTCGAGAAGAACAGCGCCGCGTACACCGCCCGGGTGGACGCGGACTACAAGGAGGGCTCGGCTGTCGACGTTCGCGGCACGCCCGCCCTGTACATCAACGGGCGCAAGGTCCGCGACCGCAGCGTGCCCGGCATGAGCGCGATGATCGAGGCCGCCGCCAAGGAAGCCGCCGGCGGCGAGTGATCTGCCACCGGGTCCGGCCAAGGCCGGACCCGGTTCCGCTCCCCGTCCCGCCCCGCCAGCGTGCGCGGGCGACCTGAGCCGGTTGTCATCGCTGGGCATCCGCGCCAGCCTCTTCCAGATGCACTCGCACGGCGCAGATTCGTCCGCAGGGCACGGTCGATCTCACGGGCGCGACGACGTTTCCGCGCTGCGAGCGGCGTTCGCCATCACCGTGAGCGTCCTGCTGCTCGAGGCCGTCGGGGGCTGGCTCACGGGCTCGGTCGCGCTGATGGCAGACGCGGGCCACATGCTGACCGACGCGGGCGCGCTCGCCATCGCGCTGTCCGCCGCCTGGATGGCCCGGCGGCCGCGCAGCGCCCAGAAGAGCTTCGGCTACGGCCGCGCCGAGATCCTCGGCGCGCTCGTGAACGGCATCCTGCTCGGCGGCGTCAGCGTCGGGATCGCGCTCGAGGCCTTCGAGCGCCTGGGGAATCCGGGTTCGGTACAGGTGGTCCCCATGCTCGCCATCGCCGTGGTCGGGCTCGCGGCGAACCTGCTGGCCGCCCGACTGCTGATGGGCTCGTCGCGGGAGAACCTGAACGTCCGCGCGGCCTTCCTGCACGTGCTCGGCGACGCCCTCGGCTCCGTCGCGGCGATCGTCGCCGGCCTCTCGCTGCTGCTCTTCGACCTGCGGGCCGCGGACGCCGTCGCGGCCCTCGTCATCGCCGCCCTGCTCGTGGTGAGCGCGGTCCGCCTGGTACGCGAATCCGTCGACGTGCTGCTCGAGGGCGCTCCCCGCCACCTGGACATGGACGAGATCCGCGCCGAGGTCGAGCGCGTGCCGGGGGTGATCTCGGTGCACGACCTCCACATCTGGACGGTCAGCTCGGGCTTCCTGGCGATGAGCGCCCACGTCGACCTGGCCCCCGGAGCGGATCCCGAGGACACCCGGAAGGGCGTGCACCGCTTGCTCCACCAGCGCTACGCCGTCGAGCACACCACCATCCAGACCGAGGCCACCGCGCAGCCCGAGTTGCTCTCGATCGGCTCGGCGCCCTCCGAGCCGACGGGCTGAGCCGACGCACCGAGTCCCTGGGCCACCTTGGAAACCGCCGCGCCGAAGCTATAATGCGCACCGCGCAGCCCGGATCCTCCGGCTGCCAGACGGAGTGTGGATGGCGAAGAGCGACCTCGTCCAGGTCAGCGGCCAGGTGAAGAAGATCATCGGTGGCGGCCGCTACCAGGTGCTGCTCGACAACGGGCATACGATCACCGCGCAGCTCTCCGGACGCATGCGACGTTTCCACATCCGGGTCATCGCGGGCGACCGCGTCACCTGCGGCGTCTCGCCGTACGACCCGACGCACGGGTTCATCACGTACCGCGAACCGGCGGGCGGCCGCCCGACGGGCGCCCGCTAGCGTCGGCACAGCGCCGAGCGAATGGCGCACGGTCCTTCGCGGGGTGGCGTACCGGTCACGGCGCTGCCCGAGGAGCGCGTCGACCGCTGGACGGCGCCGCTGCGGCGCTTTCTCGAGATCGAGACCGCGGCCGGCCTGGTCCTGCTCGGCTGCACCGCCGCTGCGCTGTTCATCGCCAACAGCGAGTGGGCGCCGGCCATGCACCACCTGCTCGAGACGCCGATCGGCGTCACGTTTGGTGGCGAACGGCTGATCTTCCCGCTCGAGGTATGGATCAACGACGGGCTGATGACCGTCTTCTTCTTCGTCATCGGCCTCGAGATCAAGCGCGAGTTCGTACTCGGACAGCTTCGCGACCCGCGCCACGCCGCGCTGCCGCTGGCCGCGGCGCTCGGCGGCATGGTCGTGCCCGCGGGCATCTACCTCTTCCTCCAGTTCGGCGAGGCGGGCGAGCGGGGCTGGGGCATCCCCATGGCCACCGACATCGCCTTCGTGGTGGGCGTGCTCTCGCTGCTGGGCCGCCGCGTCCCCCACTCGCTCCGCGTGCTGATGCTCACGCTGGCGATCGCCGACGACATCGGCGCGGTGATCGTGATCGCGATCGGCTACACCGACTACATCCAGACGCTGGCACTCGTGCTGGGCTTCGCGGGCTTCGGGATCTGCCTGCTGATCAACTGGGCCGGCGTGCGGAACGTCTGGGTCTACGTCGGCATGGGCAGCGTGATCTGGTTCCTCTTCCACGAGTCCGGCGTGCACACCACGGTGGCCGGCGTGATCCTGGGCATGATCACGCCCACCAACGCCTGGCTGCCGATCGGGAGGTTCTCCCAGACGATCCAGGAGGTCGACGACTTCATCGACCAGGAGGGCGCCTGGTACACAGACGAGCGCCGCAACGCCGTGCTCGAGCACGTGATGATGACGGCGCGCGAGAGCATGCCGCCGCTCGAGCGGCTCGAGAACGCACTGCACCCGTGGGTGTCGTTCGGGATCATGCCGCTCTTCGCGCTGGCAAACGCCGGCGTCGAGATCCACGCCGGCGGATGGCTGCACCCGATCAGCGTGGCCGTGGCGCTGGGCCTGCTGCTCGGCAAACCGGTAGGCATCTTCCTCACCTGCTGGGTCTGCGTACGCGCCGGGATCGCCCGCCTGCCGCACGACCTCGGCTGGCCCGAGATCCTGGGCGGCGGCTTCCTGGGCGGCATCGGCTTTACCATGGCACTCTTCATCGCCGGGCTGGCGCTCGAGGGCGACATGCTCGATTCCGCGAAGATCGGCATCCTGAGTGGCTCGGCGCTCAGCGCGGCCGTCGGCATGACGGTGCTGTTCGTCGTGCTGAGACGGCGCGCCGCCGCGAACGACGTGGCCGAAGAAAACCGGTCGGAGGAGTAGTGGATGGCTGACTCGGAACCCGCGGTACTGCTGATCGCCGGAAGCCCGAGCGACCTGGACCTGGTGCTACGCAGTCAGGAGATGCTCGACCGTCTCCAGATCCGCAGCGAGATCCGGGTCCAGTCGGCACACCGGACGCCGGAAGCCGCGGCCAGGAGCGCAAGCGATGCCGAGCGCGACGGCTTCGACGTGATCATCGCCTTTGCCGGCATGGCCGCACACCTGGCGGGCGTCTGCGCCGCGCACACGCTGCTTCCCGTGATCGCCGTACCCGTCGCTTCGGGAGCGCTCGGGGGCGTGGACGCCGCACTGGCATGCCTGCAGATGCCGCCGGGGACGCCGCTCGCCGCCGTCGCGATCGACGGCGCGCGGAACGCCTCGCTGCTCGCCGCGCGGATCCTGGCGGTCCGTGAGCCGGCGCTGCGCGCGAAGTTGCGCGAGATCGCGGCCGAAGACCTCGAACGCTACGACGAAGCCAACGTCGCCAGCGAGATCGAGAAGCGCAAGCAGGCGCGGCGGGCGAAGGCCGGCCGGTGAACGCAGGGCTGCTGCTGCAGCTTCTCGCGATCGTCGCCGCGTTCGTGCTCCTCTGGTGGGGCGCCGACATGCTCGTGGGCTCGTCGGCGCGGATCGCGCGCCGCTTCGGCGTGTCGGACTACCTGATCGGCATGACGATCGTCGCGATCGGGACCTCGGCCCCGGAGATGGTCGTGACGCTGGTCGCCGCGGTCGAAGGCCACGGCAACGTCTCGGTCGGCAACGTGGTCGGGTCCAACGTCTTCAACCTGGGCATCATCCTCGGGCTCTGCGCCGGCATCTGGACGGTGCCCGCGGCCCGCGCACAGGTCTACAACGACGTCCCCCTGCTGGTCGGGGCGTCGGCCCTGCTGCTCTTCTTCGTACGCGATTCAGCGCTCAGCCGGGTCGAGGGCGGAATCCTGCTGGCCACGTTCGCGTTGTACGCCATCTGGGTCTTCGTTCGAAAGGACGACGGCAACGACCCGGCCGAAGACGTGCCACGCGGCGCCTCCACCTGGAAGGACGGCCCGACGCTGGCCGTCGGCATCGGGGCCGTGCTCGTTGGCTCCTACCTGCTCGTCGGGAACGCCGTCGCGCTCGCGAAGGACGTCGGCGTCTCCCAGTGGGTGATCGGCGTGACCGTCGTGGCCGCCGGCACGTCGGTTCCGGAGCTCGCGACCTCGATCGCCGCCGGCCGCCGCGGCCACCTGGCGCTGCTCGCCGGAAACCTGATCGGAAGCGACATCGTGAACATGCTCGGCGTACTCGGCCTGGCCGCGACGCTGAACACGTTGGAGGTGGCGGAGGCCGCGCGGTGGGGCATCGGCACCATGCTAGCGGCCATGTGCCTGCTCTTCGTACTCATGCGCACCGGCTGGAGACTGACGCGCACCGAGGGAGCGCTGCTCGTGGCAGTCGCCCTGCTGCGCTGGGGACTCGACCTGGCTCAGCGCTCGGGCGGGTCGTAGTCGACGGCAACGACCTCGAGGACGAGCTCGCCCTTGGGACGGCGGATCAGGACCTCGTCGCCTTCCTGCTTTCCGAGCAGAGCGCGGCCCACCGGCGACTCGATCGAGACGTCGCCCTTTTCGACGTCACTCTCGTCGGGACCGACCAGTCGATAGCGGACGTGCTCGCCTGCCTCGTTCTCGACCGTCACCCACGAGCCGAAGTACGCGCGGCCGTCACGGGCTCGCACTTCGGAGACGACCGTCAGCCGGTCGAGACGCTTGGACAGGAAGCGGAGCCGCGCATCGATCTCGCGCAGCCGCTTCTTGCCGTAGATGTACTCGGCGTTCTCGGAACGATCGCCCAGGGCGGCCGCGGCCTTGACCTCGCGCGTGACACGCGGGCGCTCCTCGCTCCAGAGGCGCTCGACCTCGGCCCGCAGGCGCGCCTCGCCTTCGGGCGTGATGTAGCTGAGCGCACCCCCCTCGCTCTCGCCCCCCCGGTCGCTGACGCGCCTCGCCATGCGGCGAGGCTCACTCTCAGCCCAGGGCGGCGTCAAGGGCGGCGACGAGGTCGGCGCTCGCGATGGGCTTGGTCAGGGTCTTCACGGCTCCGAGACGCTCCGCCGTTCGCAGCGGATCCAGGTTGAACGGGCCGCCCCCGCCCGAGATCACGATGATCTTGATCTCGGGGAAGTCGGTGCGCAGCTCGAGCAGGGTCTCGAGCCCCTCCTTCTCTGGCATGTAGAGGTCGAGGATCACGACATCGGCGCGCTTCTGGCGGTAGAGATCGCTCGCCTGGAAGCCGTCCTCGGCGAGTATCACCTCGTGCCCCGCCCGAAGAAGCATCCGAGCCAGGACCGAGCGGACCTGCTCGTCGTCGTCCGCCACGAGCACTCGTGCCATACCGACTCCCGAATCCCGAATCCAGCCTAACACACCAGGGGAAACCCGGATTCCGGCTCGGCTGCGGGTCCGCTGCTAGTATTCGGCCCCGATGCCGGCCACTCCGCCCCCCACCCCATCGGCTGCGGGCTCGCTCGCGGGTCTGGGCTCCGGGCGGACGGACGACCGCCTGAGCCTGCGGCTCGTCCTGCACATTCTCGTGCGGACCCTGCCGATCCTCCGGGACGTCCGGGGCCCGCTGATCTGGATCTCGGCGGGCTTCGTCGCGCTCGCGCTACTGGGCCTGCCGCTCGCGGGCATCTTCATCGGCAGCCTCTGGGACGGGATCCTCTCGGGCAAGCCCCTCGCCGCGAGCCAGGCCGGGCTGCTGGGGCTCGACGCCGCGAGCTTCGTCGAAGTGGACTCGCTCGGCCCCGAAGCGCGCCGCATGGTGAGGACGAACTGGCTGATCGCACTGACGGTCGTCATCGGGGTCCTGCTGCCGCTCGGCGCCGGGCTGGCCTACGCGATGGTGTGGCTGCTCCAGCGCATCAACCAGGTGTTGCGGGTCCGGCTACTCGAGCAGTTCCAGGCGCTCTCGCTCCGCTTCCACGCCGACTCGCGCGTCGGCGACGCGATCTACCGGCTGTACCAGGACAGCTCGATGGTCACGGCCGTGATCAACACGCTCTTCCTGCAGCCCGCCCGCTTCGGCTTCACCTTCCTGCTGGCCATCGTGACGGTGACGATCCTGGACCCGCTCTTCGGTCTGCTGCTCGCCTCGGCGTGGCTGCCCTCGCTCTGGCTCGGCTACCGCTTCTCGAGTCCGCTGCGCGTCAGCTTCCGGCGCGCACGAGAGGCGAACAGCGACCTGACTTCGCGCATCCAGGAAGTCGTCGCGGGCATCGAGGTGATCAAGGGCTACGGAGCCGAGCGCGCAGAGCAGCGCGCGTTCGAGGACGCCTCGAGGCAGGCCTTCGACGAGGCGTTCGACGCGCGCAGCCGCTACGCGCTCTTCGGCGTGGCGGCGTTCTGGATCGTGGGACCGGTGCTGCTGGCGGGCAGCGCGCGAGCCGCCATGCTCTCGTCGTACGAAGCCGAGACCTTCGCGCCGACCCTGGCGGCCCTGCTCGGGCTCGGCGCGCTCTGGACGCTCGGGGTGTTCAACTTCTTCAAGGGGCGCAACGGCTCCGGCACGCAGTCGATCGAGTGGCTGTTCCGGAACTGGGGGCGCGCGCAGGACATCGCGATCGGGCTCGACCGCGTCTTCGAGGTGCTGGACCTGGAGCCGGAGATCCAGGACGCGCCGGGCGCCGTGCCGCTCTCCGGGCTCGAACACAGCATCCGCTTCCGCGACGTGGCGTTCTCGTACGAGCCGGGCCGGCCGGTCCTCGAGGACGTGAACCTGGAAGTCGGGCCCGGCAGCATCACCGCGATCGTCGGCTCGACGGGATCGGGAAAGACGACGCTGCTGTCGCTTCTCCTTCGGCTCTACGAGCCGGACCGCGGCCGCATCGAGATCGACGGAACGGACCTTCGCGAACTCCAGGTCGCCAGCCTGCGAGCCAACGTCTCGATCGCGCTGCAGGAGAACATCCTCTTCGACGCTTCCGTGCGCGAGAACATCCGCTACGCGGTGCCGAACGCCTCGCACGAGCAGGTGCGCGCCGCCGCCCACGTGGCGTGCGCCGACGAGTTCATCGAAGCCCTGCCCGAGGGCTACGACACGCCGCTCGGCGAGCGCGGCGCCAAGCTGTCGACCGGCCAGCGCCAGCGCCTGTCGATCGCGCGCGCGGTGCTCAAGGACACCCCGATCCTGGTGCTCGACGAGCCGACGGCCGCGCTCGACGCCGAGACCGAGCTCGCCGTTCTCGAGCGCCTGTCCGCGTGGGGCGAGGGGCGCGCAATCTTGCTGATCACGCACCGGCTCTCGACGATCCGCCGCGCGGACCGCATCGTCGTGCTCGAGGACGGCCGCATCTGCGAGGACGGCTCCCACGACGAGCTGATGCGCCGGCCGGCCGGCGGCTACCGCGGACTGGTGGAGCACGAGAGCGGGACCGCACCCGTCCTGGGCTCGCCCGGGTGAGTACACCCGAACACCGCGAGGGGATCGAGACCGGCGAGGCCTTGCGCGTCTTCGCGCGCGCGCTGCGCTACGTGTGGCCGTTTCGGGGCCGCTTCGCCGCGAAGACCAGCCTGACGTTCCTGAGCGTGCTGCCGAGCGTGCTGCTGCCGTGGCCGATCAAGATCGTGATCGACCACGTGGTGCAGGCGATCCCGATCGGCGACACGCCGACCCCCTACCCGGCGTTCGTGCAGTACTTCCTCGATCCGCTCGTGGGAGCCTCGACGCTCGAGATCCTGCTCTGGGTGGTGGGCGTACAGGCGGTGCTGATCGTGTTGATCGGCGCGTTCGGCACGCAGGGATCCGAGGCCGACCGGGCCGACGGCTGGATGGTGCAGGGCTGGGACTCGGCCACTCGCAGCGAGAACGAGGCCAACGCCGGGTTCAGCTTCGCGGGCGGGCTGCTCGGGCTCTACGACTACCGCTTCACGCTGCGCCTCACCCAGGCGTTCAACCACTACTACCGGTCGAAGCTCTTCGAGCGCATCCAGTCGCTGCCCATGACCGCATTCAACGACGCCAGGATCGGCGACTCCATCTACCGCGTCATGTACGACACGCCGTCGATCACCAGCATGAGCTACCAGGTGATCCTGACGCCGCTGGTCGCGCCCGCCTCGATCGGCATCCGGGCGCTGGTGATCTGGCTCGCCTACGACAGCGTCGGGCTGGCCTGGGCGGGGATGGCGGCGCTGCCGATCGTGCTGCTGGCGACCCTGCCCTTCTCGCGCGCGATCCGGCGCACTGCCGAGGAGAGCCGCACCACCGGCGCCAAGACGACCGCCACGGTCGAGGAGGGCGTCACCCACGTGCTCGCCGTCCAGAGCCTGGGGGCGCAGGGACGCGAGAAGCGCCGCTTCGACCGCGACTCGTGGCGCTCGTTCAGCGCGTTCCGGAAGCTCGTGCTGACGTTGATCGCCGCCTGGACGGTCGCCGCGCTTCCACTCCTCGCGCTGGCGCTCTGGGTCTTCTACCGCGTGACCGACAGCGTGATCGAAGGCGTGTACACGCCGGGCGACTTCGCCCTGCTCTTCACGTACTTCTTCCAGATCTCCGACGGCGCGATCCGCCTGGGCTCGCTCTGGATCTCCATCCAGGGCAGCGCCGCGGGGCTCCACCGCGTCTTCTTCCTGATGGACGCCCCTTCCGAGGACGACGCTCCGGGTTCCGCGCCGCTGGCGCCGGTCCGCGAGGGAATCCGCATCGAGGACGTGAGCTACCACTACCCCGACGGCACGCCGGCCCTCTCGCACGTCGACCTCGAAGCCCGGATCGGCGAGGTCGTGGCGCTGGTCGGCCCGGCGGGTGCGGGCAAGACCACGCTCGCCTGGACGATCCCGCGCTACGTCACGCCGGACTCCGGACGGGTGCTCGCCGACGGAGTCGACACGGCGACCGTCACGCTGGCCTCGCTGCGCGCACAGGTCGCGTTCGTCTTCCAGGAGGTCTCGCTCTTCGACGCGACCGTCGCCGAGAACATCCGCGTCGGAAACCCCGACGCCACCGACGCCCAGGTCGAGCGCGCCGCCCGCAGTGCACGCGCCCACGAGTTCATCCGCGCGCTACCGCAGGGCTACGACACCCCGCTGGGCCGCGCGGGAGGCAAGCTCTCGGTCGGCCAGAAGCAACGCCTGTCGATCGCGCGCGCCCTCGTCCGCGAAGCCCCCATCCTGATCCTCGACGAACCGACGGCCGCACTCGACCCCGCCACCGAACGAGAACTCGTAGCTGCCCTGCACGAAGCCAGCCGAGACCGCCTCGTGATCATCATCGCCCACCGCCTCTCGTCCATCCGGGCCGCCCACCGCATCGCGTTCCTCGAAGACGGCGGCATCATCGAAGAGGGAACCCACGACGAGCTGATGGCGAACCCGGCCGGCGCCTACCGCCGCTTCGTAGAGCTGCAGGTACGAGGCGCAGCGTAGGCGCGGAACGCCGTCCGCAAGCCTGGACTAGGCGTTCGCGCGCAGATTCCGCCCGATCTTCTTCCGGTTGCGGTTGATGTCGCGGAGCTCTTCCATGGTGGCCTCGGCCAGGTCGGTTCCCACGACCTCGTCGTCCTCGGCCTTGAGTTCGTCCATGTCGACCCACTGGCCGTACACGCCGCGCGTCCGCTCCGTGATGATGCCGGCCTTGAGCAGCGTCTTGATCAGCACGCGGAAGATGTTGGTGTTCTCGGTCATCGACGAGCGGCGATCTTCGTCGCCGAACGCCTCGAGCACGGCCTTCCGCACCCACTGCCACTCGAGCCCGAACTCGCTGTAGATCTCCTGCTTCTGCTCGGCGTTCACCAGGTTGAAGAGCAGCGTCTGGAAGCACTTCGCGGCCCACAGTTCGACCTTCTCGTGCTCCTCCTCGGAGAGCGAGGGGACCGTCTTGTCGGCCCAGATCTTGCCGAACTTGTGGTGGAAGGCCTCGTCGGTCATGACCAACTGGACGAGCTTCTTGAGCAGCGGGTCCTGCGTCTGCGAGTGGATCGTCGCGAAGGCCCCCATCGCCAGGCCCTCGATCAGCATCTGCATGCCGACGAGCTTCTTGTAGACCTCGGGCGCGCGCACCACCTCGTCGAGAAGCGACGCGAGAGTCGGTCCGCACTTCAACGGCGTTCCCCAGCGCTGCGTGATGTAGCGCGAGAAGCCCGTCACGTGCCGCGCCTCTTCGCGCGCCTGGTTCGTGGCGTACTCCTGCGCGCCGGGATCGCGCAGGATCATCGACAGGCTCGAAGAGAGCGACAACGCGCCCTGCTCGCCGTGCAGGATGCTCGAGAGCATGAAGCGCGAGCTCTGGTTCGCGAGCCGGATCAGCTGCCCCTCGTCGAGTTCGTCCGCGACCGCGCAGTTGAACTCGACCGTCATCTCGCGCGGCAGGATGGTCTCGTTCTTCATGTCGAAGTCGTGGGCGAAGTCGATGTAGACGGGATCGGTCGGATCCCAGAAGTGGTCGACCGTCGAAGAGATGATCCCGTCGAAGGTGTCGGCGCGGTCGGCGTAGCGGTCCACCTCGATCATCGCCATGAAGTTGTCGCGATCAAGCGTGTTGTAGATCGGGTCGTGGGTAATGTGATCGGCCATCGGATTTGCTCCAGGTGCAGGGGTGGGCATGAACGCGCCGGCTCCACGCCGGCCGAAGTCTACGGGAGGTGGGTACCGCCGAGCTGGATGCGGCAGAGCGTCGAGATCAGTGCCTCGCGGGGCACGCGCTCGGGGTCCTCGACCCACCACTTGAGCACGCGCGCCCACATTCCCACGAGCGCCTGGGAGAGCACCGCGGCGTCGACGTCGCCCGGCACCTCGCGCTGGCGGCTCTCGTCGATCCACGCGGCGAAGTCGTCGAGGATGTCGGATTCCACCGCCGCGGCGTCGCCGTCGCTGCTGAAGAGGATTCGCATGAGCTCGCGGTTCTCGAGCGCGAAGTCGGTGAGCGCCGTGGCCATCGCGCGGACGGCCTGCTCGGGCTCGGTCTCGGCGTTCGCCGAGGCGCCGATCCGGTCCTTCAGACCGGACAACGTGGACGAGGCGATCTCGCGGAAGATCTCGCGCTTGTCCTTGAAGTACAGGTAGAAGGTGCCGGCAGCGACGCCCGCCTGCGCGGCGATGTCGTGCGTCGTCACCCCGTGCAGGCCTTGGCTCGCGAAGAGCAGCCGCGCGCTGTCGAGCAGCCGCGCGCGTGTAGCGGCCCGGCTGCGAGCCGCGGCGCGGCTGCGAGCATCGCCGGGCGCGTCGCCTGCGTCGCCGGAGCCGGCCGCGCTGCTGGGTGGAGTGACAGTCATGTCAGTTGGGCAACTTATACGCCCTGGCTCACGGCCACGCAAGCCGGCTGTTCTGCCCAGCGGTGGCGGGGTTGGATAGGGCGAGTGGGGGGGGGCCGCTAGCCCAGGGGCCCGGTCAGCGAGGCCCGCTGCGAGATCTCGATCGAGTTGCCGTCGGGGTCGGTGACGAACGAGATCCGAGCCACCTTGCCGAGAGTGGTCGGCGGCATGCCCTCGCCGCCGCCGCGCGCCAGGATCCCGGCGTGCTCGGCATCGACGTCGTGCACCTGGATGGTGATGTAGCGGAACCCGGCCGCGCGGAGGGCGGCGGCCCCCGCGGCCTCGGACGTGGCCTCGGGATCGGCCTCGAAGCGCAGCAGCGAATCGCCGCAGAGGTAGCTCCGGGGCCCCTGCCGCTCGAACTGCAGGGACTCGCCGTAGAAGTGGTGGAACTCGTCCTCATCGCGTACACGAAGCGCCAGGCCGATCGCGGTGACGCCGTCGGTGCCGGGCGGAACGAGCGTGACGCGGTTGCCGTCGGGGTCCACGAGCGGCCGCACCTCGGCCAGACCCTCGCGCGCGATGAAGAGCTCGCGGTAGCCGCTCGGCGGGCTCTCGGGAAGGGGATCGCGAGAGTGGTTCACCTTCAACACCGAGCCGTTCATGCCGTGGCGGTGTTGCTGCACGCCGCGGCCTGCCGGCAGCAGCTCTTCGTAGGGCAGACCTGCCTCGTTCTGCCAGAACTCGAGCATGGGATCGCGCTTCTCGGTGTAGAGACCGACGTCGATGCGCGGCTTCGCGAGCCTCATGGCGCGAGTCTAGCGCGAAATTGACACCGGAATCGGGGCACGCGTAAGCTCCCGCCGTGCCACAGAAGTACTTCCTCATCGACGGCGTTGCGACGTTCGTCCACCACACGGGAGCGACCACGCTCCCCGGTGTCGCGCCGGCCTCGGGCGCCGGCGAGGCCATCGTCTGCCTGCACGGGGCCGGCGGCAACGGTGACCAGTTCGCGGCGCTGCTGGCGAAGCTCGCAGACCGGCACAGCCCGATCGCCTTCGACCAGCCCGGCCACGGCCGCTCCGCCGGCCTCGACAGCCTGGGTTCGGTCGAGCGGATGGCGGCGTTCGCGGCGGCCTTCTGCGCCAAGCTCGGACTCGAACGCCCCGTCCTGTTGGGCCACGGACTCGGCGCCGCCGTCGCGTTGGAGTACGCGCTCGAGCATCCGGACGGGGTCCGGGCGCTGGTGCTCTGCTCGCATGGCGCCCGCAGCGAACTCGGGGCGGCCGAAGTCGACCACATGCGCCGCGTGAGCGAAGGCAAGGAGCGGCGGCCCTTCTCCAAGGACCTGTTCGCGCCGGACTGCTCCCCGGAGCTGCTTCGCGCCGGCTTCATGCAGGGACTCAAGACCGACCCGCGCGCCACCTACGGCGACCTACGCGCCGCCACGGGATGGAGCGCCGAGGACAGGCTCGGCAACGTCTCGCCGCCCGTCCTCGTCGTGCGCGGCGAGCACGAGCGCGAGGGCGTGGTGGCGCTGACCGATGCGCTCGCCGCGGGCATCGCCGGAGCCCGCACGGTCACCCTGCCGGGCGCGGGACACATGCTGCCGCTCGAGCAGCCCGAGGCGCTCGCCGCCGCGGTCTGCGATTTCCTCGCGGAGCCGTCGTGACGCTGTCGGGCAACATCGCGATTGCCGGCGTCTACGAGCATCCCACGCGCTGGGCGCCGGACAAGTCCGACTACCAGATCATGGGCGAGTCGGCGCGCGGCGCGCTCGAGGACTGTGGCCTCGGGATCGACGACGTCGACGGCCTCTTCGCGGCCGGCATGGGCATGGGTGTGATGGGCGTCGTCACGCTGGCCGAGTACCTGGACCTGAAGCCGCGCTACCTCGACGGGACGAACATCGGCGGCTCGTCGTTCGTCGCCCACGTGAACCACGCGGCGGGGGCCATCCACGCGGGACTCTGCGACGTCGCGCTGATCCTCTACGGCAGCACCGCCGCGTCGCAGGCCATGGCGATCGGCACGGGTGGCCGCGGCGGACAGGACGCACACGCGTCGTTCATCTCGCCGTACGGGCTCACCACCGTCGGCAGCTACGCGTTGGTCGCACAGCGCCACATGCACGAGTACGGCACGCGCCCCGAGCAACTGGCCGAGATCGCGGTCACCATGCGCAAGCACGCGTCGCTGAACCCGGCGGCCAAGATGCGCAACGAGATCAGCGTGGCGGACGTGCTCGAGAGCCGCGTCATCTCCGACCCGCTCCACCTGCTGGACTGCTGCATCATCAGCGACGGGGGCGGTGCGATCGTCGTGACCAGCGCCGAGCGGGCACGCGACCTTGCGAAGCCGCGCGTGCTGCTTCGCGGCTGCGGCGAAGCGGTCTGCCACCAGGAGACCGGCGCGCCGGACCTGCTGACGATCGCGGCCCGGCAGTCGAGCGAGCAGGCCTTCCGCATGTCGGGCCTCACGCAGGACGACGTCGACGTCGCGGCGATCTACGACTCCTTCACCATCACGCTGCTCGTCACGCTCGAGAACCTGGGCTTCTGCAAGCCCGGCGAGGGCGGAGCCTTCGTGGAGGGCGGGCGCATCGGACTCGGCGGCGCCCTGCCCGTCAACCCGGACGGCGGCGGCCTGTCATCGAACCACCCGGGCATGCGCGGCATCTTCCTGGTCATCGAGGCCGCGCGCCAACTTCGAGGCGAGTGCGGACCGCGCCAGGTCGAGGGCGCGCAGGTGGGACTCGTGCACGGCACGGGCGGCACGCTCGGCGTCGCGCACAGCGGGGCGACTCTCTTGCTGACGGGGGACTGATGGCAGAGATCGAGCACCCCAAGCCCTTCGCCGACTGGGAGACGCGGGCCTACTGGGAGGGCTGCGGCCGCGGCGAGATCGTTCTCCAACGCTGTGGCGCCTGCAGCAAAGTGCAACACCGTCCGCGCGCGCTCTGCGCTTCGTGCCTGTCGGGAGACATCGAGCACTTCGTGGCGAGTGGCCGCGGCCAGGTCTACACCTTCACCGTGACCCTGCAGAACAACGCGCCCGGCTTCCGCGAGGCCTGTCCCTACGTGCTGGCTTACGTCGAACTCGAGGAAGGCCCCCGGCTGCTCACGAATGTGGTCGGCTGCGCGCCCGACGCCGTGAGCATCGGCATGCCCGTGGTCGCAGACTTCACCGCGCCCGACCGGGACCTAGCCGTGCCCAGGTTCCGGCCCGCATGATCGTCGACCTGCACAACCACTCGATCAAGTCCGACGACGGCCGGGCAAAGGTCGAGAACTACTGCCAGTGGATCTCCAAGCGGGGTCTCGAGGTCGACGGCTTCGTGCTGACCGAGCACCGCCAGTTCGACGGCGACTCGGACTACCGCCCGCTCGAGGACGCCCACGGCCTGCGCATCCTGAAGGGCGCCGAGGTCGAGACCGACTACGGCCACGTCCTGGTCTTCGGGGTCAACGAGGACCTGCTGCAGGCCTTCGACTTCACCCGTCTCGACCTGCCGCTCGAACTGGTCATCCGCGAGTCCGAGCGCTGCGGCGCGATCGCCGTGCCCTGCCATCCCGGCCGCGCGACGGTCGGCATGTGCGCGCACTACGAGGCTCGCGGCGCGGTCGATGGCGTCCGCGTAATCGAGACCTACAATGGCGGCAGCCGCGGCGGCGAGAACGAGGACGCGATCGCGCTCGCCGAGCGGTACGGGTACTCGGGCATCGGCGGCAGCGATGCCCACATCGTCAGTCACATCGGCCGCTGCGTGACCCGGTTCGACCGCGAGATCCGCGATGAGCAGGACCTGGTCGACGCGCTCACCGACGGCAAGTTCGAGGCCATCTCTTGGATCTAGCAGCACTCAAGCGAGACTGGACCGGGTTCGAGTTCGACACTGCCGAGTTCGAGGTGACCGAGCAGCAGATGCTCGACTTCGCCATCAGCTGTGGCGAGACCGAAGCCCGCTTCACGGACCCGTCGCACGAGGACTTCCGGGCGCCGACTACATTCACCGCCAAGTTCTCCGGCCGGCGGATGCTCCCCGAGGAGTTCCCGCAGCTTTCCCGACGCGGCTTCGACGCCGGCAAGTGCGTGGAGGCTCTCGCGCCCGTTCGCGCCGGCGACAGGCTGACCGGCACCAGCACGATCCATGACATCTTCGAGAAGACCGGCCGGTCGGGAACGATGATCTTCATCGTCCACCGCATGGAGTTCCGGAACCAGTCGGACGAGGTGGTCTCGATCGTCGACTGGCGCATGGTGCAGCAGCCGTGAGCGCCCGCAGCTTCGACGACGTGAGCTTCGGGGACGATCTCGAGGAGATGAAGACCGACGTCAGCCTCGACCGCATCAAGCGGTTCACCGGCGCGGCAGGGATGACGTTCGAGCGGTTCACCAACCACGAGGCCGCGCGCAAGGAAGGCCTGCCCGGCGCAATCGTGCCCGGCATCATGAGCCAGGGGATCCTGGCCGCGATGATCCACCGCTGGGCGCCCGGCTCGACGATCGTCAAGATCGACACCGTGTTCCGCGCGCCCCTGCTGGTGGACTCGGACCCCGTCTGCCGGGGCGTCGTGACCGACATGAACAAGGCCGACCGCACCGTCGAGGTGGACCTGACGATCGTCAACGAGGCGAACGAGACGCGCGTTCTCGGGACTGCGACCGTCCGCCTCGAGGGCTAGCACTCCGGAGGTTTCTTGGAATTCGACCTGGTCCGCTACGGGATCGAGGACGGCGTCGCTCGGATCACGATCGACCGCCCGCAGGCGCGTAACGCGCTGAACCGCGAGGCCTATCGCCAACTCGAGGGCGCGTTCCGCGAGGCGCAGCGCGACCCCGCGGTCCGCTGCGTGGTCCTGACGGGGGAGGACCCGTCGTTCTGCAGCGGCGACGACGTGAAGGAGCTGATGTCCGGGCTCCCCGACGAGATGGCCCGCAGCGAGCGGCCCGTTCGCGCGCGCCCGACGCCCGCGGCGCTCGCCGTCCTGGAGTGCGATCGGCCCGTGATCGCAGCGGTCAACGGTGCGGCGGTCGGCTGGGGCATGGACCTGACACTCTTCTGCGACATTCGCATCGCGTCGGAGCGCGCACGCTTCGCCGAGCTCTTCGTCAAGCGCGGCCTGGTCTCGGACATCGGCGGACTGTGGCGCCTGCCCCAGGTCGTCGGACCGTCGAAGGCCGCCGAGCTGCTCTTCACCGGCGACGTGATCGACGCAGCGGAGGCCGAGCGCATCGGCCTCGTCTCGTCGGTCGTGCCGCACGACCAGCTCATCCCGTCGGCGCTCGAGCTCGCGGCCAGGATCGCCGCCAACCCTCCGCTGGCGGTGCGCCACCTGAAGGAAGGCCTGCGGCTGGCGAGCCACGGCGACGTCCACGAGCTGGGCGCGTGGGTGGGCCAGACGCTGGCGCGGCTGTTCCAGACCGAAGACCACAGGGAGGGCGTGCAGAGCTTCCTCGAGAAGCGCGCGCCGAAGTTCAAGGGACGCTGACAGCGAGGACGGGATGATCTCCGCCGACGAACGCTACGAGAAGAAGCGCGCGACCGTGAACGGCCTCGAGATGGCGTACGTCGACACCGGCGAGGGCGACCCGATCGTCTTCCAGCACGGCAACCCGACCTCCTCCTACCTGTGGCGCAACATCATCCCGCACCTCGAGGGGCTCGGACGCTGCGTCGCCCCCGACCTGATCGGAATGGGTGACTCGCAGAAGCTGCCCTCGAGCGGACCCGAGGCCTACACCTTCGTGCAGCACCGCGAGTACCTCGACGCCCTGCTCGAGCAGATCGGCGTGCGCGAGAACGTGACCTGGGTGATCCACGACTGGGGCTCGGCGCTGGGCTTCGACTGGTCCAACCGGCACCGCGACGCGGTCAAGGGCATCGCGTACATGGAGGCGATCGTCCGCCCCGTCACGTGGGAAGAGTGGCCCGAGGCCGCGACCGGCATCTTCCGGGGATTCCGCTCGCCGGCGGGCGAGGCGATGGTGATCGAGAGCAACGTATTCGTCGAGAACGTCCTGCCCGGCTCGGTCCTCCGGGACCTCTCCGACGACGAGATGAACGTGTACCGCCGCCCCTACACCGCGGGGGGAGAGTCGCGGCGGCCGACGCTGACCTGGCCGCGCCAGATCCCCCTCGACGGCGAGCCCGCCGACGTGACGCAGATCGCGAGCGACTACGCCGCCTGGCTGTCCGAGTCGCCGATCCCCAAGCTCTTCGTCAACGCCGACCCCGGCGCGATCCTCACGGGTCCGCAGCGGGACTTCTGCCGCAGCTGGCCGAACCAGACCGAAGTCACCGTGGCCGGCAGCCACTTCATCCAGGAAGACTCTCCGGACGAGATCGGCACGGCGGTCGCGGAGTGGTATCGCAAGCTGTAAGGAGCGCCCATGTCCTCGTTCCCCGAACCGCGCCGCATCTCGATCCCCGAGCGCAGCGGCAGCCTCGGACGGACCATCCCCGCGATCGACCTGTCGGTGCACGAAGCTGGTGACGGCCCGCCGGTCGTGCTGTGTCACGGCTTCCCCGAGCTGGCCTACTCGTGGCGGCACCAGGTCGAGGCGCTGGCGGACGCCGGCTTCCGGGCCATCGCGCCGGACCAGCGCGGCTACGGAGCGAGCGATTCGCCCGAAGGCGTCGAGTCGTTCGACCTCGAGCACCTGACCTCCGACATGGCCGGCCTGCTCGACGCGCTCGGCATCGAGCGCGCGGTCTTCGCGGGACACGACTGGGGCGGGTTCGTGGCCTGGGCCATGCCGCTCGCCTACCCCGACCGGACGGCGGGCGTGATCGGTGTGAACACGCCGTACGTCCCGTTCCCCGACACGGCGTTGCTGCGCCAGGCCTTCCCCGACGACTCCAAGCTCTACATCCTCTGGTTCCAGGAGCCGGGCGTCGCCGAGAGCGTGCTCGACCGCAACCCGCGCCTGATCTTCGAGAAGATGATGCGCGGAGGGCGCGAGCCCCAGGCCGAAAGCGGGTTGACCGCCATGACCGACGCCAACCCGTTCCTCCGCATCGAGGGCCTCGAGGACATCGGCGCCCCGATGCTGAGCGACGAAGAGCTCGACTACTACGCGCGCGGCTTCGAAAAGAGCGGATTCCGCGGCGGCGTCAGCTGGTACCGCAACATCGACCGCAACAGGACGCTGTACCCCGAGATCGGCACGCAGCGCCTCGAGCTTCCCTGCCTCATGGTCACCGCTGAGTGGGACGGGGCCCTGCGGCCGGAGATGGCCGCGGGCATGCCGGCCCTGTGTGCGGACCTCGAGACGCACATGATCGAGAAGTGCGGCCACTGGACGCAGCAGGAAAAGCCCGAAGAGCTGAACCGGCTGATGGTCGACTGGCTAGGGCGCCGCTTCGCGCTACCGCGCTGAGTCGCGGGGCGCGACCTGGTCCAGAAAGCGCCCGAGCCGGGCGAAGTAGCGCCGTCCGCCGACCTGCACCGTGTCGTTGTGCCCGGCGTTCCGGATCCACTCGAACGCCTTGGGTTCGGGCGCCGACTCGAAGAGACGCTGGCCCAGCCGCGGATCGATGATGCGGTCCCGGTCGCCGTGTAACATCAGCAGCGGAGCGCGCAACTCGTGGATCTTGCTCTGCGAGTCGAACGAGCCGTGGGCGAGCCAGGCGCCCGGCGCGCCGAAGATGCCGCGCGCCACGTCCGAAGCCGAGCTGAAGGCGCTCTCCAGGATCACGCCGGCCAGGCGCCGGTCGCGGGCCAGGTCGACGGCGACCGCAGCGCCCAGCGAACGCCCGAAGAGCACGACGCGCTCCTCGCGCACGCCGCGCGTCTCGACGAGGTGGGCCAGGCCCACGCGCGCGTCGGCGTAGACACCGGCCTCGCTGGCCCGGCCCTCGCTGAGGCCGTAGCCGCGGTAGTCGATCAGCAGCACGTGCGCCCCCAGGTCCGCCAGCGCGGCGGCGTTGGGCAGCCGGTGCGACGCGTTTCCCGCGTTGCCGTGCAGGAAGAGCAGCGCGCGGTCCACCTCGGCCCCGCGAGCCGGCAGCCAGAAGCCGTGGATCCTCAGCCCGGGCTCGGAGTCGAGCCAGACCTGCTCCGCGTCGATGCCGATGTTCTCTGGCACGACCTGCATGCCGGGGGACGGCTGGAACACGAAGCGATCGACCACGAGCCCGCGCATCAGGAGGCCCGAGCCCAGGGCGAGCGTGGCGACGATCGCGAGACCCGCACGCAAGTTCCGCTCCCCTGCGCCTACTTGCGGCGCGAGTCGAGCTGGATGCCCGCGCCCTCCGCGCTCTCGTCCGCGCGCGCGCGCGCGGCGAAGCCGGCGGTGATGCCGCCGTCGACGGTGTACGGGCTTCCGGTCAGGAACCCCGCACGCGGTCCGAGCAGGAACGCCACCAACTCGCCGACCTCTTCGGGCTGACCGACGCGGCCGAGCAGGTGCAGGTCCGCGAGCGGTCCTTCAGTCACCTCGCGCAAGCCGTGGGCCGCGCCCAGGATCGGCGTGTCGATCACGCCCGGGCACACCGCGTTCACACGGATGCCGTGCGGGGCCAGCTCGGAGGCGGCCGCCTTGACCAGTCCCACCACGCCGTGCTTCGACGCGTAGTAGGACGGCATGCCCGCCGCACCGCGCAGGCCCGCGATCGAGGCGGTGGCCACGATGGACCCGCCGCCCGCGTCGATCATCGCCGGCGCCACGGCGCGCATGCCCAGGTACACCCCGCGCAGGTTCACCGCCACCACCTCGTCCCAGACGTCCACGTCACCGTCGAGGATCGAGGAGCTGACCGCGATGCCCGCGTTCAGGTGCGCCAGGTGGAGCCCACCGAAGCGCTCGACCGTCGCCGCGACCGCCGCCGCGTTCTGCTCCGGGTCCGTCACGTCGAGCCGGAAGGCCAGGCCTTCACCGCCCGCGCTCTCGATCTCCTTGACGACCGACTCCGCACCGCCGGCGTCGAGGTCCGCGATGCACACGCGCGCACCGTCGCGGGCCAGGAGCTTGGCGGTCGCGCGGCCGATTCCCGACGCGCCGCCCGTGACGATGGCGACCTTGCCTTCGAGATCCCCCTGCGACATCTGCGATCCTCCCCTCGGGTTCGCAGCGATGCTAGACCCGGCGCGGGGACGAAAGCCAGAGGGAGCGAGGCGCCCGCCGTGCTCAGATGCTCAGGTGCTCAGGTGCTCAGGCGCGGCTGCGCGCGGAGGCGCCGGGCTTCGCGGGACTCGCGTCGCGCCTCAGCGCGACCCGGAGCCAGCGCCAGAGGTTGCGGGGTGTCGGTGAGAGCCGGAACTGCAGCCAGCAGACCCGGCGCAGCGCCGTACCGCGCGTGTGGGCCCGCAGGCCGGCCACGAGCGCCAGGGCCTCGTCGCGCTGGCGCGTGCGCCAGAGCAGCCTGCACAGGTCGAGCACCGTCTCCCGGTGCCAGGGCTCGATCAGCCGCACCTGTCTCAGGAGCCAGATCGCCTCGGGCCGGCGGCGCCGGCGGCGGAAGTGACGCCGGCCTTCGAGCAGCGTCTCGATCGACTCCGCCGGGTTGCGGTGCTGGCGCATCAGGCGAGCGAGCGACGCCCATAGGTCCGTCTCGTGCGGCAGCAGGGTCGCGGCTTCACGGTAGATGCCGATCGCCTCCGCCGTCCTTCCTTCGCGAAGCATCCCGTTGGCCGCTTCCTGAAAGCTCAACAGCGCGTCGAAGCGCTGACGGGTGCGAGCGAGCAGCGGAGCGACGCGCGCATGCAGCGCGGTGTTGTCGGGCTCCATCGACAGCACCTGCCGGTAGAGCGCGATGGCCTTGCGCTTCTGCTGCCGCTCGTGCGCACGGGACGCAGCCTTCAGCAGGCGCGCCCGATCGTAGACGACACCGCGTGACGATCCAGCCATCGAGAGCGCATATCGGTCACGCACGCCTGGGGTTGAGTGATCGCTCTCACCATTGTCCTATTCTCCCGAACGCATGTTCGAGCAGCCGAGATGGCACGCAGAGGCCGGGTTCGCGATCGCGGCCGGACTGCTCTGGCTGTGGGTTGGCGCGCACGGCGGCGCGCTGACCTTCGCGGTCGCCGTCGTCCCGGCGGTGATGTTGCTGGCGAGCGGCGGCTCGACCCTGCTGTGGCCGGGCGACCATCGCATTCCGCACTTCATGGCGTCGGGCGGTGTGCTCGGCGTCGTCCTCGCGGCGCTGGCCTGGCCGGCCCTGGGACTGGCCGCCGGCGGCACGTTGATCGGACTCTGCGCCGCGTCGTTCATCGCCGCCGGGACCGTGTCGGTGCGACAGGAGCCGCACGTCGAGGACGTCCCGCTGCCACGGCCGTCGCTGCGGCTCTGGGCGCGAGTCGGCCTGGATGAGGCGGTGATGGCGTCGCTCCAGGCCTGGATGCGCTTTCCCCGCGGGGCGGAGGCCGCGCGCGTGCACCGCGAGGTGATCGAGGCCACGGAGTTCTTCGAGGAGCGCGGCTGGCTCGACAAGCCGATCGAGTACCACGCAGAGCCGCCCGCACTGGCGGCGCCACAGGTGCAGCCGGGACGCGCCCGTGGCTTCGACTTCGAGCACCTGAGCTTCGAGAGCGAGTACGAGCCGCACGTGCTGGAGCCCGGGCGCGACCGCTTCCTGGCCTACTCCGCCAACCGCACGGCCCACGCCTGGATGCTGCGCCACCGCGGCGCGGAGCGGCCGTGGCTGGTGTGCCTGCACGGGTTCCGGATGGGCTCGCCGCGCATCGACCTGTCCGCCTTCGACCCGGGCCTCTACCACGAGAAGCTCGGGCTCAACCTGATGGTTCCCGTGCTGCCGCTGCACGGTCCGCGCAAGGCGGGGTGGCGCAGCGGCGACCGCTTCCTCGACGGCGACGCGGTCGACACGGTCCACGCCGAGGCCCAGGCGATCTGGGACATTCGCCGGCTGCTGTCGTGGATCCGCTCGACCGGCGCCGGTCCGATCGGTGTCTACGGGATCTCGCTCGGTGGCTACAACACGGCGCTGCTGGCGTCGATCGAGAGCGACCTGGCGTGCGCCATCGCCGGCGTCCCGCTCGCGGACATGGCCCGGATCTTCTGGCACCACGGCCCCGAGCTGCATGTGCGCCACGCCGAGCACCTGGGGCTAGGACGCAGCCAGCTCGAGAGGGTCTTCCGGCCGATCGCCCCGCTGTCGATGGAGCCCCGGGTCCCCAGGGAGCACCGTGCGATCTTCGGCGGCGTCAGCGACCGGATCGTGCCCGTCGAGATGATCCGCGACCTGTGGCGGCATTGGGAGCGTCCGCGGATCGAGTGGTACCAGGGCGGGCACCTGAGCTTCAACTCGGACCCGCGCATCGCGGTGCTGATCCGCGAGACGCTGCGCGACTCCGGCCTCAGCGGCGCCTAGGAATCCGGCCCGGCGCGCGCGGACGCCCGTTCTTGCGTGACGCACCGCGGGGTGCGCCATCGCGCAGCACGGCCATCGCGATCATGTCGACGGGCTCGCCATAGCGCAGACGGTGCTCGCGCAGCACGCCCTCCTCGAGGAACCCCGCCTTCTCGTAGCATCGGATCGCGCGCGTGTTGTCGCGGTCGACCACCAGGGTCACGCGGCGGCAGTCGAGCTCCTCGAACGCGAAGCGAAGCGCGAGGCGGATCGCGTCGCTGCCGTAGCCCCGGCCCCAGTAGGACTTCTCGCCGATCGACACGGCCAGGTCGGCGCGCTTCTGAAGCGGCTGGATGTCCTGCAGCGCGATGTCGCCGAGCGGCCGCCCGTCCATCGACTCGATGCACCAGAGCAGCTGCGCGGGGTCGTCCCGGATCATCTCGAACCGCTCGCGATGCGCGTCGAGCGTCGCGAGGCCGGGGGGATCCTCGGTAAAGTAGGACCAGTGACGCACGTCGGGGTCGCTGTACCAACCGAAGAGCAGCGGCACGTCGTGCTCGCGCATCGGGCGCAGGCGCACGAGTTCGCCCTCGAGGGGAACGTCGTAGATCACGCCGGCCTCTCGCTGAGATCGCGGATCTGCGCGGGGGAGGACATGCCGCCATGATAGGCGCCCCGTTGCCCGGATTGCGGGATTTCAGGCGCCGGTGTCGACCGGGACGTCGGGCAACGCGCCCTCGACGATGGGTCGCATCAGCTCGCCGAGGCGGCGCGGGACGAACATCTCGGCGGTGTCGTCCTCGATCTCGCGGCGGCTCCACCAACGCCAGTCGATCAGGTACTCGAGCTCGAGAGGCTGCGCGTTCGCCAGGTCGATCTCGAAGCGCGGCGAGCGCAGCAGGTAGATGCGTTCGATCGACCGGTAGTGCTTGTCGTCCCACTTCCACACGTGGTCGCGCTTCCAGATCCACGGCCCGACCGCGTCGATGCGCTGGCCCGTCTCCTCGAAGAACTCGCGCCGCGCGCCCTCCTCGTGCGTCTCCTCGCCCTCGAGCCCGCCGCCCGGCATGGCCCAGAGCGTGCCGCCCTGCGGCCTGCGGTAGCGGAAGAGCAGCGCGCAGTCGTCTTCGTCGAGCACCAGTACTCGCGCCGAAGGACGGTCGATCACCTCGGTTCCGGGCTCCACGGGGACGAGCGTAGCGCGCTGCGCCCGCCGGCGCCTAGCCGAAGCGGCCGCTGATGTAGTCCTCGGTGGCGCGCTCCTTGGGATTCACGAAGACCTGTCCCGTCTCACCGAACTCGATCAGCTCGCCCAGGTAGAGGAACGCCGTGTAGTCGGACGCGCGGGCCGCCTGCTGCATGTTGTGCGTGACGACGACGAGCGTGTAGCTCTCCTTGAGTTCCTGCATCAACTCCTCGATGCGCGCGGTCGCGATCGGGTCGAGCGCCGAGCACGGCTCGTCGAGCAGGACGACCTCGGGCTCGATCGCCACCGCGCGCGCGATGCACAGCCGCTGCTGTTGACCACCAGAGAGACTCAGCGCGCTCTCGTGCAGGCGGTCCTTGACCTCGTCCCAGAGACCTGCGCGGCGCAGGCTCCGTTCGGCGACCCCGTCGAGGTCCGAGCGGCGCAAAGAACCGTGAATCCGCGAGCCGTAGACGACGTTCTCGTAGATCGACTTCGGAAACGGGTTGGAGCGCTGGAAGACCATGCCGATCCGCCTGCGCAGCGCGTTCACGTCGCGCTCGGGGGCGAAGACGCTCTCGCCGCGGAAGCGGATGTCCCCCTCGATGCGGACGCCGTCGACCAGGTCGTTCAGCCGGTTGATGCAGCGCAGCAGCGTCGACTTTCCGCAGCCGGACGGACCGATCAGGGCCGTCACGCGACGTTCGGGTACCCGCAGCGAGACGCTGCGGAGCGCCTGCGCGCTCCCGTACCACAGCGACAGGGCGTCCACGTCGATCACCGGCTTCTCCAGGTCGGCGTCCGGCTCCGGGATCGGCCTTGCGTCGCTCATGGTCTCAGACTCCGCTCCCGGCGAACTTCGCCCTCAGGCGGTTGCGTAGCAGGATGGCCGCCAGGTTCGTGGACAGGACCACGAGGATGAGCAGTAGCGACGTCGCGTACACGAGCGGCTGGGCGGCCTCGACGTTCGGGCTCTGGAAGCCCACGTCGAAGATGTGGAATCCCAGGTGCATGAACTTGCGCTCGAGATGGACGAAGGGGAAGTGCCCGTCGACCGGCAGGCTCGGCGCCAGCTTGACCATGCCCACGATCATGAGCGGCGCGACCTCGCCCGCGGCGCGCGCCATCGCCAGGATCAGGCCCGTCAGCACGCCGGGCGCCGCGGCCGGCAGCACTACGCGCCGCAGTGTCTCCCAGCGCGTGGCGCCGAGCGCGAGCGACCCCTCCCGCACCAGGCGGGGGACCGC
>JAFDDB010000140.1 GCA_019311115.1 Deltaproteobacteria bacterium
GCGGCCGCGGAGACCGACCACTTCCACCCCAAGGGCAAGCCGCCCTCCAAGCATACGATCGCGAAGCTCGAGGAGGCGCGGGCCGCGCTGCCCCTGAGCGACCGACACGACTTCGAGGAGCAGAAGAAGGGCTTCATCGCGGCTCCCGAGTCCAGGAAGATCATGGCAGACGCCGGCCATGTCGCCTGGGACATGGACCGTTACCAGTTCCTGCTCGACGGCAAGGACTTCGACAGCATCCACCCGTCGCAGGAGCGGCAGGCCAAGCTCAACATGAACTTCGGGCTGTACGAAGTCGTCCCTGGCATCTACCAGGTGAGGGGCTTCGACCTGGCCAACATCAGCTTCGTCAAGGGTGAGAAGGGCTGGATCGTCTTCGATCCCCTCACGGCCGCGGAGACGGCGCGAGCTGCGCTGGCGCTGGTCGACGAGCACCTCGGCAAGCGGCCGATCGTCGCGGTGGTCTACTCCCACTCGCACGCCGACCACTTCGGCGGCGTGCGAGGCATCGTGAAGGAGGAGGACGTCCGCGCCGGGAAGGTCGAGATCATCGCGCCGTTCGACTTCATGAACCACGCGGTCTCCGAGAACGTGTACGCGGGCAACGCGATGAGCCGGCTCACGGTCGATGGCGTGAAGATGATCTTCCAGAATACGCCCAATACAGAGGCGCCCTCCGAAATGAACACCTACTTCCCGGAGCTCAAGGTGCTTTGGATGGCGGAGAACGTCACCGGCACCATCCACAACATCTACACGCTCCGTGGCGCACTGGTGCGCGACGCCCTCGCGTGGTCGAAGTACATCAATGAGGCGCTCTACATGTTCGGCAGGCAGGCGGACGTGATGTTCGCCTCGCACCACTGGCCGCGCTGGGGAAACGCGCGCGTACAGGAAGTGCTGCGTGCCCAGCGAGATGCCTATGCCCACCTGAACAACCAGGTACTGCACCTGGCCAACCAGGGCGTCACGATCAATGAGATCCACAACGTGTACGAGGTTCCGCCGAGCCTGCAGGAGAAGTGGTATGCCCGCGGCTACCACGGCTCGCCCGAGCACAACAGCCGCGGGGTGATCAACCGCTACCTGGGCTACTGGGATGCGAACCCCGCGACCCTCATCCCGCTCTCTCCCGCGGACTCGGCACCGCTCTACGCCGAGATGATGGGCGGCGCGGAGAAGATCATGGGCAGGGCCACGAAGCTCTACGAGGATGGTGCGTACATGCTGGCCTCCGAGATCCTAAACAAGCTGGTGTATGCGGAGCCTGGCAACCAGGCGGCGAAGGACCTGCTGGCCGACGTCTTCGAGCAGATCGGCTATCAGCAGGAGAACCCGGGTCTCCGGAACAGCTTTCTGGCCGCTGCCTACGAGCTGCGCTCCGGCATTCCGAGCGGAGCGTCTCCCAAGACAGCCGGTCCCGACATGATTCGCGCCATGAGCACGGGTCTGTTCCTCGACTTCGTCGCCATCCGGATGGACAGCAAGAAGGCCGAGGGGATGGAGTTCACGATCAACCTGGTGACTCCGGACACCGGCGAGGAGTTCATCGTGGAACTCAGCAACGCCACGCTGACGAACATCGAGGGCCGACAGGCAGAGGACGCCGACCTCACGATCACGATCGACCGCTCCGACCTCGAGCAGACGATGATGGGCGTGACGCCCTTCAGCGCACAGATCGAATCGGGCAAGGCGAGTCTGGAAGGCAAGAAGGAGGTGTTCGACCAGCTGGTGTCGACCCTGGTCGACTTCGAGCTGGGCTTCGAGATCATGCCCGGCACCAAGGGTCCCGGCGAGCCTCCGGAAGGACCGCCGCTTCAGGTGAACCTACGGGAGCTGCACGAGTAGATCCGTGGCGGGTGTGGAGCGAGCTTCCCCGGGCACGGTCCACTCACCGCGCGTCGCCTGACTCCACGAATCCGCAGCGGAGACCGGCGTCCTCGCGACCAGGCCCCCACGTCGGGGCGCGGTCGGGCTCGTGCCTAGCGGGCGCCTCCGGGTAGCGCGGCGACGATGTCCTGACTCCAGCGGAGCAGCACCCGGTTCATGGCCTCGACGCGTGCGGCGGGATCCGCCACCGGAGCCGGCTCCCTGTAGACCGACCGTTGCACCGTTCCCCCATCGTCTGCACGGATCGGTCTCACCGTCCAGGTGACTTCGAGCACGAGCTCGCCCGACTCGTCGGCCTCGAAGCGGGACACGACGCCGATGACCCGGTAGCCCCGGCTCACGCGCACGGTCAATGCGGGAATTACACGCTGGCTCCCGGTCAGGGCGGCGATGTTGTCCGCGAGCACCTGGTGGATGCTCGTCGCGAGCGGCTGCGCCCATCGATTGGACTCGTCCACCGCGAGCTCGCCGCTGTCGAGCCGCGTGACGAGCTGGGGCCGGTCCAGGTACGCGGGCGTCTGGATGGGACCGACGACGACCTGCGGCTCCTCGACGGCGGCGGCGCCGGACTCGGCGCGCGCGGCGAGCACGTAGAGGCGCGGAGGCTGCGAGCGACCGAGACAGCCCGCGGCCAGCAGCGCCAGTGTCAGCAAGGGGAGGAAGAGGTAGCGCTTGCGCATGGTGTCCCTAGCGATTCTGCCGGCCGCGCACGACGGCCTCGGGGTTCTGCTCGAGGTACTCGGCGAGCAGCCTCAAGGCGCGCGCCGCGGATGCGACCTCGTCGAGCGCGGCGGAGACGCGATGATACAGGTCGGAGTCGCCCGCGAGCTCCTCGCGGACCTCCACCACCGTCGCATCGAGCTCGCGGAGCGAGCGCCGGATCGAGCCGGGCAGGGCCTGGGTGTCGGGCGAGTTCGCAAGCCGGTCGAGCCCCTCGGCCGCGCTGGTGGCGGCCTCGGCGAACTCCTGCAGTGGCATCTCCTGGAGCTCGGTGATGAAGTTCTGCGCGCGCTCCACCATCACCTGCGCCGGCGAGGGAAGGGTCGGCACCTCGAACGGCGGTCCCTCGCCCCGGTAGACCGCCTCGGACTCCGGGAAGATGTCGATCTGCACGTCGAGCAGGCCGGTCACGAAGCTCTGCACTTGGAGCTGGGCGCGCAGACCCTTGTCGATCAGGTCGAGCATGTCCCCCATGGTCGAGCCCCCGAGTCTCGTGCCGGCGAGGACGAGCCTGCGGTTGTCGATCTCGATCACCACGGGAATGCTGAAGCTCAGCTCGGCCACGTCGTACACGACCGAGATGTCGGTCACCTCACCGATGCGGACGCCGCGGAAGTTCACGTTCGCCCCGACCCGGAGACCCGAGATCGTTCCCTCGAAGTAGACGACGTGCTCCGTGACGTCGCGGAACAGGCGCCCGCCGCCGAACACGAGCACGAAGCCCACCAGGAGCGCCACGGCGCCGAGCACGAAGCCGCCGATCAGGGCGGGGTTGGCCTGCTTGCTCATCGCCTCGTCCAGTCCATGCTCGACCTCACGCCACCGGCTCCGGGGACGACTGCCCCTCGGCGGGCAGCGTACCGCGGCTCAGGAAGTTCCGGACCGCGAAGATGTCGCTGTGATCGCGGAGTTCCTTCGGGCTGCCGGTGGCGAGCTGGGTCTTGGTGTCGGGATCCAGGAAGACGCAGTTGTCCGCGATCGCGAAAATGCTCTGGAGCTCGTGCGTCACGATCACGACGGTGGATCCCAGGCTGTCCCGCAGCTCCAGCACGAGGTCGTCCTGGAGCTTGGCCGAGAGCGGGTCGAGTCCGGCGCCCGGCTCGTCGAAGTAGAGCACCTCGGGATCGAGCGCCATCGCCCGCGCCAGCGCCGCCCGCTTGCGCATTCCGCCGCTGATCTCGTTCGGGTAGAAGGCCTCGAAGCCGGCGAGTCCGACGAGCGCGAGCTTGAGCGCGCAGACGTCCTCGATCTCTTCCTCCGAGAGCTTCGTGTACTGCGTGAGCGGAAGTGCGACGTTCTCCGCGAGCGTCATAGAGCTCCACAGGGCGCCCTGCTGGAACATCACCCCGAACTTGTGCATCAGCGCTTTCCGGCGCTCCTCCGAGGCGCTCCAGAACGCCTCGCGCTCGTAGTACACGTCGCCGCGAGCGGGGCTCTTGAGCCCGATCATCGACTTGAGCACGGTGCTCTTGCCGCATCCGCTCCCTCCCATGATGACGAACACCTCGCCGTGCTTGATCTGGAAGTCGAGGTTCTGCTGCACGACGAAGCTGCCGTAGGCGAGCGTCAGGTCGCGCACATCGATGTGGATGTCGGAGCGGACCGCCTCGGTCACCTCAGACCCCCAAGGTAATGTAGATGACCGTGAGCACCGACGCGGTGACGATGATCCCGACGATGCCGGAGACCACCGCCGAGGTGGTCGCCAGCCCGACCGCCTGCGCGCTGCTGCCGCACTCGAGTCCGTTCCGGCAGCCCGCCAGCGCGACCACGACGCCGTAGACGAGCGCCTTGATCAGGCCGGTAACGAGGCTTCCCACGTCGAGGGCGCTCTGCGTCTGCACCCAGTACTGCACGACGCTCACGTCGAGCATCGCTAGCGCGACGACCATGCCTCCCAGGATTCCAACGAGGTTCGCGTAGAGCGTCAGGAGGGGGAGCATCACGACCAGCGCCAGCACCCGCGGCAGGACCAGGAAGTCCATCGGGTCGAGCCCCAGGGTCGTCAGGGCGTCGATCTCCTCGCTGACCTTCATCGTGCCCAGCCGCGCGGCGAACGCGGCCCCCGTGCGCCCGGCCATGATGATCCCCGTCATGATCGGCCCCATCTCGCGCACCATGCCCAGAGCGACCAGGTCGGCCACGAAGATCCCCGCGCCGAAGCGGTCCAGTTGCATGACGCCGACGAAGGCGAAGATCAGGCCGAGCAGGAAGCTGATCAGCCCGACGATCGGCAGCGCCTCGGCGCCGGTCTCCTGCATCGTGACCCAGAGGTCGGAGCGCTGGTAGTTGGCGCGGCCCCGCACGAAGCGGCCAACGGACTGCGCGAACGCCCCGAGGAAGGCGAGCGACTCGCGTAGCGAGGCCACGTTTGCGACGAACCTCTCGCCCGTCCGCGTGAGCAGGCCCTTCCGCACGGCCTGTCTGCGCGCGCCCTCACGCTCCTCCACGGCGAACGCGAGGTCCAGCAACCGCCGCGCGCCGTCCGGAAGCCCGCGGTGCTCGACCGCGACCTGCCGCTCTCGCGCGGCCGCCTCGATGCGCGCGAGCAGAGTCACCAGGCCCGTGTCCCAGCTCCCGAGCCCGCCGGACTCGTACGCGACGGCGCGCAGTGCGGGCTCGCGCGCGATCCGCTCGAGCGCGTCGTCGCCGCTCGGCCGCGCCGCGCCGAGCAGCCAGTCGCCGGCGAGCCGGACGACCAGCCGCTCTCCCTCGCACTCGGCGTCCAGGCTGGCCTGCTGTGGGCTGGAAGTGCGCGGGGAGTCGTCGACCATCGGTTCTGGTTCCGGACGGGCACCCTATCACGATGCCGGCAGACGTCGGCGTCACCGGCGAACGGAGCAATCAAGAAGAGGAGTTGACCCGCTTTCGTGGACACCCCCAGACCTGGGGGGAGAGGAGCCACGATGGTGAGACGACATCACCGACCGTACGCGCCGGAGTTCCGGCAGCAGATGATCGAGCGGGTCCGTGGGGCCGTCGGCCGGAGGACCTGGCGCGGGAGTTCGAGCCTTCGGCGGAGGCGATCCGCAACTGGGTGAAGCAGGCAGAGTTCGACGGAGGAGTTCGCAGCGACGGTCTGACGAGCGAAGCGAAGGTGGAGCTGCATCAGCTGCGGCGTGAGAACCGGGTCTTGCGCGAGGAGAAGGAGATCCTGAGAAAAGCCTCGGCCTGGTTCTCTCAGGAGACCAAGCGTAGTGTTCGGGCGGGTTGTGCCGTGCATGGCCGTGAACCGACGGCGCGCGCCAACGTCGCGTAGCGAAAGAACAAGACCCCGAACTGCGCGACTTCACTTGGTCGGGGCGCGGAGATTCGAACTCCGGACCTCCTGAACCCCATACCGACCCAGGTGTGCTTCTCGGTGCTGGTGTGTTCGTCTGCGTTCAGGGATTCCGCGGAGCCCGGTCGTTCCTGTTCGTCTGAGTTCGTCTCGGTGTGGCCAAGTTCGCACACTGCTCGCACACCGGGCGGACTCGGTCTCCAGCACCGGCTGCGTGACCGGTCGGCATGGTTCGAATCGAGGGTGGGAACTACCATTCCCTTATGAGCAATCCCCAGATTCCTTCGGATGACGTTGAATACAGTGGATTCGTGAGCCGATGGCTGCCACGGCTCAGACGTGAAGAACGGCGCGAGCTGTCGTTGCGCATCGCGGCTGGTGCGGTGGCCGACGCCGACTTCGTAGTCATGATGGGCCTCGCCGCGGCGCTCGCCTCGCTGGGACTCCTACAGGGCTCAACCGCCGTCGTGATCGGCGCCATGCTCGTGGCGCCGCTGATGGGGCCGCTGGTCGCGAGTGGTTTTGCGCTGGTTCAGGGCAACGTCGTGCTGTTCCGCATGGCCATGGGCGTGAGCGTTCTCGGGGTGGGCCTCGGCTTCGGGATCTCGGTCCTCGTTGGACTGGGAAATCCAGGCTACGAGCCCTCGATGGAAATCGAGGCGCGCGGCCTGCCCGATCTGATGGACCTGGCCATCGGGTTTGCGTCGGGGATGGCTGCCGCATATGCGATGGGTCGGCCGAAGGTCGCGTCGACGCTTGCCGGTGTTGCGATCGCTGCAGCCCTGGTGCCGCCTCTCGCCGTCGTCGGCGTCGCCCTCACCAACGACCGACCGTGGATCGCGGTCAACGCCGGCATCCTGCTGCTCACGAACCTCGTCGCGATCATCCTGGGCGCGGCGATGGTCTTCCGCCTGCTGCGCGTCCACGTGCACGGCGAGCAAGACCAACGTCCCGCCTGGGCGTCGGCTGCAATCATGACGCTGGTGTTGCTCGCCGTGCTCGTCTCCGCTCCGCTGTTCCTGAACGTGCTCGAGGCTCGACGTGAAGGAAGGGTGGCGCGCCCGCTCCTCTACCCCGTGGCACCCCACGTGCGCGCGGCCGTCCATAGCTACGTGGATGAGTGGCCCGGAATCGAGGTGATCCTGCTCGGAAGACCCAGCGTCGAGGCGCGATTCGGACTGGGAATGGTGCTGGCCAGCGATGACACGGTGCCCGCGAAGTTCGAGAGCGAGCTTCGAGACGTGATCCGAGAGGCACGAGGTGACGATCCAGCCATTGCGATCTTCGCACTCCGCTCTGCGTCCGCCCGGGCAGAGTGAGCGAGATCCTCGGCGTAGCTCCGGCTGATAATGGACTCATCAGGCGGGCGTGGCCTACGACACCAGCGCTGTGAAATACCAGCGATCGCACCGCCGAGATGCCCGTCAATCGGAAGATCCGCGCGGTCGGCGGCGTGGAGTACGAGGTGAGCGACGGCTTCCTGATCGGCGCGAACTTCGCCTACGCCCACCTCGGCAGCGCGCGGCTCCGAAACAGCCAGGGGTGCGGTGACTACAGTCGGAACGACCTGCTGCTCGCCGCCATCACGGCGAGCTGGACACGCCTGCATTGGAGGAGGGAATAGGGCCGGCGGCGGGAGGGCCCGGTGCATTCTCGCGGGCCATCATCACTGGTCGGGGCGCGGAGATTCGAACTCCGGACCTCCTGAACCCCATATAGACCCGGGCGTTCGTCTGGGTGTCTGGGAGTTCGTCTCCGTTCGGGATTCCGCGTACTTGGGTCGTTCCTGTTCTTCTGGGTTCGGCTCAGTGCTGCTGAGTTCGCACACCAGTTCGCACACTGTCGGGCTGATGAGTTCGGCGAATCGCGTGGCTGATCATCAGCCTTGGCCGCTCGGGTCCCCTGTCGCGTGTGCGCCGAACGCAGTGGACAGCGGATTGGCGGTGACTCCATGTCCAATGATGTTGAGCACCACGCTGGCCACCGTCGTAGCAGCGAGGATGTCGTGGCCTGGCAGCTTCTCCCGAAGGACGATGACCAGGAACACGATGCTCGCGAGCCCGCGAGGCCCGAACCACCCAAGGAAGGGCTTCGCGTCGCTGCGCAGTCCGACGCCGAACGCCGCCAGGAACACGGGCAGCATGCGCACCACCGTCAGGCTGAGCACGGCGTGGACCACGACGCGCAGTCATAGGCGCCCGGCGGCTGCGACACGACGACCGCCCCGAAGATGACCCAGGTCACGAGCGCGAAAGGTAGACGACGGGGCCGTTCAAGGGCGTGCGTTCAAGCCGCCCGACCGTCACGCTGTACGCGAAGGCGAAGATCGCTAGCGTGGCCAGGGTCTCGTACACGGCCCTCCGATCGCATCAGCGCCGCGGGCTCTGAAGCTCGCTCGCACACTCCGCGGAGAGAAGGTCGGTCGCAGCCTGAGGCACAGTGTGAGACGATCGATGATCACCCGGATGGAGGTGCTCGATGCGTCGTCTGGTCCACGCTGTTGCGCGCAGCCTGGCGGTGCTGGTGGTCGTGCTCGCCGCTGCCGCTTGCGGCCAGAACCCCGTGCTGGGAGCCTGGGACATCGACGCCCAGGAGAACACCCGTAGCGCCCTCGCGGCCGCCGAGGCGACCGATCTGACGGCGCTCACGTTTCGGAGAGACGCCATCGTGGCGGAGGGCACCGTGATCCGGGTGAGCTACGTGATCGA
Source organism: Deltaproteobacteria bacterium (assembly GCA_019311115.1). Classification (GTDB taxonomy): domain Bacteria; phylum Myxococcota_A; class UBA9160; order SZUA-336; family SZUA-336; genus JAFDDB01. The sequence goes on from JAFDDB010000140.1 coordinate 8,602, forward strand.
GGAGGGCCGGGTCCGCCTCGTCCGCGAGGACGGGCGCGGCGAGCACCTGATCGAGCTGCTCGCTGACGACCACATCCGCATCGAGCTCCCGATCGGAATCAGTGCCGTCTACCGCAGACGAGGCGGATGACCAAGCCGCGAAGCGGGCCCAGTCAGCCCTGGCTGGCACGTACTATGTCACGTCGAACCAAGCCCGGAGGAGCAAGACTATGAGGAACAGGACCATGTTCACCGGGAGCGCGATCGTATTCGTGATCCTGCTTGCCTCAATCGCGTTGCCCGCCGGCACGGCGTTCGCGCAGAACGCCAAGCCGAACGTGGTCGTGATCTGGGGCGATGACATCGGCCGCACCAACATCAGCGCGTGGTCGAAGGGCGTGATGGGTTACCAGACGCCCAACATCGACCGTATGGCAGATGAAGGCATGCTGTTCACCGATGCCTACGCCGATCAGAGCTGCACGGCGGGGCGTTCGTCCTTCATCACGGGCCAGTCCGTGTTCCGCACCGGAATGAGCAAGGTCGGCATGCCGGGTGCCAAGCAGGGGATCAGCGACAAGGATCCGACCATAGCCACCTTGATGAAGCAGCAGGGCTATGCCACGGGCCAGTTCGGCAAGAACCATCTGGGCGATCGCAACGAGCACTTGCCCACCGTACACGGGTTTGACGAGTTCTATGGCTCGCTCTACCACCTGAATGCATCGGAAGAGCCGGAGCTCCGCGATTACCCCAAGGGCGATTTCCTGAAG
>JAFDDB010000141.1 GCA_019311115.1 Deltaproteobacteria bacterium
TGACGAATATGAATCCTCTTGACGACGAAACTATCATCGCAGCTGTCCAGAGAGAACTAGGCGTGAACCACATCCATGCTTCATCGCCAACCGGGGAGGCGATGCAGCCACTGTAGCCAATCGGAGGTGACACATCGCCTGGGTACTCGAGTGTCCGCCCGACTAGTCATTCGACAGCTCAGGTGATCGCATGCGGGTACGTGCTAATGCGCGGTGTAGCGATGGCCCCGAATTGGCGAGGCGGCGCGGGAGTTGTGTGGGTGCGCGGGGTTGCCGTTATGGAGTGGGTGGGTGGCCGCGGATGGGCTGCGCCAGCGCGCTGTCTAGCCCTCGAGATATGGGGATGGGCGGCTCTGGTGAGTCCGGCCCGTCTGCCCGCACAGTGGGGCGGCGACGGCGGGCGCTACAGCAGGAACGCCAGCAGGAACGGCAGCGTTGCGAACGACAGGAGCGTGCAGCAGACGACGATGCCGGCGACCTCTTCGGGGGAGCGTTGGTAGCGCGAGGCGAAGAGGTAGTTGAAGACGGCCGGGGGCATGGAGCACTGCAGGATGAGGACGCCGCGCGCGACGCCGTCGAGCGCGAAGAGGTGGGCGAGCAGCAGTCCGCCGCCGAAGCCGAGCGCCAGCCGGAAGACGGAAAGGCCGAGCGCACGGTGGAGTGTCTCGACGCGCAGGTCGGCGAGGGACACGCCGAGCGTGATGAGCATGAGCGGGATGGCGAAGCCGCCGAGCAGGTCGGTCGCGTTCTGGATCCAGACGGGGACCTCGGTGCCGCTCCACAACACGAGCGATGCGGCCACGATCGCCCACGCGACCGGTGTGCGCAGCAGCTCGGCGAACGAGGCGCGCCCGGTCCAGATCCAGACTCCGACGGTGAACTGCAGCAGGGCCGAGACGGCGAAGTAGCAGATGCCGAGTGCCAGGCCCGCGTCGCCGAAGGCGAAGAGACAGAGCGGCAGGCCCATGTTGCCGGCGTTCCCGAACGTGACGGGAGCCAGGAACGTGTTCATCGGAAGACGCGCCAGGCGCAGCACGACACCGCCGACGACGCCGAAGAACGTCATGGCGAGCACCGCGATGCCCGCCATCCACGCCATCAGCTCGAGATCGACGACCACGTCGGTGAGTCGCGAGAAGATCAGGCACGGCGCGCCGATGTCCGAGATGAGACGCGAGAGCAGGTCGCGGTCATAGGGGCGCCCCATGCGCACCCAGCCCCAGCCGAGCGCCGCGGACAGGAAGACCGGCGCCAGGATCGAGGCGATCTCGCCCACGCGCGGCGCCTACGTGCCGGAGATGCGGCGCAGGAACGAGATCAGGTCGCGGATCTGGTCGTCGGTGAGCACGCCTCCCCACGGCGTCATGAGCGGGGACTTGCCGACGGCGGCGCCTCCGCCCTGGATCACCTTGTAGAGGTGCTCGTCCGAGAGCGAGCCCATGTACGCGGCGTCGGTGTGATCCGCGGGCTTGGGATTGAGTCCCGCAGCAGCCGGGCCGTCGCCCTTGCCACCGGGTCCGTGACACATGGCGCAGAACTGCCCGTAGATCACGGCGCCCTCGTCCGCGTCGCCTCGCAGGTCCGCAGGGATCGGCTTGGGCTCGTGCGGAATCGGAGACTCGCCCGGCTGATCCGGAATGTCGACGGGCCGACGCTCGGGAGGCGCGGCGTCTTCGCCGCTGCCACATGCGGCCAGCAGCACCACCGCTGCGAGGGCCGCCAGTCTCACGCGATCAGCGCGTGCAGGGCCAGGTCGGTGAGCATCGCCGCGAAGATGCCCATCAGGTAGACGAGCGAGACGCGGAACACGCGGCGCGCGGGCTCCGCAGCGGGATCGCGAAGCAACTGCACGCCGGACAGCGCGAACCACGCGCCGAGTGCGACCGCCGTCACGCCGTACAGCACCCCGAGCATCCCCAGACCGACGGGCACCAAGCTCACGGCGACGAGGGCCGCGATCCAAGCGACGATGTGGCGCGCCGTAGCGGCCGGACCGATCCGCGACACGAGCAGAGGAAAGTCGGCGGCTTCGTACTCAGCTTGGCGGTAGATGGCGATGGCCCAGAAGTGCGGCGGCTGCCAGGCGAAGACGATGGCGAAGACCAGCCAGCCCGCGGCGCCGATGCGCCCGTCGACCGCGGCATCCGCGATCAGCGGCGAGATCGCGCCCGCGACCCCGCCCCAGATCACCGCAGCGGGCGTGCGCGGCTTGAGCCAGAGCGTGTAGACGAAGACGTAGAAGAGGATCCCCGCCAACGCGACGAGCGCTGCGGGAGCGCCACTCGTCCACCAGAGCAGACCCGGCCCGGCGACTCCCAGCGCCAGCCCGAAGGCGAGCGCGCGGCGCGGATCGAGCGCGCCGGCGGGCAGCGGGCGCGTCACCGTGCGCGACATGAGCGCGTCCTTGTCCCGCTCCAGGTAGCTGTTGAGCGCGTTCGCGGCGCCCCCGGCCAGGGCGATCCCGCCCAGGATCGCCGCGGCGTGGGCCGGGTCGGGCCAGCCGCCGGCCGCCATCACCAGCGCGGGCAGCCCGGAGAACAGCACCAGCGGCAGCAGCCGCGGCTTGGTCAGCTGGAAGTAGGGGGCGAACGTGCTCATCGGACTACGCCCGGTTCCAGGGCTCGCCCGGCAGCAGGCCGTGGTCGGCCTGACGCCGCGCGGTCTCCAGCCTCTCCGCCTCGCGGAAGCGCGAGCGCAGCCAGAACACGAGACCGCCGACGACGATCAGCGGCATCGCCGTCATGAAGGCCGTGGTCACGATGAACGCGATGCGTGCCTGGTCCTGGCCGCTGAAGCAGACGGAGCAGGCCTCCGCGGCCTGCGGCGCGAGCAGCACGCCGAGCGCGAACGCGACGGCCACGAGCCTCATGCCAGGTAGACCTGTACATAGATGACCGGCCACAGGCCGACCACGAAGTACCAGAACACGCGCGTCGCCGCGAAGCGCTCCGACGTGAGCGTGCCCCGGCTAAGCGACACACCGGCTGCGGCCAGGAAGAGGACCGCGACCACGGCGTGCATCGCGTGCGCGCCGACGATCAGGTAGAAGAAGCTGCCGTGCGTGCTCGACGTGAGGGTGAGGCCCTCGCCGACCAGTTGCACCCACTCCCAGCCCTGGAAGAGCACGAAGAAGACGCCGAGCGCGATCGAGATGCGCAGCGGCGTTGCCGCCGCGGCGGGCTCACGCGCCCAGGCGCGCGCCGACAGGAACGCGAAGACGCCACTCATCAGGAGCGCGGCGGTGTTGAAGGCCGTCGACTCGACCGGCAGCCTCGGCTGTCCGGGCGGCGGCCAGACGCCCGCCGAGCCTGCCTTCAGGATCGCGAAGCCGCTGATGAAGCCCGAGAAGAGCATGACCTCGGCCGCGATGAAGATGAGCGTCGCCAGCACCGCGCTCGAAACGAGCGGCTCCCGCGCTGGAACCGGTGCACCGCCAATCCGCAGCATGACCTAGTGGTCTCCGTGCCCCTCGGAGGTCCCAGCGCCCGCCTGCCACTGCGCCTCCGGCTTGTACCAGTTGTTGCCCTCGGACTTCATCACGTCCGGCGCCGCGGCGAAGAAGAACAGCGCCATGAACACGAGACAGGTCAGGAGCATGTAGGCCACGAACCTCTTCTGCACGTTCACGTGCATGAAGTTCTTGGCGACCAGGTACGCCTTGACGAGCGCGATCCCGAACGCCGTGACCAGCGTGACGACGGGATGCCCGAAGAGCGGACCGAGGACGCTGATTCCCAGCAGGACGACCAGGACGGCCCAGATCTTGATGTAGTTCGGATGCTCGTGTGCGTGTTCGCTCATGTCTTCCTACTTCGCGATGTAGAGCAGCGGGAACAGGAAAATCCAGACGATGTCGACGAAGTGCCAGTAGATCCCGATCAACTCGACGCGGTGGAGTTCCTCGTTCCTGCGCGCGGCCGCGGCCACGAAGCCCATGATCACCACACCGCCGATCACGTGCAGCCCGTGCAGGCCCGCGGCCGAGTAGTAGAACGACCAGAAGGTGCTCGAGGTGATCGTGTAGCCGGCCTGGATCTCGGCCGTCCACTCGAACGCCTTGACGACGACGAACATGGCGCCGCCCAGCATGGTGTAGCCGAGCAGGCGCGCCGCCTTCGGGCCATCGCCCTCCTCGGCCGCCTTGTGCGCGAGCACCGCCGACAGGCTCGAAGTCAGCAGCACCAGCGTGTTGAAGCCGCCCGCCCACACGTTCGTGTGCATGGCCTGCTCGGCCCAGGCGGGATGAGCCAGCCGGTGCATGACGTAGGAGGCCAGCAGCCCGCCGAAGATGACGATCTCCGAGGCCACCACCCACCAGACGGCGAGCCGTCCAGTCGGGATGCCCGCGGCGCTGCGCGTATTCGCAATCGGTCTCATGGATTCCCCTGGCTCAGCTCGGCACGTTCTGCGGCCAGTAGTCCTCGTCGCGGCCTGGCGTGCTGTACTCGTACGGACCGCGATACACCTCGGGCAGGCCCTCGGGCCAGTTGCCGTGCGGCGGCGGAGACTCGGTCGTCCACTCGAGGGTGTTCGCCCGCCACGGGTTCTTCGGCGCCTTCTTGCCGCGGAACATGCTGTAGAACATGTTGATCAGGAAGATAAACTGGAACAGCAGCATGACGATGAGCGCCACCGTCGCGAGCTGCCGCAGGTCCTGCATCCACGGCAACGACAGCTCGGGGAAGTTCGTGTAGTCGTAGATGCGGCGGTGCTGGCCGATCGTCCCCAGGAAGAAGAGCGGGATGAAGATGATGTTGAAGGGGATGACCGTGCCCCAGAAGTGCACCTTGCCCCAGAATTCGCTCATGTAGCGCCCGAACATCTTCGGGAACCACATGGTGATTCCGGCGAAGGTACCGATGATCGCGATCGGGAAGAACGTGTAGTGGAAGTGCGCGAGCACGAAGTACGTGTCGTGAAAGTAGATGTCCGCTCCGCTGGCCCCGAGGAAGATGCCCGTCACGCCACCGATCAGGAACTCGGCCACGAAGGCCAGAGCCCAGAGCATGGGCGTCGAGAGCGTGATCGAGCCACCGTACAGCGTGGCGATGTAGATGAAGCAGAGCTCGGCGATCGGGATCGAGATGAGCAGCGTGGTGACGGTGAAGATGTGCGCCATGCGCGGGTCGATGCCGGCCACGAACTGGTGGTGCGCCCAGACGGTGAAGCTGAGGATGCCCGTTCCGAACACCGTCCAGAGCGCCGTGCGGTACGCGAAGAGCTTCTTGCGCGCGAACACGCACATGATGTCCGCCGTGATCCCCAGGGCGGGCAGCAGCACGACGTAGACCTCGGGGTGGCCGAAGAACCAGAACAGGTGCTGCCAGAGCACCGGGTCGCCGCCGCGAGCCGGGTCGTAGAAGCCCGTCCCGACCACCTGGTCCATGAAGAGCATGATCGCGCCCGCGATCAGCGGGCCGACCGACGCCATGAACAGGACGCTCGCGATGACGATCATCCAGATGACCATCGGGATGTCGTACATCTTCATGCCGGGCGCGCGTGAGTTCATCGCGGTCGTCACGAAGTTGATGCCGCCGAGCAGGAACGCCACGAACTCGAGCGCGACCGCGACCAGCCACAGCGTCGAGCCCAGGGCGGTTCCGCTGTACTGGGCCTGCGCCGAGAGGGGCGGATACGCCGTCCAGGCCCCCGCAAACCCGCCTCCGGGCACTGCTAGCGAGATCAGCAGGATGACCGCGCTCAACAGGAAGATCTGGTACGAGAGCCGGTTGATCTTGGGGAAGACCATGTCGTCGCAGCCGATCATGAGCGGGATCAGGAAGTTCCCGAAGGCCGCGATCAGCACCGGCATGGCGACCCAGAAGATCATGATGGTGCCGTGGTTGGTGATCAGCGCGTTGTAGTCGTTGGGACCGACGAGCCCGAAGAGCGGCACCTCCATGCCCGGAAAGGCGAGCTGCATCCGGAACACGTACGCCATGAAGCCGCCGATGGCCGCCATGAACATGCCCGTGAACATGTATTGCATGGCGATCATCTTGTGATCGGTCGAGAAGACGTACTTGCTCCAGAACGTCTGCTCGTGGTGGTGGTGCGCGTCGGTCGTGATGTCCGCGGTCGCCATGCTCGTCCCTCGTGGCTACCGGGCCGACGCCAGCGAGAGTGGCTTCTGTCCGGCCACCCAGGCCGCGTGCTCGCCCGGTGTCTCGATCATGATGCGGGCGCCCATCAGGCCGTGGCCCATCCCGCAGATTTCCGCGCATTGGACGGAGTACTCGCCGGTCTTCGTCGGTTCGAACCAGCCACGGATGATGCGGCCGGGAACCGCGTCCTGCTTGAGGCGGAAGACCGGCACCGAGAAGCTGTGCAGCACGTCGCGCGCCGAAAGCTCGTAGTGGTAGGTCTTGCCCACCTCGACGTGGAGCTCGTCGATCTTGGCGATGTCGTCCGCGGTATCGAGCTTTCCGTCGGCTCCGGGGTGCACGAACGTCCAGGCCCACTGCTGGCCGATCACGCGGACCGTGGCGTCGGGCGGTGGCAGCGTCTGCTTCACGTTCACCCACACGCGGACGGCGCCGTAGATGATGAAGACGTCACAGACGAGCACCAGGAGGTGCGGGATCGTGATCCAGCGCTTGTGCGCCTTGTTCTCGCCCGACACGTACTCGGCCTTGTGGCCGTCGCGCGCCCGGAAACGCCAGATGAAGTAGAAGAAGACGACCTCGCACAGCACGAGCCAGAACCCGACGAGGACCGCGATCAGGAGGATGAGGTTGTCGATGTCTTGCGCGTAGCTCGACGCGGCAACCAGGTAGCGCTCAATCATGAGTCACCTAGAGAACGAAGATGATGACGCAGGCGATGAACAGGAAGATGCCCGCAGTCGTGATCACGAACGTGCGTGTTGCCAGCTCGTCCGGCGGAAATGCCTTTGCCATGGTCGCTTCGAACTCCCTTACCTGCCCAGCGTCTGGACGTGGGCGATGACGTCCTTCATGGCCTGCTCGTCGACGAGCATCATCGCCATCGGCCGCATCATGACCCCGAACGGGTCGTCCGCGCGGCCGCGGATGCCCGCCTTGAAGTTCTTCAGCTGCGTCAGCTGGTACCAGTCGCTGGAGTGGAGACTGGGAGCCTGCAGAGCCGGATTGCCCTTGCCGTCGATGCCGTGGCACGCGATGCAGGGCGCGTAGAGCGGAGCGCCGCGGGCCGCGTCGCCGTCGAGCGTGACGCGCGTCGGCGGCTCGGGCAGCGTCCCGATGTAGGCCGCGACCGCCTTGGTGTCGGTGTCGGTGCGCAGCAGCCGCGACATCGGCCGCATGCGCAGGCCCGCGATGTCGTTGGGGTGCGCGCCGCGCACACCCGTCTGGAACTTGCGGATCTGCGCCTCGACGTACCAGGGGCTCAGGCCACCGATGCCCGGAGCCAGCAGCAGTGCGTCGCCCTGGCCCTGGTCACCGTGACATGCCGCACAGGTGTTGAAGAGCGCCTCGCCGCGCGCCAGGTCGGCGTCGGGTCCCGAGATTCCCGCCACGGGAATCGCGCAGACCAGCAGCAGTGCGATGAACAGAAGTCTGGGGAGTCTCATGTGCGTCCTTGCAGCGCGACGGTCGTCGAGCGAGCGTACCGTCCTCACGTCTACTCTTCGTGCAGGAAAGTCAGGGGAAAACGGGGAGGCACCAGCACACTGATTCGGCCCGGCGAGAGCGCGGGCAATGGCTCTGAAGCGTTCGCGGGCTGGATCTTTCCCGATTGGGGGGCGCCGCGTCAAGGATGTGCGCGACTTTCGCTTCTAGCTACATCGAGGTCGGGTTTACGTGGTAGAGCAGCACGTAGATCAGCACGCCGGTCGCTGAGACGTAGAGCCACACAGGCCAGGCCCAGCGCGCAAGCCTGCGATGCGCCTCTCGTCGGTCCCGCAGCCCGCGCAGGATCAGCAGCACCGCGAGGACCGGGACGGTCATCGCCAGTGTCACGTGCGAGAACAGCAGGACCAGGTAGTAGGGACGCGCCCACTCGATCAAGAAGGGCGTGTTCTCGAAGTCGCGCGCCGCCTTGTGCCCCACGTACAGCACGAGGAAGAGCACCGAGACCGCGAACGCCGACAGCATGACGCGCCGATGCTCGCGCTCGCGCCCGGATCGGATCAGGTGGCGGCCCCAGAGGAGCAGGACCGTGGCCGTCAGGTTGAGCGTCGCGTTGACGGTCGGCAGCAGCAGGCCCTCACCCACGGCTTCTCTCCACTCCGAGCGGCTCAGCCCGACGAGGCCAGCGGTCGGACCGCCTGGGACTCGTCCTCGACTGGCAGGTCGGACCCGGCTGCGCGGGTTCCCTCGACACGGCCCGGTGCTGCGTAGACCAACTCGCGAAGCAGCAGACCGAGCGTCAGGGCCAGGATGGCTGCCAGGGCGGTGTGAAGACCCGTCACCTCGACCGGCAGCAGGAGCAGGACGTTCAGCACGCCGACGCCGATCTGCAGGATCAGCAGGCGGACGGCCGTCCAGGCCAGCAGCCCCACGCGGCCGACGCCGCGCGTCGCCATCGACAGGGCGATCACGCTGGCCAGCAGCAGCAGGCCGTTCAACCGGTGCAGGACGTGGATCCCGACCAGCCCGGAGAGCGTCGGGATGAATGCGTCCCCGTCACAAGACGGGAAGCTGGCACAGGCCAGGCCCGCCCCCTGGCTCGAGACCAGCCCACCCAGCACCAGTTGCCCCAGCAGCAGGGCGACGGACGTCACGGCGAACGTTCGCACGGCTCGCGAAGGCCGCGGCCGGAAGACGGGCTTCCCCCACTCCAGCAGGTCGCGCGAGATCCAGAGCAGCACGGTGCAGAACGCGGTCCCGGTCAGCAGATGGCCGGTGACCGTCCACGGCGCCAGCAGGAGCAGCACGGTGAGCCCG
>JAFDDB010000243.1 GCA_019311115.1 Deltaproteobacteria bacterium
GTTGCTGCTGGCCGGCGACCGCGGTCACAGCCGCTCGGTCAAGGGACGCAGCAAGGCGTTCCTCGAGGTACGCGGCAAGCCGATGCTCGTGCACGTTCTCGAGACGCTGCTCCACACGCCCGAAGTGACCGAGGTCTTCGTAGTCGCCGACGCGATCCGGCTCGAGAAGGTGCTCGCCAACTTCGGCTGCCTCGAGCTCGCCGCCGCCGCGTCGTGTCCGATACACGTCGTGCCGCAGCGCGAGTCGCTGCTCGAGAACGTCTGGAACGCATTCCTGCGTACCCTGCCCGCGCCCGAGGATCCCGATCACGCCGTGCTGATCGTCCCGTCGGACATTCCGCTCGTCGTTCCCGAGGAGCTTTCGGCCTTCCTCGCTGCCGCACAGCGAGCCGACGCGGACCACGTCGTCGGGCTAACGCCCGAGTCCGCACTCGAGCTGTTCGCGCCGACCGACACGGCGCCGGGTGTGAAGATGGCGTGCTTCAACCTGGCGGAAGGCCGCCTGCGCCAGAACAACCTGAACTGGGTGCGGCCGCGGAGATCGGTGCGACGCTGCGGCTCGCGGCGCGCATCGTCCGCAAGGAGTGGCGGAACCTCTGGGTGCTCTTCCCCTACCTGCTGATGCACCTGGCCGGGGTGCTCGACCGCCGTGGCTACCGCCCCGCGTCCGACTGGGTACGCAGCTTCGTGTCGCTCCGTACGGTGGAGCGCGGGATCGGCGCCATGCTGCGCACGCGCTTCGCCACCGTCGAGACCGCCTTCGGCGGCGCCGCGCTCGACGTCGTCGACAAGATGATCGAGCCGTGGAAGGCCATGCAGGTGCGCAACGCCCGGCTCGCAGCGGGCGGCCGCTCGTAGCCGGGGTCGAAGACGCGATGCCCGGCCTCTTCGAACCCGGGGGCCTCTTCGAGAAGCTCGGGGGCGCCGACGCGGTCTTCATCGACCGCGCGGACCGCGGACTCGTCCGCGCCACCGGTGGCGACCGCATCCGCTTCCTCAACGGGATGCTCTCGAATGACCTTGCGCCCCTCGCCGCAGGCCAGGCCTGCATCGCGACGCTGCTCGACCGCAAGGGGCACGTGCTGTCCGACCTGTTCGCGCTCGTGGAAGGCGACGCGGTACTGCTCGACACCGCGCCCGGCACCGTGGAAGAGGTCTTCAGCGTGCTCGAAAAGCACGTGATCGCCGACGACGTGGAGCTTTCGAACCTGGGCGGCGACTGGGACGGCCTGTCGTTCGAGGGACCGGGCGCGCGCGCGCGCCTCGAGGCGCTCGGCCACCCGACGCCCCGCCTCGCAGAGTTCGAGGTCGACGACGCCTCGCGCCGCTGGCTTGGCGGGGGCGCATTCGCCCCGTGGTCCGCCGAAGGCGTCCGCGTGCTCGGGCCCGCCGGCTCCCTCGACGGACTGCGCGCGGCGTTCCCGGAGCTCGCCGGGGCCGCTGCCGAGATCCTCCGGGTCGAGATCGGCGCGCCGCGCTACGGCGTAGACGTGGGGCCGAAGAACTTCCCGCTCGAGGCGCGCCTCGACGTGGCCATCTCGGAGACCAAGGGCTGCTACGTGGGCCAGGAGATCATCGCCCGGCTCATCTCGCGCGGCGCGGTCAACCGTTTCCTGGTGCGGCTCTCGACCGAGGCACTCGTGACGCCCGGCGCGACCATCCGGTCGGGCGCGACGCGGGTCGGCGCGGTGACGAGCGCGGTCGAGTCGCCGGCCAGCGGCCCGCTCGCGCTCGGCTACGTGCGCCGCGCCGAGGCCGCGCCGGGAACGCGGCTCGACGTCGAGGGCGTGCCCGCGACCGTGCTCGAAACCCCGCTCCCGTGAGCCTGTTCCGTCTGTGTGACCCAGGGCAGGCCAGGGCAGGCCAGGAGTGACCCGGAGGCTGCTCGGGCTCTTCGCCCGCCGGCCCGAAGCCGGGCGCGTGAAGACCCGTCTCGCGGCGTCGATCGGAGCCGGACCGGCGGCGGTGCTGTACGAGGCCATGCTGCTCGACATCGCGGACCAGCACGCGCGGTCGGACCACGACCTGGCGCTCTGGTACACGCCCGACGACGCGGAGCCCTGGTTCCGCGAGCACCTTCCCGCCGTCTACCGGCGGCTTGCCCAGCGCGGACCCGACCTGGCTTCGCGTATGCGTGTGTTCTTCCAGGTACACGCGGACGAGGGCTACGACCGGATCGTGCTGCGGGGCACCGACAGTCCGAGCCTGCCCGCCGAGCGCGTCGAAGAGGCGTTCCACGCGCTCGACGACGCCGACCTGGTGGTGTGTCCGGATCTTGACGGTGGCTACAACCTGATCGGTCTCTGTGCACCCTGTGACGCGATCTTAGACATCCCGATGAGCACCGCGTCGGTCCTGGAACAGACCTTGGCGCGCGCCGAACGCGAAGGGCTTCGCACACAGTCGCTCGAGGCCCACCACGACGTCGACACCATCCATGACCTGGAGCGTCTGGCCGGCGACATCGACGCCACCCGCGCACCCCGGACGGCCCGTTTCATCCGCGAGTCCGTCCGCCCGCGCCGTCACTGAGTCGCGCTAGATCCGTCCGCCGCTGCGCGTGCGCGCTCTCTGGCGCTCGTGAGCGTTGCATTGTGGAGTTCGCGCTCTACCATTTGCGCGGGGGAAAACGGGTGAGAGGACCGGAGTGCGTCCCGATTCGTCGGGCGTTCGCCGAGCCGTCGGTCTCAGGGACCGCTGCATGTTCGTCGTCGTTTCGGCGAGGCGCAGCAGCACCCGGGGAGTACTGGCCTTTGGTTTGCAGAGTTCAGTCGAGGCGAACAACAGAAGCCGGCGGCCGTCCGCCAGCAGGAGGGGCAATGGGACTCGCAGCAATTGGAAAGAGCGTCGCGGTTGCACTCGTCGCAACGCTCATCGCCGTGCCGTTCACGGTCACGGCAGACGACACGAGTGGGGAAGCGCAGCGCATGGAAGCGCTCGAGAGCCGGTTGATGGCGCTCGAGGACGAGCTGAAGGCGACGCGCAGTGCGTTGGAGTCGTCCGAGGAGATGCGCAAGAGCGGCGTCGCCCCGGCGGACGTCGAAGCCGGCTCGGGTCTCGACTCGTTCCTGTCGGGCCTTCAGATCGGCGGCTACGTCGAGGCGTCGTACATCTACAACTGGAACAACCCGGAGCAGGGGACCGGCACCGACGGGGTCGGTGGCCAGCCTGGGGTCTCTCCGCAGCCGCACTTCCAGTTCAACCGGAACCACAACACGTTCGAGCTCGACGCCGTCAAGTTCGAGATCGGCAAGCCGGCCTCGGAGCCGGG
>JAFDDB010000142.1 GCA_019311115.1 Deltaproteobacteria bacterium
GCCGAGGCGCTGCGCGCCGGACAGCGGGTGCTGGCCCGGGGCGGCCCCGCGCTCGAGGCGGCCGTCGAGGCCGTGGCCGTGCTCGAGGACTGCCCGGCGCTGAACGCCGGCCGCGGAGCCGTGCTGCGCAGCGACGGCTCCGTGGCGCTCGACGCGGCGGTGATGGACGGGCTAGAGCGAAGAGCGGGCGGAGTCGCGGCTGTGCGCCGGCTCCGGAACCCGGTGCGCGCAGCGCTCGCGGTCCTGGAGCGCAGCCCGCATGTCCTGCTGGCGAGTGCCGAAGCCGAGGCCTTTGCCATCGGGCAGGGCCTCGAGCCCGCGGGCGACGAGTGGCTGATCACCCCACAGCGCAGCGCACAGCTCGAGCGGGCACGCGCCGCGGCAATGACGCTGCTCGACCATGACGGCGAGGAGGACGGCGCCGGCACCGTCGGCGCGGTCGCGCGCGACGCCGCGGGTCACCTGGCGGCGGCCACCTCGACCGGCGGCATGACGAACGCGCTACCCGGCCGGGTCGGCGACAGCCCGGTGCCCGGCGCGGGGATCTGGGCCGACGACGCGACCTGCGCCGTGTCCGGCACCGGAGAGGGCGAGATCTTCCTGCGCTGCGCCTTCGCCCACGAGGTAGACGCGCTGCTCCGGCTCGGCGGCCGGCCGCTCCAGGACGCCTGCGACCTGGCGCTCGCCCGCGTGGAGGCACTGGGAGGCCGGGGCGGCTGCGCGGCGATCGACGCCCGGGGCCGCGTCGCCCTGCCCTTCAACACCTTCGCCATGCCCCGCGGCCTGGTCGAGGGAGACGCAGAGCCGCGGATCGCCCTGCACCGGGACGACCCCCTCGACCCCTAGATGCCGCGCGGAGGGCATAATCCCCACCCGGAACCGCCTGGGAACCCGCCTGCCGAGGAGAGCCCCATGACCTTGCCCGCTTCCGTCCGCGCCGAAGACGTCGGAATGTCGAGCGCTCAGCTCGCGCGCATCGACGCGCACCTGAACCGCCGCTACCTGGACACCAAGAAGATCGCGGGCGCGCTAACCGTGGTCTCACGCCGGGGGCAGGTCGCCTATGCATCGCCCATCGGCATGATGGACATGGACCGCGGCAAGCCGATGCGCGAGGACACGATCTTCCGCATCTACTCGATGTCGAAGCCGATCACGTCGGTCGCGCTGATGACGCTGTACGAGCAGGGCGAGTTCCAGCTCGACGACCCGGTCCACAAGTGGATTCCCGAGTGGCGCGACCTGCGCGTCTACGCGCAGGGCAACTACCCGAACTTCATCACCACGCCTTGCGAACGGCCCATGACCGTCCGCGACCTGATGACCCACCAGTCGGGGCTCACCTACGGATTCATGGAGCGCACCAACGTGGACCGCGCGTACCGGCGGCTCGACGTGGGCGGCGCCGCGGCCGGCGGCACGCTGCGCGAGATGATCGAGAAGCTGGCCGGGCTGCCGCTCGAGTTCTCGCCCGGCACGCGCTGGAACTACTCGGTGGCGACCGACGTGCTCGGCTACCTGGTCGAGGTCATGTCGGGCAAGCGCTTCGACGAGTTCCTGCAGGACCACGTGTTCGGGCCGCTCGGCATGGTGGACACCGGCTTCACCGTGCCGCCCGAGAAGCTCGACCGCTTCGCCGCCAACTACAACCGCGGACCCGACAAGCAGATCCGGCTCGAAGACGACCCCGAGACCAGCGAGTACGCACGGCCCAGGACGTTCCTGTCCGGCGGCGGTGGGCTCGTGTCGACGGCCGCCGACTACCTACGCTTCTGCCGGATGCTGCTCGCGGGCGGCACGCTCGACGGTGAGCGGATCCTTGGGCGCAAGACCATCGAACTGATGACGATGAACCACCTGCCCGAGGGGCAGGACCTGTCTACGCTCGGCTTCGGCACCTTCAGCGAGACCACCTACGACGGCGTCGGCTTCGGCCTCGGCTTCTCGGTGGCGCTCGACCCGGCGCGCGCGCAGCTGATCGGCTCGGTCGGCGAGTACGCCTGGGGGGGAGCCGCGAGCACGGCGTTCTGGATCGACCCGGCCGAGGACCTGATCGTCGTCTTCATGACCCAGTTCATGCCGTCGGGGACGTTCAACTTCCGCGGGCAGCTGAAGACGCTGATCTACCCGGCGCTGATCGACTAGGCGGAAGCCCGCGGACTAGATCGAGCGCCCCGCGTCCGTCCAGTACGGCTCGCGGAGCAGCCGCTTCTTGAGCTTCCCCGACGCCTCGCGGGGCATCTCGTCCACGAAGTCCACCGAGCGCGGGCACTTGTACGCGGCGATGCTCTCGCGGCAGAACGCGATCAGCGCGTCGGCGTCGGCGGTCCGGCCCGAACGCAAGGTGACGGCGGCCTTGACCTGCTCGCCCCACTCGTCGTCGGGAATGCCGAACACCGCGCAGTCGTCTACCGCCGGGTGCTGGCTCAGCACGGCCTCGACCTCGGACGGGTAGATGTTGGCGCCGCCCGAGATGATCATGTCGATCTTGCGGTCGGCCAGGTAGACGAAGCCGTCGTCGTCCACCCAGCCGACGTCGCCGACGGTGAAGCGCCCGTCGGGCAGCCGGCTCGCGCGCGTCTTCTCGGGATCGCCGTGGTACTCGGGCGCACCGTCCGCACGCCGGAAGTAGAGCGTGCCCGTCTCGCCGCGCGGCAGGTCGCGTCCGTCTTCGTCTACGGCGGACACCTCGAGCGCCGCGTGCGGCTTGCCGACGGTGCCCGGGTGCGCGAGCCACTCCTCGCTGGTCGCGATCAGCGGGCCTGTTCCCTCGCTCGAGCCGAAGTACTCGATCACGATCGGACCCAGCCACTCGATCATCGCGCGCTTGGCCCAGGGCGGACACGGCGCCGCGCCGTGGAAGACCGCCTCGAGCGACGACACGTCGGCGCTGGCGCGGCGGGCGTCGGGCAGGCGCAGGAGCCGGATCATCTGCGTCGGCACCAGGTGCGTGGTAGTGACCCGGTGGCGCTCGACGAGTTCGAGCGCCTCGTCGGCGTCGAAGGACGGCATCAGCACCAGGGACTGGCCATAGGCCATGGCGAAGAGCGCGTTGGCCGGCGGGGCGGCGTGGTAGAGCGGGCAGGCCACCAGGTGGACGCCCGGCCTGCGGTAGCCCCAGAGGCCCCCGACACGGCGGTAGCGTTCGAAGACCTGGTCCACCGTCCCACCCTGGTCCGAGCGCACCACGCCCTTCTGCCGGCCGGTCGTCCCCGACGTGTACATGAGCGTCGCGCCCGCGGCGCGGTTCTCTGGAGTCGCCGTCGACTGCGCGCCGAGCCACTCGTCCCACGACTCGCCCGCCACGAACAGGTGCTTGACGCCGGCGCGGTCCGCGGCCGCGCGCGCGGTCTCGGCGTGGCGCGGGTCGCAGACCAGCACGCGCGCGCCGCTGTCCTCCAGGATGTACGCGATCTCGTCGGCGGTCAGGTGCCAGTTCAGCGGGACGAAGCGCGTCCCCGCGCGCGCGCTGCCGAGCACGACCTCCATGAACTCGGGCCGGTTGCGCGCCAGGACCGCGACACGATCCCCCTTTCCGAGCCCAAGCGCCGCCAGGCCGTTCGCGACGCGGCGCGTCGAAAGCTCGAGCTCGCCCCAGGTCCGGCGCCCGTCGGGCGACTCGATCGCGATCTCGTCGGGGCGCGAGGCGGCGGGCTCGATGAAGACGGCCGGGTCCGGGCGGGGCATCTCGCCATGCTACCGGAGCCGGGTCCACGCGGGGTAGACGGATCACGGGCAGTTGGCTCAGGATTCCTGCGATGGCTGGAGCGTTCGACGGCGTGCGGGTCCTGGACATGACGGAGGGCGTGGCCGGTCCGCTCGCGTGCATGCTGCTGGCTGACCTGCACGCGGACGTCGTGCGCGTCGAGTCCCCGTCCGCGGGCGCGAGCGCGCCGGATCCTGGCGCGCTCTGCTGGAACCGCAACAAGCGACGCATCGAGCTCGCTCCCGCCGAGCGCGAGAACCTCGACGCCCTGCTGTGCACGGCCGACGTCGTGGTCTTCGACCGCCCCGACGCGGAGCGCGCGGAGCAGGGGCTCGACGCGGCGTCCCTGCTGGAGCGCGACCCGCGGCTGCTCGTGGCGTCGCTTCCGCACTGGGGCGCAGCGGGCTGGTGGAGCGACCTGCCGGTGGACGACGTGCTGCTCTGGGGCCTGTCCGGCGCGGCTTTCTCGCAGTTCAGCTGGAAGGACGTGCCGGTGCAGCTGGTCACGCCGCAGCTTCGCTACGCGCACGGGATGCTCGCGGCCAGCGCGATCGCCGCGGCGTTGGTCGAGCGCGCGCAGAGTGGGCTGGGACAGCACGTCGAGGTGAACGGACTGCACGCGCTCGGAGGACTGCAGAGCGGAGCGTTCCTGCGCGCGGTCGAGGCGCCGCGGCGGCGCGGCATCGGCACGCGCGGAACGCTGCCGAACTACCGGCTCTACCGCTGCGCCGACGGCGAGTGGCTGTTCCTGGCGACGCTGATCCCGCACCACTTCCTGAAGGCGCTCGACGCGATCGGCTTGGGCTCGGTGCTCGAGCTTCCGGGCGTCGAAGGCCGCTTCGAGAACGTGATGCAGCCGGGAACCGCGCGCCAAGTGCGCGACATGATCGAGGCGCGCTTCGCCGAGCGCGACCGCGCGGAATGGCTCGCCACGCTCCACGCCCACGGGGTGCCGAGCGGCCCCGTCGGCACGCGCCGCGAGTGGTTCGACGGCGAGACGGTCGCCGCGAACGAGATGCGCGTCGACCTGGAACACCCGGACCTCGGCCCCGTCTCGATCCCCGGCGTCCCCGCAAAGCTCCACGACACCCCGGGAGCCGTCCGCCACCTGATGCAGACCGTTCCCCTACAGGAGGTGCTCGCCGAAGAACGCCCCACCCCCGAAGGGCTCGCACCTCGTGGCGCGAGCCCGCAGCAGAAGGAGGAATCGCGCGCCTACGCGCGACCAAAGGAGGACCCGCGCGCTTACGCGCGAACCAAGACGGACCCGCGCGCCGACGCGCGGCATCAGACGGGCCCGCTCAGCGGAATCCGCGTCCTCGACCTCGGCGTCATCATCGCGTCGCCCTTCGCGTCGGCCGTGCTCGCGAACTTCGGCGCCGACGTGATCAAGGTCGAGCCGCTCGGCGGCGACACGTTCCGGACCTACGGCCTGGGCTTCGTCGGCTACAACCAGGGCAAGCGCAGCATCTGCCTCGACCTGAAGAACCCTCGGGGGCGCGACGCGTTCCTGGACCTGGTGCGCGGAGCCGACGTCGTCTGCGACAACTACCGCCTCGGCGTGCTCGAACGGCTCGGCATCGACCACGCGTCGCTGGCGGCGATCAACCCGCGCATCATCACGGCGTCGGTCACGGCCTACGGCACGACGGGCCCACAGGCGCCCGACCCCGGCTTCGACCCGCTGCTGCAGGCGCAGAGCGGGCTGATGCACGCGCAGGGCGGCAGCGACGAGCCCGTCTTCCACCAGATCGCGGTGAACGACACGGCCAGCGCCATGGTGACCGCCTTCGCGATCTGCGCGGCGCTCCACGCCCGCGAGTCGAGCGGACTCGGACAGCGGGTAGAGACGAGCCTCGCCTGCCAGGGCGTGCTCTGCCAGTCGGCGGAGCTGACGCACTTCGCCGGCCGGCCCGACGCCGCGCGCGGCGGCCGCGACTGCGCCGGCCTCGGCGCGCTGCAGCGCTTCTACGCCTGTGCCGACGGCTGGCTCGCGGTGTCCTGCCACACGGCGGGCCAGGCGGCGGCGCTGCTCGAGACGCTCGGCGAAGAGCCAGACGACGGCGACCCGCTCGCCGAGCCGTGGGACGGAGAGCTTGCCGCGCGCCTGGCCGACGCGATCAAGGGGCAGGAGCGCGACGCGCTGCTCGGCCGCCTGCGCGCGGCGGGCGTGCCCGCCGCCCCGGTCACGGCGCTCGACGAGATGCTCGAGCACCCGCTGCACAGCGCCAACCGCTTCTTCAGGCGGGTGGACCACCCGCGCTTCGGAAGCGTCCACGCCGTGCGCTCGTTCGCCGAGTTCGGGCGCACGCCCGGGGGCTTCGCGCGCGGCGCACCGGAGCTTGGCGAGGACGGCGAAGCCCTGCTGCGCGAGATCGGCTTCGACGACGTCCGGGCCTCGGCCCTGGCCGCCGCCGGCGCCACGCTGCTCCCCGGCCGCACTCCCTGACATGGGGCCCCGACCCCTGACAGACGGAGAGCGGTGATAGGATGGGCCGCCCATGAGCGAGTCGAAGGCACCCAAGGGCATCCACGCCGAGCGAGTCACGGACTGGCTGGTCGAGAACGTGGGCGGACTCGAGCCGCCGCTCGGGTTCGCGCTGATCACCGGCGGCCACTCGAACCTGACCTACTCGGTGACCGACCAGAAGGGCCGCAAGCTGGTCCTGCGCCGCCCGCCGCTCGGCGCGGTGCTCGCGACCGCGCACGACATGGGCCGCGAGCACAAGATCATCAGCGCGGTCGGAGGCACCGGCGTTCCCGTCCCCGACGCGCTCGGCCTCTGCACCGACGAGTCCGTGAACGACGCCCCCTTCTACATCATGGACTTCGTCGAGGGGCACGTCCTGACCACGTCGCAGCAGACCGCCCAGGTCATCCCCGACGAGGGGAAGCGCCACGCACTCGGCGAGCGCGTCATAGACGTGCTCGCACGGCTGCACACCATCGACCCCGACCAGATCGGGCTCGGAGACCTCGGCCGCAAGGAAGCCTACCTCGACCGGCAACTCAAGCGCTGGCGCACCCAGTGGGAGAAGTCGAAGACCCGCGAGCTCGACTCGATGGAGAAGACCTACGACCTGCTGATCGCCGCCAAGCCGGAGCAGAAGTACACCGGCATCGTGCACGGCGACTACCGGCTCGGGAACATGCTCACCACCGACGACGCCGACATCGCCGCGGTGCTCGACTGGGAGCTGTGCACGCTCGGCGACACGCTGGCCGACGTGGGCTACCTGCTCAACAACTGGGTGGAGCCGGGCGAGAGTCCCGTGCGGGGCGGCGACCTGGCGCCGACCGCGGCGGGTGGCTTCCCGACCCGGGACGAGTTCGTCGCCGCCTACTCGGAGAAGACGGGGCACGAGGTCGCCAACATCGACTACTACCGCTCGTTCCAGTCCTGGCGGCTGGCGGCGATCGTCGAGGGCGTGCTGGCCCGCTACCTGAAGGGCGTCATGGGCGACCCGAACGCCGACACCAGCGGCTTCCGCATCTCGGTCGACCGCATGGCCGACGAGGCGCTGCGCCTGATCCGGAAGCTCGGCTAGCGGGCCGACGCGCCCCTACCCTCTGCCCCTACCACTCTCCCGTGTTGGGCATCGACGACCACGGCTCCTGTGCCGGCAGCGGGCCGCCGTCCTGCAGCAACTCGATCGAGATGCCGTCGGGGGAGCGCACGAACGCCATGTAGCCGTCGCGCGGCGGGCGGTTGATCACGACGCCGCCGTCGGCCAGGCGCTGGCAGGTCTCGTAGATGTTCTCGACGCGGTAGGCCAGGTGGCCGAAGTTGCGGCCGCCCTCGAGCTTCTCGGAGTCCCAGTTGTAGGTCAGCTCGACCTGCGCGTCGTCGTCGCCCGGTGCGGCCAGGAACACCAGCGTGAAGCGCCCGGCCTCGACCTCGTGCCGCCGCGTCTCGGTCAGTCCCAGCTTGTTGCAGTAGAAGTCGAGCGACGCGTCGAGGTCGGCGACGCGGACCATGGTGTGCAGGTACTTCATTCAGGATTCTCCCGCGAGCGTTGTCGGGGAGGCATTCTACCGGCTCTGCTAGACTCGCGTGCAACGCAACCCCGCCCCCCGCGCAGGTTCCCGTGCTCGCGTTCTGCTTCGCGATCTTCCTGGCCTTCGGCGCGGTCCTGGTGCTCGTCGGCGCGAACCAGGACGCGCTCGCCGCGGCCCTCGGCATCGACCTGGCCCGGTCCGGGCTCGCGGCGTCCACGCTGGCGCTCGGCATCGGCGCGGGCATGGCGCTCGGGGGCCCGCTAGCCGATCGCGTCGCGCGGCGCCCGCTGGCCGCCGCGGCGATCGGCGTGGCCGCTGCCGCCCTGCTGGCCGTGAGCGACGGCATGTCCTTCGCTCGGCTGCTCATGCACGTCTTTGCGCTCGGGGCCGGTGCGGGGATGGCGAACGTGCTGATCAACGTGGCGATCGTCGAGCGCTTCGGCGACGCCGCGGCGCGCCGGCTCGTCGTCCTGCACTCCGCTGCGACCGTCGGCGCGGTGGCGTGGCCCGGCCTCGCAGCCGTACTCGGCGAAGCCTACTCGTGGACCCTGAGCTTCCGGCTCGTCGGCGTCGCCTACGCGGTCTTCGCGCTCTGGGTGCTACGGGTCCCGCTGGGCGTACCCGCCCACGCAAGGGCCGACTCGCTTGCCGCCGCCCGGCCGGGCTCCCGGCTCGAGCTGGCGGCGTACTGCCTGACGGCCTTCGCGTACCTGGGCGTCGAAGGCGGCGTGACCGTGTTCGCGGTCCCCTTCGCCGCCGACGGACTCGGCCTCTCGCCGGACCGCGGACGCACCGCGATCAGCGCGTTCTGGATGGGCCTGCTGGCGGGCCGCATGTCCCTGCTGCTCTGGCGCGGCGCGCTCGACGCCCGCGTGCTCGTGGTCTGTGGCGTGACGGGAACGTTCGCACTCGGTCTGGCCGCGCTGCGCACCACGACGCAGGTCGAGTGGCTGCTCGGCAGCGCCGGCTTCTGCATCGGTCCCGTCTTTCCGCTGCTCGTCGCACTGGCGGCGCGCACGCTTCCCACGCGTCCCGGGCTGGCGACGGGTCTCGTGACGGGGCTCGGCTCGCTCGGTGCGTTCGTGCTGCCCTGGGCGACGGGCGCGATCGGCGACG
>JAFDDB010000143.1 GCA_019311115.1 Deltaproteobacteria bacterium
CGGCGCACGCTCGGCGTGCCCGTCTTTCAAGAGCAGCTGCTGCGGATCGCCATGGAGATCGCCGGCTTCAGCGGCGGCGAGGCCGAAGAGGTGCGCCGCGCCATGGGCTTCAAGCGCTCGGTCCACGCCATGAACGCGATCGAGGGGCGGCTGCGCAGCGGCATGAGCGAGCGCGGCATTGCGAGACCCGTGCAGGACGAGATCGCCAGGTACATCAAGTCCTTCGCGCTCTACGGGTTCCCCGAGAGCCACGCCGCCAGCTTCGCGCTGCTGGCCTACGCCTCGGCCTACATCCGCGCGCACCACCCGGCGTGCTTCCTGACCGCCATGCTCAACAACTACCCGCTCGGCTTCTACACGCCGTCGACGCTCGTCAAGGACGGACAGGCGCACGGCGTCACGGTGCGTCCCGTCGACGTGCAGTCGAGCGCCTGGCGCTGCGTCATCGAGGACGACGGGGCCGTCCGGCTCGGCCTGCGCTACGTCGACGGCCTGCGACAAGACGCCGGCGAGCGCGTCGAGCGCGCGGCGCCCTTCGCGTCGCTGGCCGACCTGTCGCGCCGCGCCGACCTGCACCGCGACGAGCTCGAGTGCCTGGCCGAGGTCGGCGCCTGCTCGAGCCTGGGCCTCGGCCGCCGCGAGGCGCTGTGGCAGGTCGCGGCGCTCCAGGGCGGGCTGCTCGCGGGCGCCGACCCGGCGGGGAAGTCCCCGCTCGCCGAGATGGACGCGCTCGAGCAGACGCTCGCCGACTACCGGGGCACCGGCATCACCACCGGCGCCCACCTCATGTCGCACCTGCGAAAGGACCTGGACGAGCGCGGCGTCTCCCCGGCCGCGGCCCTCGCCGGCATCCCCGACGGAGCCTGGACGCGCACCGCCGGCGTGGTCATCGTCCGCCAGCGCCCCGGAACCGCCAAGGGCTTCCTCTTCGTCACGCTCGAGGACGAGACCGGCATGTCGAACGTGATCGTCGTCCCCGACATGTTCCAGCAGAACCGCGTCGTGCTGCAGAACGCCGGCATCCTGCTGGTCGAGGGCCCGCTCCAGAAGCAGGACGGCGTGATCCACGTGAGGGGCCGGCACTTCCAACGCCTCGACCTGCCGGACCAGAGCCTGCCGCGCTCGCACGACTTCCGCTGACGCGGCGGCGCCTGCGCCAAGGAGCGCGCACGAGGCAAGGGTCATGAGGTCGCGGGTGTTGGATGGACGCCACGAAGCCAATCGCTACGGAGCTGAGTCTCGTCTCCAAGTCTTGGGCTCGTGAGAGCCGCGCGAACTCGAGACGACGTCGCGTCACGCGATGACTCGGCAGGAGAACTCCGACGTGGATCGCTTCGGCGTGCGATGTGCGATCACCGTGACGCCGACCGTCGTCGGTATGTGCGTCGCCTGCCACTCCGGCCTTGTTTGCCGACTTCCGGGCTTCCACCCGCTACACCCGCGCGCTCACTCCGGCGGACTCCGAGGCCAGCTCCGGCCGGGCGACCTGGGCGCCGTCGGAGTAAACACCTCAATCCTCCGTCGGCCCGGCCACACGAACTGACCTTCTTTTGTTCTACGACTCGTTCTCGCCGCTGTCAACCAGTTTCTCGTCGGTGGTTGCGCGCGCATCGGCGACTCTGGTGTCATTGCACGCGCCTTCGTGGCTTGCAGAGGTACCCGGATGAAGTCCTTCGTGATCGACATTCCCCAGGCGACGCTCGACGACCTGAACGAACGGCTCTCGCGGTCGCGCTTCTTCGACCCGTTGCCGGGGCAGCCGTGGGAGTGCGGCACGGACCGCAACTACCTCGAAGAGCTCTGCCGCTACTGGCGCGAGGAGTTCGACTGGCGCGCCCAGGAGCGGGCGCTGAACCGCTTTGAGCACTTCCACACCGACATCGACGGGCAGGGCCTTCACTTCATCCACGCGCGCTCGAAGCACGAGAACGCGTTGCCGCTGCTCGTCACGCACGGCTGGCCGGGATCGGTGCTCGAGTTCATGAAGGTGATCGAGCCGCTGACCGATCCGGAGGCGCACGGCGGCAGCGCCGACGACGCCTTCCACGTGGTCTGCCCGTCGCTGCCCGGCTACGGCTTCTCGGACGCGCCGCGCGAAACAGGGTGCAACGTGAAGCGCATAGCTGAGCTCGAGGCCGCGCTGATGGCGGAGCTCGGCTACGCGCGGTACGGCGCGCAAGGCGGGGACTGGGGCGCCGTCATCACGGGCTGGCTCGGGACCGTAGACGCCGAGCACCTGGCCGGCATCCACCTGAACATGCTCGTCGCCCCGCCCCCCGGAGCAGGCGCCATGGACGGCGTACCGCCCGAGGAGCTAGCGCGCGTCGCGGGGCTCCCCGCGGTCCAGAACACCTATATGACGGTGCACAACACCAACCCCGACACGCTCGGGCTGGCGCTCAACGACTCGCCCGCGGGACTGGCGTCGTGGATCGTGCACAAGTTCCGCGAGTGGACCGACTGCGGCGGCGACGTCGAGAGCGCGTTCACGCGCGACGAACTGCTGGCGAACGTGACGCTCTACTGGGTCACCGCTACGATCGGCTCGTCGCTGCGCATCTACTGGGAGACGAACCGCGCGGGCCTCGCGATGGGCGGGGGGCGCGTCGAGGTCCCGACGGGCTGTGCTTCGTTCCCGGGCGAGCCCTACCGCGTGCCGCGCAAGTGGATGGAGGCCGCCTTCAACGTGACGCGCTTCACCGAGATGCCGCGCGGCGGGCACTTCGCCGCGCTCCAGGTCCCGGACCTGTGGCTGGACGACGTGCGCGCCTTCTTCCGCGACGTGCGATAATCGGCCGTTGCCGTCGTGGGGGAAGGCTCAGGTCCTGCTCGGACGCGGTGCGCTCGCGATCGAGCACGCACTGCTCGCCGAGCTTTGCGCTGAGCTCGACACGGCCGCCGCCAACCCGGCGAGCCTCTCCTCCCCGCTCCGTGTCGTGGTTCCGTCGGCGAGCCTGCGCGACCACCTGTGTTCGCGGCTCGTGGCGCAGGCAGGCCGCCCGCTCCTGGGCGTACGCGTCCAGACGCTCCACGCCACCGCGCTCGAGATCCTGGCTGGATCCGACGTACCGCCGCCGCGCGGCGAGTGCCTCTTCCCCGTCTTCGTAGAGCGCGCGGCGCGCGCGGAGCCCTGCCTGCGGCAGCCGCTCGAAGACCTGCAGGACGGCTTTGGCGGCGTCACGGCAAGCGCCTCGGACCTGCTCGACGCCGGTCTCGAGCCGGCGCACGCAGCGGCGCTCGGCGACGCACTGGCGGACGCGGGCGGCGACACCGCTCCGCGCGAGCGCGCGGCCGCAATCGTGCGCACTGCCCTGGCGGCGGCCGGGTCGATGCGCGCGGCGGGAGCGGGACGCGGCGCCGACCTGCTGCGCGACGCGGCGCAGCGCCTCCAAGAAGAAGGAACTGCGGCGCTCCCGTCGCGCGGCGTGGTCGTACACGGCTTCGCCGAGGCCACCGGGCGCGGTCTGGACCTGCTCGACGCGCTGGTCCGCCACTGCGACGCGCGGGTCTTCGTCGATGCGCCCGCCCGCCCCGGCCGACCCGAAGAGGAGGACCCGGGAGCCGCCTTCGCGCGCCGGCTGCGCGAGCGTCTCGAGGCGAGCGCGGGACCGGGCGAGT
Source organism: Deltaproteobacteria bacterium (assembly GCA_019311115.1). GTDB lineage: Bacteria > Myxococcota_A > UBA9160 > SZUA-336 > SZUA-336 > JAFDDB01. The sequence goes on from JAFDDB010000143.1 coordinate 3,619, forward strand.
TGCTGCAAGGCAGCGAGCCGCCCGCCGCGCTGCAACTCGTCCGCGCCCCCGGCGCGCAGGCCGAGTGCCGCGAGGTCGCGTCCCGCGTGCGCACCCTGCTCGACGCAGGCACTACGCCCGAGAGGATCGGGGTCGTGGCCCGGACGCTCTCGGCCTACGCGGTGCCGTTGCGCGCACAGCTGGGTCGGCTGGCCGTACCGTTCTCGGGCTGCGGCGCGTGGGGACCGGCCGCCCCCTCGGGCCGGAAGCTCCGCGGACTGATCGAGCTGCTGGGGCGAGGCGGAGACCTGCCCGTCGACCGCTGGCTCGACCTGGCGGGCGGCGAGCGCGACCTGTCGGTCGGATTGCACGCGCTGGGAGCGGGACGGCTCGGCGACGTGGCGCGGCTCGACGCGGGCGCCGCGCTCGGCTCGCGCGGCTCGCTGCCCTTGCCCGTGCGCCGCGGACTCGACGACGAGAGCGGCGTCGAGCGCGCCAGGCGTAGGACGCTCTCCGGTGAGCGCCTGCGCCGGGCGGTCAAGCGCGCGGCGGCGACGCTCGACCGGCTCGAGCGCTGGCGCAGCCTGCGCCGGCCGTCCGACCACCTGGCCGCGCTGCGCGAGCTGGCACGGGCCGGCCTGTCCTGGCAGGGAGAGACCCGCGGCGCGCTCGAAGCGCTCGCCGCCGGACTCGAAGAGGAGCTTCCCGCGGCGGCACCGCTCGGCCTGTCCGAGTTCGCGCGAGTGCTCGCTGCGCGCGTGGACGACGCCTGCGGCACACCGCTCGGCGGCGAGGGCGCGGGAGTGCAGGTGCTCGACGTGACCGAGGCACGCGCCCGGAGCTTCGAGCACCTGTTCGTGCTCGGAATGAACCGCGACGTGTTCCCGCGCAGCGTCGCCGAGGATCCCCTGCTCCCCGACACGCTGCGCCGCCCGCTCGCGGCGGTGCTGCCCGACCTGCCGATCAAGCAGACCGCGCACGGCGAGGAGTCGTACCTGTTCGCCCAGCTCCTGTCGGCGAGCCCCGCGGTGACGCTGTCCTGGCTGCGGGTCGACGACGACGGGCGTCCGCGCGCGGCCTCTCCCTTCATCGAGGGCCTGCGCCTCGCGCTGCGCGCGCAGGGAAGCGAGCCGCCCGTGTTCGAGGCGCCCGTTCTCTACGAGCCACGCGACCCGGAGGCGCTGCGCCCGGCCCTCGAGCACGCCATCCAGGCGGGCCTTTCGGGCTCGCGCGAGGACTTCACGCAGACACTCGTGACCGCACTGGGATCGGACGATGCGCTCGCGCAAGCGCGCGCGGCCGTGCTCGACGAGCTCGACCCGGCCGCACGAGCCGCGCCGCGCCTGGGTCCCTACTACGGCTTTCTCGGCTCGGGCGCCGTCGATGGGGGCGACGAACGCACGCCGCTCTTCGTGACCACCCTCGAGGGGTTCGCCGGCTGTCCCTGGCAGGCGTTCCTGCGCAAGGTGCTGCGCATCGAGCCGCTGCCCGACGCGCTCGAGGCCCTGCCCGCGCTCGACCCGCGCATGGTCGGCATCCTCGTGCACCGCGTGATCGAGCGGATCGTGCAGCGCGCGCACGGCGGCAGCGAGGAGCCGCGCGCGCTCGAAGAAGCCAAGGACGCCATCGAGGTCGAGTGGCCAGACCCCGACGCGCTCGAAGCCCGGATCGAGGAAGCGGCCGAGGAGGTGCTGCGCGAAGAGGGCGTCGGCTTCGCCGCCTTGAAGCTGCTGCTCGTCGAGACCGCGCGACCCCTGGTCGCGACCGCGCGGCGGCGCCTCTGGCCCGAGACGGGACCGCTGCGACTCGTCGGCAGCGAGTTGCAGGGTGAGCTGCAGCTCGGCGCCGGCCGCGCGCTCGGGTTCCGGGCGGACCTGATCGAGCAACGGCTCGAAGGACCGCGGCTCACCGACGTGAAGACGGGGCGTTCCATATCGCAGGCGAAGCAGCCGAAGACACGGCTCAACCACCTGCGGAAGGCGATCGCCTCGGGACAGAAGCTGCAGGGTGCCGTCTACCAGCTCGGCGGCGGACCCGACGCCACCGGGCGCTACGTGTTCGTCGGCGCCGAGACGGCCGACGAGTGCGCGGAGTTCTCGATCCAACCGGGGGACGCCGAGCTGATCGCCACCGCGCGCCGCGTACTGGACGGCCTCTTCGACGGATGGGATGCCGGCGTGTTCTTTCCGCGGCTGCTCGGCGACAACGACGCCGAGCCCCAGCGTTGCGGCTACTGCGAGCTGTCGCAGGCCTGCCTGCGCGGTGACTCGGGCGCCCGTGCACGGCTGCGCGCCTGGGTCGGGGCCGGCACCGCCCGGCTGCCGGCGGAGCAACAGCTGCTCGAACTGTGGCGGCTCGCCGGCGGGACGGGCGGAGGAGCCGGCACATGACCGGCGAAGCCGACCTGCGCCTGGCCGACGCGCGCGCCCGAGAAGCCGCGCAGACCGTCTTCGACCGGCCGCTCGTGCTGACCGCGGGTGCGGGCACCGGCAAGACCAGCGCGCTGGTGGCGCGCATCGTCGCCTGGTGCACGGGACCCGGATGGGAGCGCGCTGCAGCGGCGGTCGAGGCGCCCGAAGTGGCGGCGCGCGTGCTGCGCCGCGTGGTCGCCATCACCTTCACCGAGGCGGCCGCGGCCGAGATGGCCGAGCGCGTGGGGCAGGCGCTCGCTGGGCTCGAAGCCGGACGCATTCCCGAGGGAGTGCTCGAAGCGGTGCTGCCGGCGGATCCCGCGACACGGAGCGCTCGGGCGCGCGCGCTGCTCGAGTCGCTCGACCAGCTCGTCGTGCGCACGATCCACGCCTGGTGCCGGCGGCTGCTGGCAGCGTACCCGCTCGAGGCGCGCGTCCACCCGGCGTTCGAGATCGACGCCGACGAGAGCGTGCGCGCCGACGTGGTTCGAGAAGCCCTGGAGCGCTCGTTGCGCGAGGAGTGGGCAGACGGAAGCGACGCGGTGTTCGCGGATCTCGCGCGCGCCGGCATCGGGCCCGACGTGTTGGAGCGGGTGCTGCACGAGGCTCTCACCGCCGGTCTGCCCACCGAGGCGCTCGACGAGGATCCGTTCAATGACGAGCGCGTCGCGGAGTTCCGCGCCGGTCTCGGGACCGCCGTCGACGCCTTCGAAGCAGTCGACCGCGGGCGGATGGCGCAGGCGAAGAAGGTCAAGCGCGGCGTCGCCGTGCAGCAGGCACTCGACGCGACGCGCCAGGCACTCGGCGCGCTCGACTCGGCATCGGGGCTGGCGGCGTGCGCGGCAGCGTTGCGAGAGGCCTGGAGCGGCGGCCAGCTCGACACGTTGCGCGACTGGAGCCGGGGCACGCTCCGCAAGGGCGAGACCGCGATCGTCGGCGGCGACGCCGGCGCGTACGCGGGCGTCGCCGATCCGCTGCGCGCACGGCTGAAGCTCGCAGTCGAGCTGGATCCCGCGCGGTTCCGCGCGATCCGCCGCGCGCTCGCCCCGCTCGTGCGCCGCGTTCGCTCCGAGCTTCGCACGCGCGGCGTGGAGAGCTACGACGGCCTGCTCGAGAACACCGCGAGGCTGCTGGAGCAGCCCGGCCCGCGCGCGCGCATCCGCGCCGGACTCGACCAGTTGCTGGTGGACGAGTTCCAGGACACCGACCGCACGCAGTGCCGGATCCTGCGCAGCCTGGCGCTCGACGGTGATCCCGAGTCGAGGCCCGGCCTGTTTCTGGTCGGCGACCCGAAGCAGTCGATCTACGGCTGGCGCTCGGCCGATCTGGCGGCGTACGAGGACTTCGTGAGCCGCGTGCTCGATGCCGGCGGCGAGTCCTGCCACCTGGCCCTGAACTTCCGCTCGGTGCCGGCGATCCTGGACGAGGTCGAGCGCGTCATGCGCCCCGCCATGCGCTACGCGCCGGGCATGCAGCCGGAGTTCGCGTCCCTCGTGCCGACGGTCGATCCCGTCGACCCGGAGGCACGGGACGGCCGGCCGGCGGTCGAGTACTGGGTGTCCTGGGATCGGAGAGACCCGGCCGCTGAACCGGGACCGCTGCGCGCGGCCGAGGCGGCGGAGGCCGAGGCCCGCGCACTGGCGTCGGACCTGTCGCGCCTGCGCGACGAGGGCACGTCACTCGGCGGGGTGGGCCTGCTCTTCCGTGGCCGTAGCGACTTCGACGTCTACCTGGCGGCGCTACGCGCCGCCGACATCACCTACAGCGTCGAGGGAGACCGGGGGTTCTACCGCCGGCGCGAGATCATCGAGGCCAGCGCGCTGGTCCGCGCCGTCATCGACCCGCACGACTCTCTCTCCCTGCTCACCTGGCTGCGCTCCGCGTCCGTGGGCGTGCCCGATGCGGCGTTGCTGCCGCTCTGGCGCGAGCAGCTTCCCTCGCTGTGCGCCGACCTGCCCGACGCACGCATGCCGAGTGTGGTGGCGCAGGCGCTGGAGCGCGTGCCCTCCGACGTGCCGGGACTCGAACGCATCCGGGGCTGGGACCGTTCGCTCGTCGACGCGCTCGACGCCCTGGGCGCGCTGCGCGAATCGTTTGCGTCCGACACACCGGACGTGTTCGTCGAGAAGCTGCGCGCGCGCACGGCCATCGAAGCCACGGAGTCGGCGCGCTTCCTCGGCGCCTACCGGCTGGCGAACCTGGATCGCTTCTTCCGCGAGCTGATTGCGAGGCTCGAGGCGGGCGACCGCGACCCGCAGGCGGTCCTGCGCGGTCTGCGGACCTCGCTGCGCATCGGGCAGGAAGAAGAGGAGGGGCGAAGCCTGGCCCCGGAGGGCGAAGCGGTCCGCGTGCTGACGATCCACCGCGCCAAGGGTCTCGACTTCGAGCACGTCTACCTGTTGCAGGCCCATCGAGAGACGGGTAGCCGCGGCGCGAAGGGCCCCTTCGGCGGCGAGTGCGACGGGCGCTGGGAGTACCGGCTCGACGGGGCACCGACGCTGGGCTTCGCTCAGGTGCTCGAGCGCGTGCAGCGTGTCGCGGAGGCCGAGCAGGTGCGGACTCTCTACGTGGCGCTCACCCGCGCCAAGCGGCGGCTCGTGGTGGCCGCGAGCTGGCCGGCGGCGGGGGCCGAGCCGAAGCCGGGCTCGTTCCTGTCGCAGCTCGCAGGGCGGAGTGAAGGCGTGCCGGCACTGGAGGCCTTCGTCGCGGACCGGCTGCAGGCGGGGTCGTCGGGAGCCGTCCAAGCCGGCGCGTACTGGAGGGTTCCGGCCCTCGACCCTGCCGCGCCGCCGCCGGCCGCAGCGCCCAC
>JAFDDB010000041.1 GCA_019311115.1 Deltaproteobacteria bacterium
ACTTCTCGAGTGGCGCGATGATCAAGAACATCGTCGACCGCGCCAAGAAGAAGGCCATCAAGCGCTTCATCGACAGTGATGAGCCGGGTATCTGCCTCGACGACATGGTCGATGCGTACCGCGACGAGTTCAAGGAGAACGAGGACCTGCCGAACACCACGAACCCCGATGACTGGGCACGGATCTCCGGCCGCAAGGGCGAGAAGATCATCAACGTGCGCACACTCATCACCGGGATCAACCGGCAGGAGGAGTCCATCGAGACCGTCGGCGGAGGGCAGTACCTCTGATCGCGGGTCGATCCCCCGGCGGCCGTTCGCACGGGGGCATCGTCCGCCGAGGGGGGCGCTCGCTCTCGACACGGATCTCGAAAGGAAGGACATGCCGCTTCCGAGCGTAATGGGCAGCGAGATCGAGTACGGAATCACGGTCCAGAACGACCGCGACTTCGACCCCATCTCGAGCTGCGTGCTGCTCGTCAACTGCTACCAGGACGACGAGAGCGCGGAGATCCTCTGGGACTACGACCAGGAGAACCCACTGGCCGACGCCCGCGGGTTCAGCGTCGAGGGTGAGAAGTACACTCCCAACCAGCAGGAGAACATCGCCCGCAACAAGACGCTGAAGAACGGCGCCCGCTTCTACGTGGATCACGCGCATCCCGAGTACTCCACGCCCGAGGTCACCAACGTCCGCGAGTTGATCGCGTACGAGCGAGCCGGTGAGCGGACGCTCGAGCTGGCGCGCCGGGCCGCGACCATCCTGCTGCCGCAGGGGCAGATGATCCTGATCCACAAGAACAACAGTGACCGCAAGGGAAACAGCTACGGCAACCACGAGAACTACCTGATCTCGCGGCGCACGCCGTTCAAGGATGTCGTCGAGCACATCACGCCGTACCTGGTGACGCGCCAGGTGTTCTGCGGGGCCGGCAAGGTCGGCACCGAGAACCGCGCCCAACCGTGCGACTACCAGATCAGCCAGCGGGCGGATTTCTTCGAGACCGAGGTCGCGCTCGACACGATGGTCAAGCGGCCCATCGTGAATACGCGCGACGAGCCGCACGCCGATCGCGAGAAGTACCGGCGGCTCCACATCATCGTGGGCGACTCGAACCTGAGCGAGTGCGCGACGTACCTGCGGACGGGCGTCACCGGCATCGTGCTGGCGCTGATCGAGGACGGCGCGATCGAGAGCGGACTCGGCATCCGGGAGCCCGTGCGCGCGATCAAGGAGATCTCGCACGATCCCGAGTGCCGCTACGAGTGCCAGATGGAGCGGCGCGGTCGCATGACGGCGGTGCAGGTCCAGCAGGAGTACCTCGAGGCGGCGCTCCGCTACTTCAGCTCGCGCGAGATCGACCCGGTCACCAAGGACGTGATGGTGCGCTGGGAGCGCGTGCTCTCGAAGCTGGCCGAAGATCCGATGCAGCTCGACCGCGAGATCGACTGGGTGATCAAGCGCAAGCTCATGATGGGATTCATGGACCGCAAGGGCGTGGACTGGGCGCACCCGCAGATCGCCATGATGGACCTGCAGTACCACGACGTCCGCCCGGACAAGGGGCTCTACCTGCTCCTGGAACGGCGCGGCGCCGTCGAGCGGATCATCTCGGACGAAGAGATCGAGCAGGCCATGGTCCATCCGCCGACCGACACGCGCGCGTACTTCCGTGGCGAGTGCATCCGGCGTTACGGATCGAGCGTCTTCGGCGTCAACTGGGACTCCATCTCGTTCAACTTGGGAGAGGAGCCGATCAAGCGTATCCTGATGAACGAGCCCCTGAAGGGGACGAAGGCTCACGTGGGAGAGTTGCTCGACTCCTGTGCCACGGTAGAGGAGCTGGTGAAGCACATCACCACCTGAGCGCGGCCGGAGCAAGGCCCGAGGAGAAGATGATGAGAGCGACCCGAAATCCCGACGCTGCGGCAGCGCAGATCTGGTACGCAGCGGACCAGCCGCAGAAGCAGAAGGGCGGCGGCGGCGGAGATGCCGACGCGGACGCGGCTTCCGGCGACGGTGCCCAGAAGATGGCGAAGAAGGGCGAAGATCTGAAGGAAGAGATGGATTCCCTGATCGACGAGATCGACGAGGTGCTCGAAGAGAACGCCGAGGAGTTCGTCAAGAACTACGTCCAGCGCGGAGGTGAGTAGGGCGTGAACCTGCCAGGCAACTACCGGGGCTCGAGCTTCATCGAGTTCCTCAAGGCCGACCACCCGGACCTGGTTCCGGACTTCGGAAGCCACGACTGGAGCTCGGTGCAGATGATGCACGGCACGACCGTGCTCGCGCTGGTCTACCAGGACGGGGCGATCATGGCGGGTGACCGCCTGGCGACCGAGGGACATGCCGTCGGGACGCGCGACATCGAGAAGGTGTTCCGGATCGACGATTCCTGCTGCATGGGCATCGCGGGCGCGGCCGGACCGGCCGTCGAGATGGTCCGGATGTTCGGACTCGAGCTGGAGCACTTCCAGAAGCTCGAGGGCCACACCCTGACCTACGAGGGCAAGGCCAACCGCCTCTCGTTCCTGATTCGGCAGAACCTGCCGGCCGCCATGCAGGGACTGGTGGTCATGCCGCTCTTCGCGGGCTTCGACGCCGACAAGGGCCGCGCCCGCATCTACAAGTTCGACGTGACCGGCGGACGCTTCGCCGAGACCGACTACTACTCGACCGGCTCCGGGGGAAAGGACGCGCGCTCGAGCCTCAAGAAGAGCTTCCGTCCGACGGGAATGACGCTCGGCGTCGCGATCGAGGCGGCCATTGAAGCGCTCATCGACGCGGCCGACGAGGACACCGCGACGGGCGGCTTCGACCTGGCGCGCGGCATCTACCCGACCTGCAAGCTCATGACGAAGTCCGGCGTCGAGGACGTACCGCCCGAGGAGCTGTTGCGGGCGCGCGAGACCGTGCTGGCCCGGCGGGAGATCTGACGTGGGAACGCCGTTCTATGTCTCCCCGGAGCAGATGTACCAGGACCGCGCGGAGTACGCGCGGAAGGGAATCGCGAAGGGCCGCCCGATCGTGGCGATCGACAACGCCGAGGGCATCGTCATCATGGCCGAGAACCGGAGCGCGGGCCTGCGCAAGATCGCCGAGATCTACGACTGCATCGCCTTCTCGGCGGTCGGCAAGTTCGACGAGTACGAGAACCTACGCAAGCACGGCGTACGCGCGGCCGACCTGCGCGGCTTCAGCTTCTCGCGCGAGGACGTCGTGGCCGCCAACCTGGCGAACGACTACTCGACGCTGCTGGGTACGATCTTCACCCGCGAGATGAAGCCGTACGAGGTCGAGATCCTAGTCTGCGAGGTCAACCCGGAGCGGAACTCCTACTTCCAGATCCTGTACGACGGCACGATCACCGATCGGCGTCACTACGCCTCGGTGGGTGGCGACAGCGACGAAATCCATAAGGTGCTCCAGGAGCGCTGGAAGGAAGGCATGAGCCTGGCCGAAGCCGTCCAGCTCGCGCGCGACGCGCTGACGCGGAGCAACAATGGATCCGGTACACTCGACGAGGAGTGTCTCGAAGTCGCGGTTCTCGATTCGCGCCGTGACGGGCGCAAGTTCCGCCGGTTGGTTCGGGACGAGGTGAGGGGGTTGCTCGGCGCGTAGCTGCGAGGTGTAGCCGCACGGAGTGTCCGGCACGGGTCCCGATGCGACCCGAGGTGGGCTTGAATGCAGAAGAGAATCTTCGGGCTGGAGACGGAGTACGGGATCATCTTCACTCCCGAAGGGAGGAAGACGCTGCCCGTCGAGAAGGCGATCCGCTTTCTCTTCGAGAAGCTGATCACGACGGAGCACTTCCTCAACGTGTTCCTGGAGAACGGCGCCCGATTCTACCAGGACACCGGCTGCCACCCGGAGTACGCGACGCCCGAGTGCGCGAGTCCCAACGACCTGGTCATCTTCGACCGGGCCGGTGAGCGCATCCTCGAGGACCTGCAACTCTACGCGGAAGAGAAGATCCGCGAGGAGCGCGTGCCCGGAAAGCTCTCGATCTTCAAGAACAACACCGATTTCGTCGGCAACAGCTACGGCTGCCACGAGAACTACCTGGTCGACCGTGACGTCGACTTCTACTACCTGGCCGAGCAGCTGATTCCATTCCTGGTGACCCGGCAGATCTATTCCGGCGCGGGCAAGGTGCTCCAGACCCAGGACGGCGTGCACTACTGCATCAGCCAGCGCGCGCAGCACATCTACCAGAAGATCTCGGGTACGACGACGAACGATCGCTCGATCATCAACACGCGCGACGAACCGCACGCGGATCGCGAGAAGTACCGCCGCCTGCACGTGATCGTGGGTGACTCCAACATGTCGGAGTACACCAACTTCCTGAAGATCGCGGCGTGCACGATCGTGCTCCAGATGATCGAGGACAACTTCATAAACAAGGACTTCACGCTCCGGCACCCCGTCAAGGCGATCAAGGACATCTCCTACGACACGACGTGCAAGCGGAAGCTCCGGCTCGAGAACGGACGCGAGTACTCGCCGATCGAGATCCAGCGCGAGTACTGCGAGATGGCCCGGCGCTACATGGAGCAGCGCCCGGTCAGCGACCAACTGAAGCAGGGCGTCGAAGAGTGGGAGATGGTGCTCGACTGCCTCGACGACGACCCGGACCGGCTCGACAAGAAGGTCGACTGGGTGATCAAGCGGAAGCTGCTTCGGCAGTACATCCAGCGGCACAACATCACCTGGCACGATGCGCGCGTGTTCATGATCGACCTGCAGTACCACGACATCCGCCGGGACCGGGGCTTCTTCTACCTGCTCGAGCGCAAGGGCGCGGCCGAGCGGCTCTACACCGACGCCGAGATCGAGAAGGCCAAGACCGAGCCGCCGCAGGACACGCGCGCGCGCATGCGCGGCGACTTCATCAAGCTCGCGCGCCAGAACAACATCCAGTACGACCTGGACTGGTCCAACATCCGGCTCGGCAACCTGTTGAACGTCCGGGTGATCTGCAACAACCCGTTCGAGACCGACACCGAGAAGGTCACCGAGCTCGTGCGCACGATCCAGCGCACCAACTTGCGGCGCACGTCGTTGTCGAAGCTGGTCATCCAGAGCTGACGATGCCGAGCGAGCCCCATCTGCGGCCGGTTCCGCCCGACGGCATGCCCGATGCCGAAGGGGCGCTTCCCGCCGCCGATCGTCCGGGCCGTGGCCAAGGCCGTTCGCGGCTGATGCTGGCGTTGGTGGCGGCGTTGGCCGTCGCGCTCGCCCTGCTCGGGTGGAGCCGTGCGCAGCTCAGCGGGCGCGTCGGCCTGCTAGAGGAGCAGGTCCGCGGACTCGAGGCGCAAGTCGTCGAACGCAACCTCGTCATCGATGCCCAGCGTGAACGGCTCCAGGACGTTCGCACGCGGGTCGACGGGCTGCGCGATCTCCTCGACCGGCCTCTGCCCGAAGCCGACTGAAGCGCCCGGCCGAACCTCGTTGCCCCGGCTCAGGTTCCGGCAACAACTGCCGATGCATGAGTATCGCCTCGGGGGGTTCTCTGCATGCTCAAGTGGTTCGCCGGCCTGCTCTCGAACGATCTCGCGATCGATCTAGGGACCGCGAACACGCTGGTCTACGCGCGCGGGCGCGGGATCATCTGCAGTGAGCCGTCCGTCGTGGCCGTGGCCGAGGAGCACCGCGGCGTCCGCCGCGTGCTCGCCGTCGGCAGCGAGGCCAAGGAGATGGTCGGCCGCACGCCCGGCTCGATCCGCGCGATCCGCCCGATCAAGGACGGCGTGATCGCGGACTTCGAGGTCACCGAGGCCATGCTCCGCTACTTCATCCAGCGCGCCCACAACCGGCGCCGGCTCGTCCGCCCGCGCATCATCATCTGCGTGCCGCCCTGCATCACGTCCGTCGAGAAGCGCGCCGTGCGCGAGTCGGCGATCTCGGCGGGTGCCCGCGAGGTCTACCTGATCGAGGAGCCGATGGCGGCGGCGCTCGGGGCTGGACTCTCCGTCACCGAGCCCACGGGCAACATGGTGATCGACGTCGGCGGCGGCACGACCGACGTCGCGGTCATCTCGCTGGCGGCGATCGTCACGTCGAGCTCGGTCCGCGTCGGCGGCGACAAGCTCGACGAGGCGATCATCAACTACGTCAAGCGCAAGCACAACCTGCTGATCGGCGAGCGGACGGCGGAGATCATCAAGATCACCATCGGCACCGTCATGACGCAGGCCTCGAGCAGGACCATGGAGATCAAGGGCCGCGACCTGGTCGCGGGCGTGCCGAAGATGATCATCATGTCGAGCGAAGAGGTGCGCGACGCCCTGGCGGAGCCGATCCAACAGATCGTGAACACCGTGCTGCAGACGCTCGAGCGGACGCCACCCGAACTGGCGGCCGACATCGTGGACCGCGGCATCGTGCTCGTCGGAGGCGGCGCCATGCTGCGCGACTTCGACCACCTGCTGCGAGCCGAGACGAAGCTGCCGGTCGTGCGCAGCGAGGATCCGTTCACCGCGGTCACGCTCGGCGCCGGACACGCGCTCGACTCCATCGACCTGCTGCGGCAGGTCGCCATGCCGCAGTAGCGGCCCCGCTCTAGCGCTCGTCGATCAACGCCTGGAGCTTGGCGCGGCGCGCCTCGCCCTGGGCCATCAGCTTCTGCATCTCCTGCATGCGGGGGTCGTCGGCGCTCGGTGCGCGGCGCCCGCTCGCGTCCCGCAGGCCGCCGTCCATGATCACGTACGAGCCGGTCATGAACTCGCCATCGGGTCCGGCCATGAACGCGACCAGTCCCGCGATGTCGCCGGGCTTGCCCGCGCGCCCGGCCGGCGTCCGCTCCTCGAGCCCCGTGCGGATCGCGCCGCCCTCTTCGCCGGCGAGCATGGCGGCGAGCGGCGTGTCGATCACGCCCGGCCCGATCGCGTTCACGGTGATGCCGTGCGCGCCGAGTTCCTGTGCCCAGCCGCGCACCATGATGCGCACGCCGGCCTTGGTCGCCGAGTAGCTCCAGCTGCGCTCCCCGACCAGCTCGGCCGCGAGCGACGAGATGCACACGATGCGGCCGCCGTTGCCCAGCTCGACCATGCGCCTCGCGCAGGCCTGGACGGTCAGGAAGACGCCGGTCAGGTTGATGTCGAGCTGGTCCTGCCAGTCCTTGAGCGGCATGTCCAGAACCGAGCCACCCCGCCCGATGCCGGCGTTCGCGACTGCGACGTCGAGCCGCCCGAGCCCCGAGACGCAGGCCGAGACGGCCTTGTCCAGCTGCTCCAGCGAGGCCACGTTGGCCTGCACGACGAGCGCCTTGCGGCCCGCGTCGCGCACGAGCGCCGCGGTCTCCTCGGCGCCCTCCAGGTCGATGTCCGCGATGCAGATGTCCGCGCCCTCGCGCGCCAGCCGCTCGGAGACTCCGCGGCCGATGCCGGATCCGCCGCCGGTGACGAGTGCGACCTTGCCTTCGAGATTCGACATGCATCTGCTCCTTCAGGACTCGTTCGGTCCCTGGCTGCTCGGCGGCTTCGGCCGGCGCCTCGGCCGCTTCTGGTAGCGATTCACCGCATTCACGTGCTCGCGCAGGGTCGTCGAGAAGTAATGCGTCCCGTCGTTCTGGGACACGAAGTATAGATAGGGAACGTCCTCGGGTGTGAGAACGGCGCGGATCGAGGCCATGCTGGCCGAAGAGATCGGCCCGGGCGGGAGCCCCCCGCGCGTGTAGGTGTTGTAGGGGCTGTCGGTCTCGAGGTCGCGGCGGCGGATGTTCCCGTCGAACTCGCCCCGGGTGCGCAGCATGCCGTAGATCACGGTCGGGTCGGATTGCAGGCGCATGCCGCGCTCGAGGCGGTTGTGGAAGACCGCCGCGATGCGCGGGCGCTCGTGGGCTGCTCCCGTCTCCTTTTCGACGATCGAGGCCAGGGTCACCACCTGGTGCAGCGTGAGATCCGACGCCTCGAGCTTCGCGCGGTCTTCGGGCTCCCAGGCCGCGTGGAACTGCTCGACCATGCGGGTCAGGACCGCCTCGGGATCGGTGTCTCGGCGGAACTGGTAGGTCTCGGGGAAGAGGTATCCCTCGAGCGACTCCGCCTCGACGCCCTGGCTGCGGGCGAACCCGGAATCGCGTGCGCGCTCGATCAGCGCCTCGCGCTCCGCGATGCCGGCGGCCGCGATCCGGTCCGCCACCTCTTCGATGGTCAGCCCGTCGGGCAGCGTGACCGGCCACGTCTTGACCTCGCCGAGGCGGATCACGCGCAGGATCGAGAGCGCGCTCTGCGCTGGCGAAAGCTCGTACTCGCCGCTCTTCACGTCGCGGTCGACCCCCTGCAGCCGCGCCCAGAGCACGAGGCTGCGGGGTCCGGAAAGGCCGTTCGGGTGTACGAGGCCCTCGCGCCCCAGCCGCGCCGCGACGCGGCCGAGCGGCTCTCCCGGCTCGACCACGAAGAGCTGTGACGCGCCCTCGGGATCCACGGGGCGGGCGAGGCCCCTCGCGGCGACCGCTCCAAGCACCGCGGCCGCGGTGAGTCCCGCCAGGGCCAGTGCCGTCAGGGAGAGGGCCGCGCGCTTCAAGCGTCCCGCCCTTCCCGGTTCCGCTCCTGGCGGTCCCGCGCGAGGAAGGTGTCGAGCAGCAGGGCCGCCGCGACCCGGTCCACCCGGTCACGGTTGCGGCTCGGACGCCCGCCCGCCCGCGAGAGCGCGCGCGTGGCCTCGACGCTGGTCAGCCGCTCGTCCTGGTACTCGACCGGAAGTCCCGTGACTTCCGCGACGGCGGCGCCGAACGCGCGGGCGCGATCGGCTTGCTCACCGGACCTCCCGTCCATCTGCAACGGAAGGCCGACGACGATACGACGCACCTCGTAGTCGGAGGTCAGCTCGCGGATCCGCTCGAGCGTGCGCTCGGGTGCGCGCTCGGTCCGGGGAACGGTCTCGAGCGGCTGCGCGATCCGGTCCGTCGGGTCGCTCACCGCGACCCCGACGCGCCGCTCACCGTAGTCGAGGCCAAGCGTCCGCACCCTCTGAAGGCTAACAGAGACGGGGCGCCACGCGCGCCTCGGCTCCGGCTCAGCGCTCGAGGTCGTCGAGGGCCGCGCGGCACGCCTCGCGGATCGCCGAATCGCCGCGCCGTGTGTTCGTGCTCAGTGCCTGGCATGCATCCGCTCCGCCGATCCGGCCCAGCGCGTGCGCGGAGGCGAGGCGGATGGCGCGTGGGGTCTTCTGGCGGAACCGCCGGCCCGGGTCGAGCAGCTTCGCCAGGGGCTCGACCGCTGCGCTGCGTCCGATGCGCCCCAGCCCGCGGATCGCCTCGAGCCGTATCGCCTCGGTGTGGCCGTCGGGCTCGGACGCCACGCTGATCAGCGCGCGCAGCGCCGTCCGGCTGCGGCTTGCCCCCAGGCAGCTGGCCGCGACCAGCGCGGTCTGCTCGCTGGCGGAGAGCGCGCTGACCAGCACGAGAACCGCCCGATCCGTACCGATGCGCAGCAGCGACCGGGCCGCCTCGCGGCTGACCTGGGTGTTCGCGTCGTGGATGAGCCCGGACAGGCACTCGACGCCGCGCGGGTTCTGCATGTCGCCGACCAGCATGGCGGCGCGGCGCACGCGAGACGGGTCGCCGGACTGAAGCTCGTCCACCAGCACGGGGAAAGCCTCTTCGCCCATCGCGATCAGGATGCCCACGACCTTGGACCGTTCGCTCGCGCGGCTGCGCCCGATCTCTTCGAGCAGCATCGCTACCACTGCGGATCCCATGCAGCGCAGCACCTGCACGGCCTGCACGCTCGTCAGCGCGGACGACGCGCATGCCTTGTCGACGATGAAGCGCAGCATGCCGTCGTTCGAGCCCAGCTCGCGGAGGGCGCTGCGCGCTTCCTGGCGGATCTCCAGCGGAAGTCCCGGTCCCTCCGAGGCGTGGCGGCAGTAGACGAGCGCGGCGCGGTAGGCGTCGACGTAGTCCTTGTTCTCGAACAGCCGATCCACGACGCCGCGCATCCGCCGCGACACCATGCGGTACGAGCCGGCCTCGTCGCAGCGCTCCAGCTCGGCGATCAGGCGCAGCAGCTCGAGGGTGCCGTCGCGGATCGGAGCCCGGCTGTCTGCCGCGGTCGCCGTGGTGGGCGTGGCCGCGGGGGTCGGGTCGGGTTCGACGGGCTCGGCGGTCGGCACGTGGGCGCTCTCGGGCTCCGGTGCCGCTCCGTTGCAGGTGACCCGCAGGTGCCGCACGTCGTGCGCCTGGAGCAGGTCCGGCAGCGGCAGCCCGCCGTTGCCGTTCAACAGGTCCACGATCGCCGCGACCTGGCGCAGGTCGAGTCCGGACTCGGCGTAGAGGCTGGAGACACCCCAGCCGCGCAGCATTCCGGCGAGCTCCTGGCAGCCGAGTGTCTCGATCCGCGTGCCGTCCGGCAGTCCGAACCCGTCGGGCCGAACCCGGACTTCGAAGGATCCGCGGCGTTCGAGGGTGTCGCGCCAGGCCACCGAGGTGCGCTTGACCGCGCCCTGTACGGTCGGGTGGGCGGCGGGATAGAAGCGGCGGGCGCGGGCGGCGCGGGCCAGCTCGAGCAACAGCGGGCCGACCTCCTGCTCCGACGGCCGCCACTCGCCCATGCCCGCTCCCCCCAACGACGTGCCCGCGGATTCCGCTGGCACGCATGCGCTTCATCACGCCCTTCGGCGCCACTCCGAACGCGCTTGAGACGCGTCCGCGGCTTGGCCTCCCGACGGAGTTTCGCTATACCTTCGCTCTTCTTGACGCGCCCCTCCGGGGGGCCTACGCTCGCCTCACATCCCGGCGGTTGATGTGCTAAGTCATTGAATCTGAATGAGAAATCTCGTTCTCTTCGTCGCGACGGGAGCCGGCACGGGCTACGCGCCGGTCGCCCCGGGTACCTTCGGCTCGGCCCTCGGTGTCGGGCTCTGGTGGCTGGCCGTGGTCATGGGAGAGATCTCTTGGCCGGTGTTCCTGGTGGGCACGCTGGGGGTCACGGCGGTCGGGATCTGGTCGGCGGGGCGGGCCGAGAAGCTGCTCGGAAAGCACGACGACGGCCGCATCACCATCGACGAGGTGGCCGGCCAGTTCGTGGCTCTCGCCTGCCTGCCGGTCGCTCCGGGTCGCGCGCTCTGGGTCGCCGGCGCGGGCTTCCTGCTGTTCCGGCTCTTCGACATCTGGAAGCCGCCGCCGGCGCGCCGCTTCGAGCGCCTGCCGGGGGGGCTCGGCGTGGTGGCCGACGACCTGATGGCGGGCCTGTACGCGAACCTGTGCGGCCAGCTGCTGTGGCGCGTGCTGTGGCCGTGATCGCGCCCCGGGACCGGACGGGCTCGTGAGCGAGCCGCGGCGCACCACGGCCTGGGTCCTGACGATCGGCGACGAGCTGCTGCGCGGCGAGATCGTCGACTCGAACAAGTCCTTTCTCTCCGAGCGGCTGCTCGGCATCGAGATCGAGACCACGCGCCACGTCACCGTGGCCGACGACGCCGATGAGATCGCGGCACAGCTTCGCGCGGCGGTCGCGTCCGCGCGCGTGGTGCTGGTCTCGGGAGGGCTCGGCCCGACGCGCGACGACATTACGACCGCGGTGGTCGCGAGCACCTTCGACCGTCCACTGGTGCGCCGGCCCGAAGAGGTAGACCGGATCCGCGCCTTCTTCGAGTCGATCGGGCGCGAGATGGCCGAGAACAACGCCAAGCAGGCGGACTTTCCCGAAGGGGCCGAGGTCCTGTCGAACCCGCTCGGCACCGCGCCCGGCTTCATGCTCGCGGTCGAGGGGTCGCTCGTCTTCTGCATGCCGGGCGTCCCGCGCGAGCTCTACCGCATGGTCGACGACGAGGTCGTCCCACGGCTCCGGGCCGACCCGCAGGTCTCGACGCCCCGCGGCGTGGTGCGGGCGCGGCTGCTGCGCACGTTCGGGCTAGGAGAGTCCACGCTCGACCAGGAGCTGAGCGACCTGTCCGACGAGGCGTCCGGCGTCGTGCTGGGGTTCCGCACGCAGTTCCCCGACAACCTGGTGCGCGTGGTGGCGCGCGGCGCCGACGCCGCGACCGCGGAGGCCCGGCTCGAGGCCGCGGTGGCCGAGGTCGAGCGCCGGCTCGGCGACATCGTCGTCGGCGCGGGAGACCGCCCACTCGAGGCCATCGTGGGAGAGCTGCTGATCGAGGGGAAGCACACGGTCGCGCTGGCCGAGTCGTGCACCGGCGGGCTGATCGCGAGCCTGCTCACGGACGTGCCCGGCAGCTCCGGCTACCTGCTCGAAGGCGTGGTGGCCTACTCGAACGAGGCCAAGGTCCGCGACCTGGGAGTCTCCGCGGCGGACCTCGAGGCGCACGGCGCCGTGTCGCAGCCGGTGGCCGAGCAGATGGCCAGGGGAGTGCGTGAGCGGTCGGGAGCCGAGCTCGCGCTCGCCACGACCGGCATCGCAGGCCCCGGCGGCGGGACCGACGAGAAGCCCGTCGGCACGGTCTGGGTCGCGCTGGCGACGAGCGACTCGGTCTCGGCGCGGCGCTACCAGCTGTTCACGGACCGCAGCCGCAACAAGCGTCTCACCGCGCAGATCGCGCTCGACTGGCTGCGCCGGCAGGTGCAGGGCCTCGAGCTTCCCGACGAGACGTTTCCGCGTCTTCGGGGAACCCCCCGGGGCACTCGACGAGGCACCGGGGCCTGATGTCGCGCCTCTTCTTCGCCGTCGAGCTTCCCGGTCCGGTCCGCGACGAGGCGGCCCGGGTGGCCGAGCAGATGCGGCAGACCGTGACCGTGCCGGCCCGCTGGACGCCCGTCGAGAACCTCCACGTCACGCTCAAGTTCATCGCGGAGCTCGACGCCGACCGCCTGCCGAAGCTGATCGCGAGTGCGGCCGGCAAGCTCGCGCGGGTCGGGCCCTTCCGCGTCGAGCTCGCCGGCAGCGGCGCGTTCCCGAACCACCGCGCGGCGCGCGTGTTGTGGATCGGCATCGGCGAGGGCCGCTCGACGCTGGCTCGGCTGGCGCGAAAGCTCGACGCCAGCGCGGGCCGCCAGGGTGCGGAGCGCGACCGGCAACCCTTCCGGGCGCACCTGACCGTGGCGCGGCTGCGCGACCCCGCGCCCGTTCCCCTCGAGGGGCTGCCCGCGCCGGATTCCCTCGCCTTCGAGGTCGAAGAGGTCGTACTCTACGAGAGCCGGCTCTCCTCCACCGGAGCAACGCACGTCCCCCTGACTCGGCTGCCCCTGGGGGCGTCCGAGGATTCGTCAATCGAGTTCGCCCCAGAGCCTTAGGAGAGCAAGCGAATGGCACGAGCCAAGAACGATCCACAGCCGACCTCGAAGGACCCGAAGAAGCAGGCCGTCGACCTGGCCGTCGCGTCGATCGAGAAGCAGTTCGGCAAGGGCGCCATCATGGTGCTGGGCAACGGCGCGATCGGCCAGGAGATTCCGTCCATTCCGACGGGCTCGCCGTCACTCGACATCGCGCTCGGCGTCGGCGGAATCCCCAAGGGGCGGGTTGCCGAGATCTACGGGCCGGAGTCGTCGGGCAAGACGACGCTGGCGCTCCACGTCGTGGCCGAGTGCCAGAAGCAGGGCGGGGTGGCGGCGTTCATCGATGCCGAGCACGCGCTCGACGTCACGTATGCCGCGCGTCTCGGCGTCAACGCCGAGGAGTTGCTGGTCTCGCAGCCCGACACGGGTGAGCAGGCACTCGAGATCGCCGACATGTTGGTGCGTTCGGGTGCGGTCGACGTGATCGTCATCGACTCGGTCGCGGCCCTGGTGCCCCGCGCCGAGATCGAGGGCGAGATGGGCGACACGCACGTCGGCCTGCAGGCTCGGCTCATGAGCCAGGCGCTGCGCAAGCTGACGGGGAACCTCGCGCGCTCGAGCACGTCCATGATCTTCATCAACCAGATCCGCATGAAGATCGGGGTCATGTTCGGCAACCCCGAGACCACCTCGGGTGGCAACGCGCTCAAGTTCTACGCGTCGGTGCGCCTCGACGTGCGGCGCATCGGCCAGATCAAGGACGGAAACGAATCGATCGGCAACCGCGTGCGCGTCAAGGTCGTCAAGAACAAGTGCGCTCCGCCCTTCCGCCAGGCCGAGTTCGACCTGATGTTCAACCAGGGCATCTCGCTCGAGGGCGACATCCTGGACAGGGCGTCCGAGGCCGGGATCATCGAGAAGAGCGGCACCTGGTTCAGCTTCGAGGGAACGCGCGTCGGTCAGGGGCGAGAGAACGCCAAGCGCTTCCTGCGCGAGAACCCCGAGATCCTCGACCGCGTCACCGAACTCGTCTACGCCCACGCGGGGATCAAGCGGAAGGTGCCGGTCGAGCTTGCGGCGGACGCGGCGTCGAAGGCGGACGTGGCGCCCGGGGCCGAGGCGACGCCCCAGGCGGAGGCCTGAGCCCGGAGCCCCTGACTCAAGTACCTGCGCCAACAGGTCGATTTCCCGCTTGTTACCACGCGCTGCGCCCGAAGGCGCGGCGACCGGAAGCTGGCGGGAATGGAACTCAACGACATCCTCAGGGTCGCGGTCAAGGGAAACGCCTCGGACATCCACCTGAAGGCGGGGCTCCCTCCGCTCTTCCGCGTCGATGGCGCACTCGTTCCGTTGAAGAACGGGGAGCGGCTGCAGCCAGAAGAGCTCAACCGCATCGTCCAGGACTTCATGACGCCCGGCCAGGCGGCCCACTTCGAGAAGCACCACGAGGTCGACCTGGCGTACTCGATCGCGGGGCTCGGCCGCTTTCGCGTCAACGTCTTCGTCCAGCGCGGCACGATCGGCGTCGTCTTCCGGGTGATCCCGTTCGGCGTCAAGACGATCGAGCAGCTCGTGCTGCCCAAGGTGATCGAGCGGCTGGCGATGGAGTCGCGCGGCCTGATCCTGGTGACGGGGACGACCGGTAGCGGAAAGTCCACGTCGCTCGCCGCGATGATCGACCACATCAACACGAACCGGACCTGCCACATCATCACGATCGAAGACCCGATCGAGTTCCTGATCCGCGACAAGCGCTCGGTCGTGAACCAGCGCGAGATCGGCGTCGACACCTTGACCTTCGCGAGTGCGCTCCGATCCTCGCTCCGCCAGGACCCCGACGTCATTCTGGTGGGCGAGATGCGGGACTTCGAGACCATCGAGACCGCGCTGACGGCCGCCGAGACCGGCCACATGGTCATGTCGACGCTGCACACGATCGACGCGGCCGAGACCATCACGCGCATCGTGTCCGTCTTTCCTCCGCACCAGCAGGCGCAGGTACGGCTCCAGCTGGCCAGCATTCTCAAGGGCGTCATCAGCCAGCGGCTGGTTCCGCGGGCCGACGGCCGCGGCCGCGTGCCCGCCGTCGAGGTCATGGTCTCGACCGCTCGCGTCCGCGAGTGCATCGCGGACAAGGACCGCAGCAAGGAACTGACGGACGCGATCGCGAAGGGGTTCACGACCTACGGCATGCAGACCTTCGACCAGTCGCTGATGTCGCACGTGAAGAAGGGCATCGTCACCTACGACGAGGCGCTCACGCACGTGGCGAATCCGGACGACTTTGCGCTCCGCTACAAGGGCATCGCCTCGACGTCGGACGGCACCTGGGACGACTTCGAGAAGGAAGAGGCGCCGGACGATCTCGACATCTCGCTCGACGACGACGACGATCTGAAGATCGAGCGCTTCTGAGGCTCTCGCGGGGACTGCCCGCATCGGACGCCTCGCGCCGCCCTCGCCCCGAGCCACCCTTGGCCCGCCACGGCGCCCCCGGTATCCTGTCCCGCCCATGACCGGCGCAGAGATCCGCGAGAGGTTCCTGAAGTACTTTGAGGAGCGTGGCCACCGCCGCGTGGCGTCCTCGTCGCTCGTGCTCGAAGGCGATCCCACCCTGATGTTCCCGAACGCGGGAATGGTCCCGTTCAAGCGGGTCTTCCTGGGTGAGGAGACCCGGGACTACTCGACGGCGACCACCTCGCAGAAGTGCATGCGCGTGTCCGGGAAACACAACGACCTCGAGGAGGTCGGCCGCTCGAAGCGCCACCTGACGTTCTTCGAGATGCTGGGGAACTTCTCGTTCGGCGACTACTTCAAGAAGGAGGCCATCGAGTACGCCTGGGACTTCCTGGTCAACGTCCTGGGCATGGACCCCGACGACCTGGTCGTCTCGGTGCTCCACGACGACGACGAGGCCTACTCCCTGTGGCACGACGAGATCGGGCTGGCCGAGAACCGCATCTTCCGCCTGGGCGAGAAGGAGAACTTCTGGCAGATGGGCGACACGGGCCCTTGCGGTCCGTGCTCCGAGATCCACTACATCACCGACCGTGACGCCTTCGAGGCCGGCGCCGACCCGTCGCAGGACGGGTTCCACGAGATCTGGAACCTGGTCTTCATGCAGTACGACCAGCACGAAGACGGATCGCGCACGCCGCTGCCGAAGCCCAGCGTAGACACGGGAATGGGGCTCGAGCGGGTCGCCATGTGCATGGCGGGCGTCGAGTGGGCCTACGAGATCGACCTGCTCGGCCCGATGATGGCCGAGATCCAGGAGATCTCGGGAGTCCGCTACGGGACGAGCGAGGAGCAGAACGTCTCGCTCCGGGTGGTGGCGGATCACTCGCGGTCGTGCTCGTTCTTGATCGGTGACGGCGTGCTTCCGTCGAACGAGGGCCGTGGCTACGTGCTGCGCCGGGTGCTGCGCCGCGCCGCGCGGCACGGCGTGCTGCTCGGCATCGAGGAGCCCTTCCTGCACCGCGTGGCCGGGACGGTGGTCGACACCATGGGCGACGCGTTCCCGACCCTGCGCGAGCGGCGGGCCTTCATCGTCGAGACGATCCGGCGCGAGGAAGAACGCTTCCTTCGCACCTTGAGCCGCGGCCTCGATCTGCTCGAGGCCGAGGTGCGCGAGGCCAGGCAGGCCGGGCGCAGCCGTCTCGCCGGTGACGTGGTCTTCAAGCTCTACGACACGTACGGATTCCCGACCGACCTGACCGAGGACATCCTGCGCGGGCGCGACCTGGACTACGACCGCGACGCGTTCGACGCCTGCATGCAGGAGCAGGCCGACCGCGCGCGCGCGGCCTGGAAGGGCTCGGGACAGACCGCCCCAGACGAGGTCTACAGCGCCGTGGTCGCGCGTGGGCGCTCGGAGTTCACCGGCTACGACGGCCTCGAGCAGGAGACACGCGTAGTCGCGCTGCTGCGCGGCGGCGAAGAGGTCGACTCGGCCTCGGAGGGCGAGGCCGTCGAGGTCGTCGTCGAGAGGACGCCCTTCTACGGCGAGAGCGGCGGCCAGGTCGGAGACACCGGTTCGATCGAGGGGCCCGGCGGCTCGGTCCGCGTCGAGGACACGCTGCGCCCCGTCGACGGGCTCTGGGTGCATCGGGGCCAGGTCAGCCTGGGACGCATCGCCGTTGGCGACACCGTGCGCGCGTGCGTGGACGCCGACCAGCGCGCGGCCACGGTTCGCAACCACTCCGGCACGCACCTGTTCCACTGGGCGCTGCGGCAGGTGCTGGGTCCCCAGGTCGCGCAGGCCGGCTCGTTGGTGGGTCCGGACCGGCTGCGCTTCGACTTTACGCACGACCTGCCCCTCACGTCCGACGAGGTCCGCACCATCGAGGATCGCGTGAACGCGCTGATCTTCAGCGACGTGCCCGCGGACGTGCAGGAGAAGTCGTACGACGAGGCCATCGCCAGCGGCGCGGTGGCGATCTTCGAGGAGAAGTACGGTGACCGCGTGCGCGTGGTCAACTTCGGTCCGTCGACCGAGCTGTGCGGAGGTACGCACGCGCGGTCGACGGGCGAGATCGGCTGCTTCCGGATCCTGTCGCAGTCGGCGATCGGCGCGGGCGTGCGCCGCGTCGAGGCGCAGACCGGCTTCGGCGTGATCGAGAGCGCGCGCCGCGACCACGAGACCCTGCGCGAGACCGCCGACATCCTGCGCTCGGCCCCGGCGGAACTGCCGGACCGCGTGCGCAAGCTCCTCGAACGGCAGAAGGAGCTGGAGCGCGAGCTGGAGAAGACGCGCGCCGAGATGCGCCGCGGCGGCAGCGCGGACCCGCTGCAGCAGGCGCGCGAGGTCGCGGGCGTGAAGGTGATCGCGGCCCGGGTCGAGGATGCGAACCCCAAGGAGCTGCGCGCCATGGTGGACGAGCTGAAGCAGCGCCTCGGCTCCGGCGTGGTCATGCTGGCCGCGAGCCAGGGGGACAAGGCCGCGCTGGCCATGGGCGTCACCGCCGATCTGACCGTGCGCTTCAAGGCGGGCGACCTGGTGAAGCAGGTGGCCGGCGACGTCGGCGGCTCGGGCGGCGGCCGGCCCGACTTCGCGCAAGCCGGCGGCAGCCGCCCCGACGGGATCGACCGCGCCCTGGAGCACCTCGTCGAGCTGGTCGAGGCCGGCTGAGCCGGACCGCCGCCTTCCGCGCCGACCTGCGAGGGACCGGCGAGGCGCCCGGGGGCGACCGGCAACCAGGAGAGGCCCCTGGGGAGAGATGGGTAGTTCTCTTCCACCCGGCCCCCAGCTTCACGCCAGCTGGAATACGTGCAGTCAGGGCGGCCGGCCCCGGAACCGGCAACGCGCCCTCTAGAGCGTTGGTGGATTCCCGCATCCTATTGATTTCACTTGACTTTTCGACTCCTCAGCAGCTAGAAGGGGCCCTCTGACCCCCCCCTCCTCACAGCGTCGCCCGGCGGGTTCCAGCGGAACCGCGCGAGGCACGGACCCTGCATCGTGCACGGGTCGGGAGCCCTCCCTGCGGGAGCGGCTCGGCCGAGAGGAGCCCGCATGAAGATCCCCGGGGCGTGGGTGCTGACCCTGCTGCTCGCGTTGCCCGCATTGCCCGTGTTGCCGGGCGTGGCCGGTGCGGCCGCGGGCGGAGAGACCCTCGGCCGCTTCTCGGAGCAGCAGGGCCCCGTCTACCTGGTGGGCCGCCTGAGCCTGGAGTACGCCAGCGAGCACGCCCTGCAGCCTTCGCTCGACGACGTGCGCGCAGCGGACTACGCCCTCGGCCTGGCCTACGACGGCTACGTCGGTCCCCGCCGCGGCGCGCAGAACGAGTGGTTCACGCTCCACGAGCTAGGGCGCGACGCCCCGGCCCGGGTCTACGCGTCCGGGCTGCGCGAACTCAACCAGCAGATCGTCCGCCAGCTGAACCTGCGCGGGCTGATCGGCGTGTACGTGGCGCCGCACGAGGACGACATCGACAGCGAGAGCGGGCACGACCTGCGCGAGCCCGGCTACACGAGCCTCCGGCTCGTGGTGTACGCCGGCCGCGTCGAGGGCCTGCGCACCTTTGGCAGCGGCTACCGCCTGTCGCTCGACGAACGGCTCGACGACGCGCGGCACGACCCGATCCGCGAGCAGTCGCCCGTCCAGCCCGCGGGAGTCGACGGCCGGGCGGAGGGCGACCTGCTGCTCCGCGACGAGATCGACGACTACGTCACCTACCTGAACCGTCACCCCGGCCGCCGCGTCGACCTGAACCTGACGCCGAGCCGCGCGCCGGGCGGCGTGTACCTGGACTACCTGGTCGCGGAGGAGAGGCCCTGGTCGGCCTACGCCCAGATCTCCGACACGGGCACCGACGCCACGACCGACTGGCGTCAGCGCTTCGGCTTCCTCCACAACCAGCTCACGGGCAACGACGACATCCTGCGGCTCGACTACGTGACCGGAAACTTCGACGACGTGAACGCGGGCTTCGGCAGCTACGAGCTTCCCGTCGCCGGGGTCTCCGAGCGCAGCCGCATGCGCTTCTCCGGATCCTGGAGCGAGTACCACGCCTCGACCTTCGGCAGTGACGACGACTTCGAGGGCCGGACCTGGGACGCGGGCGGGGAGCTGATCACCAACGTCTACCAGGAGCGCGACTTCTTCCTCGACCTGATCGTGGGCGCCCGCTGGCTCTGGGTGGAGTCCGAGCAGCTGAGCGACTTCTCGGGAGACGAGAACTTCCTGCTGCCCGGGGTCGGCTTCCGCTTCGACCGCCTGCGCAATACGTCGATGCTCTGGGGATACGCCAAGGTCGAGCACAACCTGAGCTCGCTGGCCGGCACCTCGGACGACGAGGACGACCTGTTCCTGCTCGGGCGCAGCGAGATCGACGAGGACTTCACGCTCATGAAGTGGAGTGGCGGCTTTAGCTTCTACCTGGAGCCCTGGCTTCGTCCCCGCGCATGGGCCAACCCGCGCTCGCCCTCGAGCTCGACGCTGGCCCACGAGATCGCGTTCACGTCCAACGGCCAATACGCCTTCGGCACGCGGGTCATTCCGCAGATCGAGCAGGCGGTCGGCGGCCTCTACTCGGTGCGCGGCTACGAGCAGGCCGTCATCCCGGGCGACAACGTGGCGCAGGCCACGCTCGAGTACCGCTACCACTGGCCGCGCACCTTCCCGATCGAGCCGGCCCCCCGCAGGCTGGCGGTGGTCGGCGACTTCCGCGTCGCTCCGCAGCGCGTCTACGGGCGCCCGGACTGGGACCTGGTGCTGCGCGCGTTCTTCGACTCGGCGCGCGTCTGGTACAGCGACTCGCAGCCCGGCGAAGAGAGCGAGACGCTGGCGTCGCTGGGCTTCGGCATCGAGTTGCTGGTGCTTCGCAATCTGCAGGTGCGCTGGGACTTCGGCTGGGCGCTCCGCGACGTGCGCGAAGTGGAGAAGGGCGACACCGAGGCTCACTTCACCGCGACGGTGAGGTACTGAGGCCATGACCGTGCAGCCACGCCTTCGGCGGATCGGGCGCGAAGCGAGATCGGGACTGGTCCTGCTGCTGGCGGGCTTCCTGGCGCTCGGCCCGGGCGCGGCTCGCGCGAACCCCGAGATCCAGGAGGTCGTGTCCGGACAGGTCGACATGCAGCCGGGCGGCAACCAGGTCGACGTGACGAACGGCAGCATCGCCAACTACACGCAGTTCGACATCTCGCACGGCGACTCGTTCAGGGTCCAGTTCGTCGAAGGGGCCGAGATCCCGGGCAACCACCTGGCGCGCGTCGTGAACGGCTTCGAGACGCAGATCCACGGAACGCTCACGTCGAACGGCCACGTCTACCTGGTGAACCCGGCGGGGATCACCATCGGCCCGACGGGCAAGGTCGGCGACATGCCCGGCTTCCACGCCGCGGCCGGCGACATGAAGCTGGACCCGGGTCCCGGCTCCTTCGGTGCGCGCACCGAGCGCATCGACTCGCGCGACAGGTTCATCAACCTGACGGGCGAGGTCGTGAACAAGGGCGAGATCAACGCCGAGGTCGTCGACCTGATCGGTCGCTACGTCGAGAACTCGGGCGCGATCTACAACGCGCCGGCGAGTGATCCGAGCGATCCGAGCGATCCCCTGAACGGCTACTTCGTGCTGGCCGCGGGCGAGGACGTGATCGTCGTCCGCAGCACGAACGAGACGACGGGCCGGACCAGCATCAGCCTGACCATCCCGGGGGCCGCGCAGGAGGTGCTCGACGCGCTCGGCGCGACCGAGCAGTTCGGGATCGAGCTGGCGAGCACGTCGGTGATCAACGCGGCCGACGGCGGCGTCACGGTCGGCGCGCGCGTGGAGACGGGCGCGGGCGACCTGTTCGGTACGGCCATCCGCTTCGGCGCCGGCAGCTACACGAAGGCCGCGGTTCTCGAAGCCGAGGCCCGCGGCGCGGACCTGGTGCTCGGGGCCGAGACCGGAGACCCCGCGACGACGGCCGCCGCCGAGCTCGAGGCCACGCAGATGACGCTCTGCGCGGGTGAGATCTGCCGGGAAGCCGATCCGGTGGACCCGGACGCGCTCGACGCGATCCGCGCGCCGGTCGCCGCGAAGCTGACCCTGGTCGCGCCTGAGGATCCGGACGAGGCCGCGGAACTCTCGCTCGCCTCCGACGCCGCGTTCGAGTTCGTCGACGCGGACGGGAGCCCACTCCAGATCGCCGCGGAGCGCGAGCGCCTCGATCTGGAGATCCTGGCGCAGGAGCGCCTGACGCTGGGTGGCCACATCGAGGCACGGAACTTCACCGGTAGCGCGAAGGTAGGCGACGTCACCGGGCTGCCGCGGGTGAGAGGGAACGTCTCGATCGAGCCCGACACGACGTTCACGGCCGAGACCGTCGTGCTCGAGGGCGAAGTCGTGGAAGGCGTCGCGAACGAGACCACGACCTTCGAGACGGGGGACCTCGAGATCACGCAGGCGGACGATCTGTTGATCGACGACGCCTACGCGGACCGGGTCTCGGGCGACCGCTCGCTCAAGCTGAGCTCGTTGCAGGCGCTGGACGTCACCGCTTCGGAGCTCGCCGCGGACGAGATCGAGCTGCGCGCGGGTCTAGGGCTACTCGGCGGTGATCTCACGATCGGCGCGCCGACGCCCGTCCCGGAAGATCCGGAGGCGGAGCCGGAGCCGCCCGACCCGGTCACGATCCGGGCCGACAAGGTGACGCTCAGCGCGACCCTGCTCAACAACAGCCAGGTCCCCTTGGATCCCGGCCTGCAGTCACGCGTCGTCGTGCACGACAACGCCACGATCCGGTCCGACTCCGGGCGCGTGGGGGAGTTCTCGCTGACGCAGGAGGCTGCGATCTTCGGCGACAGGATCCCGACCCGCGAGCAGCTCGGCGAGGACGGCGACGACGCCGGAACGGACTACGCGCGCTCCTACACGTCGACGGGTGGGATCGTCAGCGTGGACGAAGAGGCCGCCGAGAGGATCTTCGGCGCCGCCGACGACCCCGACCGCCCCCTCGACTTCGCCGACCCGGACCTGGAGCTGAACCTCGACAGTGAGCTCGGAGTCGAGATCAAGCGGAACCTCGAGGCGCGCGCGCTCAAGCTTCGGGGCGGCGGCCGCGAGCAATCCGTGAACCTGGTGACGGGTGACCTGCGCGCGACCGGCGGCGACCTGAGCATCACCGGTGACACCGTCCTGGGGACGGAGGACGCCCTGGTCAACCCCGATCCGTCGGGCCAGGCCGAGATCATCGTGGACCAGTTCTTCGCGTCCGACGCGGGCAACCTGACCATAGGCGGGCTGATCGGCAAGGTCACCGGCGGCACGCTCACGTTGTCCGCCCCGAGGGACGTTCCCGAAGGCGAGAACCCTGCGATCCAGATCGAGGCGGACATCATCGTCCAGGACGGGAACCTCGACATCCAGAACGGCTTCTCGTCGCGGGGTGGCAACTTCGCGGTCGGGGGGACGGTCGCGCCGGACGACTCCGACCGGGACGACCACGGCATCCTGACCATCCGCGGCTCCGCCGACCCGGACCGGGAGTTCCGATCCGTGCTCAGCGAGGGTGCGGACCAGTTCTTGGCGCGCGAGATCCACATCGAGTCGGGAGCGAGCATCGAGAAGACCGACGGCTCGCTCGCGATCATCGCGAGCCGCGTGGTCATCCTCGACGTCGACCCGACCTCGAAGCTGACTCTCGGCGGCACGGTGAAGCTCGCGCCGCCGACCTCGACCGAAGACGACGACGGCATCGAGCGAATCTTGTCGCTCGCTTCGGGCGGGAGCCTGGAGCTCTACGACACGGCCGAGCTCACCGCCGACTCGATCCGGCTGAGCGCGGGACGGTCCGGAGAAGGGGGCCTCGAGGTCGGACTCCCGGAAGACCCCGAAGTCGTGACCGGGCGCCACGCGACGCTCCACGCCGACGTGATCGAGCTCTCCGCCGGGCGGACCACCGTGGTCGAGGTCGCCCCGACCGTCGAGTTCCGGGACGCCGGCGGGCTGCTGGCTCCGGAGCGCGCTCCGGAGCGCGTCCTCATCCAGCAGGGCGTCGCCTTCAGCGTCGCGGACGCCCCCAGGGACGCCGATGGCAATCCGATCGAGCCCGAGTCGTACGGCTCGCTGCCATCGCTGTCGCAGTTCGGACTGGACACGCTTCCGGGCGGGGGCGAGCGCGGCACGATGATCTACCAGATCGAGGCGGCGAAGTCGGCGCTCACGCTGACGGAGGCTCTCGTGAGCGAGATGCTGGGCAGCGACGAGGCGGCCCAGGCCAAGCTCGACCTCGCACTGGTCGCCCGCGACGAGCTGAACGTGCAGTCGGACCTGCTCGCGCACGAGCTGCGGCTCGCGTCCGGCGAGGACGTCAGCACGACTCGAGATCTGACGATCGGTGACGCCGGCGAAGCGGGCAAGGCGATCACGCTCCGCGCGGACGAGATCGAGCTCGTCGCGGGCGACTCCGTGAGCCAGTCCAGGATCATCTTCGCCCGTGACGACGTCACGCTGCACCGGACCGATGACTCCGACGAGGACGCCCAGGCTCCCGACCGGTTCACCCTGATGCAGGACGCGGCGATCGACGACAGCACCGAGCTGCCGGACCTGGCGGACTTCGGCCAGGTGGGCGCGGTGGGCGCGGGCGGTACGGGCGGTATGGACTACAGCCTGGTGTCGCGGAACGGGAACGCGCGGCTCGGCACGGCCGAGACGGCCGGGGGAGCACGGCTGGGCGGCGTCGCGCCCGAGCGGGTCGAGGGTGACCGGATCCGCCTGCACGTGGAGTCGGTGAAGGGCGACGTCGAGATCCTGCAGAGCGTCGCTTCCCTGGAGATCGAGGCGGTGGCGGGCTCCGACGTACGCGTCGGCCTGGACTCCGACGGGGACGAGACGTCCTCGATCGTCACCCTGGCCGCGGACACGATCGGCCTGAACGCCGGTGCCCGCGATGCCGACGCGACGGTGCAGATCGCCGACTCCGCGAAGCTCCAGGGCAAGGAAGGGGGCCTGCCCACGGTATTCGCCCTCCGCCAGTCCGCCGCGA
>JAFDDB010000244.1 GCA_019311115.1 Deltaproteobacteria bacterium
GCCCGCGCTCGACGTGCTGACGCAGATGCTGTCGGGCCAGGGGGGCCGGCTCTTCCTCGAGCTTCGCGACAAGCGCAGCCTGGCCTACTCGGTGACGGCCTTCTCGATCGAGGGACTCGACCCGGGAAGCTTCGGCGTGTACATCGCGTCGGCGCCCGACAAGCTGGACGAGGCGCGAGACGGACTGACGCGCGAGCTACAGCGCGTACTCGACGGCCCGATCGCGGAGTACGAGCTCGACCGCGCGCGGAACTACCTGATGGGGTCGAACGCCGTCGGCCTTCAGCGCTATGCCACGCAGGCGAGCCTGCTCTCTCTCGACGAGCTCTACGGGCTCGAGGCGACGCACTACCTGGACTACGCCGAGCGCATCGCAGCCGTGACGCTCGAGGACGTGGAGCGCGTGGCGCGGCGCCTGATCCGGCTCGACGCACCCGTGGTGGCCGTCGTCGAGTAGTCAGGGCCCGCCGGCGGCGGTGTCACGGCGCGGATCGACCGATCCCCACATGATCCCGGTGAGCGGATCGCGCTGGATGGTCGCCGACGCGCCGAATCCGTAGGGCGACACGTACACCTGGTGGCCGATCGCCTCGAGCCGCTCGATCACGTCGCGCGGGTGCGCGCGCTCGACGGCGATGCGGTCCGGCCGCCACTGGTGGTGGAAGCGCGGCGAGGCCACGGCACTCTGCACGTCCATGCCGAAGTCGATCGTGTTGACGACGGTCTGGAGCACGGTCGTGATGATCAGCGGCCCCATCGGGCTGCCGGAAATCAGCCAGGGCTCTCCGTCCTTGAGCACGATCGTCGGCGTCATGCTCGACAGCGGCCGCTTGCGCGGGGCGATCGAGTTGGCGGCGTTGCCCTGCACGCCCCACAGGTTGACGGCTTCGGGAGAGGCCGAGAAGTCGTCCATCTCGTTGTTCAACACGATTCCCGTACCGGGGACGGTGATGCGCGAGCCGAACAGCGTATTGACCGTCTGCGTCAGCGAGACCGCGTTGCCGTCCACGTCGAGCACCGAGATGTGGGTCGTACCGGCGTCGTTCGGCGGCGGCGCCCCGGGTCCCTTCACGTTCGCGAGCACGGGCTTGCCCCAGCGCCAGGGCGGCTTGGCGTACCACGCTCGAGGCCGCACGCGTTCGGCGATCTCGAGGCCATAGGCCTTGGACACGAGCCACTCCGTCGGCACCGGGTAGAAGTCCGGGTCGCCCAGGTGTGCGGCGCGGTCGGCGAACGCGACCTTCATCACCTCGGACACCTGGTGGATGTACTCGCTCGAGTTGTGGCCCAGCGCCTTCAGGTCGTACGACTCCAGCGCGTTCAGCATCTGGATCAGGTGCACGCCTCCCGAGCTGGGCGGCGGCATGGAGACGATGTCGTGGCCGCGGTACGTGCCGCGCACCGGCTCGCGCCACTCGGTGTAGTACTTCTGCAGGTCTTCGAGCGTCAGGATTCCGCCGTGCGCGCGCGCCGCCTCGACGATCGAGTCGGCGATCGGGCCCGTCGTGAGCGCCTTCGAACCCTTGCGCGCGATCGCGCGAAGCGTCTTCTCGAGGTCCGGCTGCCGCAGCCGCGAGCCCAGCTCGGGCAGCTTCCCACCGGGCAGGAACTGCGTCCGGATCGTCTCGGGGTAGTCGTCGCCGAAGCGCTTCTTGACGATGCCGAGGATCCGCAGGTGGTGCGGACCGATCGGAACGCCGTCGCGGCAGAGCCGGATCGCGGGGGCGACCACGTCCTCCCACGGCAGCACCCCGAAGCGCTGGTGCACCTCTTCGAGTCCCTGCACCAGGCCGGGCACCGCCACCGAGAGCCCACCCTGGCGCTTGGCCTGCTTGTCCACGTTGCCCTCGGCGTCGAGGTACATCGTGGCGCTGCCCGCCCGGGGCGCCATCTCGCGCGCGTCCACGGCGAACTGCTCGCCCGTCTCGTCCAGGTGGATCAGGATGAAGCCACCGCCGCCGATCCCCGAGCTGAACTGGTGCGCGACACCCGCGGCGAACGCCATCGCCACCGCGGCGTCGATGGCGTTCCCGCCGCGCGCCAGGATCTCGCGCCCCGCGTGGGCTGCGGGCGCGACGGTGGTCGCGACCATCCCCTTGCGGCTGAAGACCTTCTCGGCGTTGACCGGGGCCGGCAGCGAGACAGCCAGCAGCGCGACCAGTGCGGTCAGGGAGCACACGAGGCGGAATGTCATGCCGCGAACCTATCAGAAGGCCGTGCTAACGTCGCGCGATGCTCGACGAACCCCGCTGGCCTTTGGAGTGGCGACGGACGAGGCGCGTCGCGTGGCTCGTGCTCGCGGCCTTGCTTCCCCTGGCAAGCGGCTGCGACCGCGTTCCCGACCTGTTCGGGAGTGCGGCCGAACCGGACGCGGCCCTCGCGCCCGAAGAGATCGCCGTGATCCGCATGCGGGACGGCGGCGAGATCCGCTTCCGCTTCCTGCCGGACAAGGCCCCCGGCCACGTGCTGAACTTCAAGCGACTGGCGGAGTCCGGCTTCTACGACGGCACCACGTTCCACCGCGTCATCCCCGGCTTCATGATCCAGGGCGGCGACCCCAACTCCAAGGACGACAACCCGAACAACGACGGTACCGGCGGCCCCGGCTACCAGGTCCCCGCCGAGTTCAACGACGTGACCCACGTGCGGGGCGTGGTGTCGATGGCCCGCAGCAAGGACCCGGACAGCGCCGGGTCGCAGTTCTTCATCATGGTCGCGGACCGCCAGCCCCGGCCGGGCGGCGCGCGCTGGGCCGACGTCCTCGACGGCAAGTACACCGCCTTCGGCCAGGTCGTCTCCGGCCTCGAAGTCGCCGACCGGATCGCCGCCGTGGACCGCCACGCGCGGAGCAACCGCCCGAACGAGGACCAGAGGAAGGGGCCGGCAGCCTAGGAAGGGGGGCGGGAGCCGGGCTTCCGGACCCAGCGCTTCACCATCGGGTCGTCCGGGTATTCCTCGAGCAGCTGTATCGCGCGTTGGTTCGCGAACGAGGGCAGCCCGTCGAGACTCAGGAGCATCGACTCCCGGAGTTCGCTCATCACGCGGACCCGCGGCGAGTCGCGCGGCACCAGCTCGAGCGCGAACTCGGAGACCCCCAGCTTGTTCGCCTTCATCAGCAGGTCGAGATTCTCTTGCATCGAGCGCTGGGCTCTCTTGCCTCCGTGCCGCCTGTAGGGCAGGAACTCGACCGGCGAGCGGTCCCAGGTGCTGATGGGGCCGTCGTCGAGAACGACCTGGAGCTGGCCCTTGCTCGCCAGCCAACGCGCCCAAAGCGCGTCGAGATCGGGGATCGAGATGTTCTCGAGCTCGCTCCGCGCGGGGAGCCCGGCGATGTCCGCGTCGACCATGTGGGGTCGACCGGCAAGCGGCTCGCGCGAGCCGACTATGAAGGCCGCGCCCGGCAGATCGAAGAACACCTCGAGCTCGGGGAAGGCGGTGACCGCGGCACGCATGACCGAGCGGAAGGCCTCAGACTCCAGCGAGGTGGGAATCCACTGCACGAAGATGCCGTCGGGCTCGAGGCGGCTCAGCGCCAGCTCGTAGAACTCGAGCGCCAGCAGCTTCGCGTTGCCGGAGAAGTCGTCGGCCTGCTTTCCGTCGGAGATGATCACGTCGTAGAGGCGCCGGTGCGTTCGCAGGAAGTGCAGCGCGTCGTCCAGGACGACGCGCGACCGCGGGTCGTCCTGGGCCGAGGCGTACTCGAACAGCTGCGACCCGCGGATGACGCCACCGTTGATCTCGACGCAGGTCACCGTCTCGAGGTGCGGGTAGCCGAGCAGCGCGGCGTGCGTCGCTCCCGAGCCCAGGCCGATGCTCAGGACATGGCGGGCCCGGCTGTCGAGCGTCACGGGCAGGTGAGCGACCTCGAACTGCTTCTGGTAGACGGCGAAACGTCCAGCTACGTTGGCCGCTACACCGATCTGCACTCCGTCGATCGCCATGCTCGTCCGGTCCGGCTGGCCGTCGTACGCCTGAACGCTCACCGTCGCCAGGGAGCCCTCCTCGAGGAAGACGACCCGCATCCCGTCCAGTCGCTTCCCGCCGATGGTCCAAGGGGTGGAGTGCGAAGGGAACACGGCCACCAGGGCCGCGGCCGTCGCGGCGGGAACGAAGACGAGCGCGAGCCGCTGCGGCAGGCTCACCCGCGAGCGGGCGAGCAGCGCCGCAGCCAGTCCGAAGTTGACCAACGCGACGACCTGCGTGCCGCGCACGACGCCCACCGCGGGCAGGATCCAGAGTGCCGCCAGCACGGAACCCAGGATGCTCCCCAGGTTCGACAGCAGGACGGCCCAACCCACGCGCTCGCCGAGATGACGCACGTCGCTCAAGAACAGGCGGCTCGCCATCGGGAAGGAGAGGCCCATCAGGAGTGTCGCCGGCAGCATCATCACCATCGCCGCCAGTCCCGTCGCCGCGAGCCGCAGCATCCAGTGCGCGGAGTAGAAGCTGCCGAACTCGCTCAACTGGTAGCCCAGCGAGTCGGTCGACCGGTCGTTCATGACCTGGCTCTGGAGCCCGATCGCTACGACCGCGAACAGCCCGATGCCGAGCTGGCAGAGCGCCAGGTTTCGCGTCGGATGCCGCATCCGCGAGGCGAGGCCGAGCAACTGGGCGCCGAAGCCGAGTCCCAGCAAGAAGATCACCAACATGATCGTCAGCGCGTACGTGCTGTTGCCGAACAGATGCTGGAGGCCGCGGAACCACAGGATCTCGTACGCGAGCGTCGCGAAGCCCGAGAACAGGAGGACCGAGCCCGTCAACGCGGGGGAAAGGTCCGTCGTCACTGCGGGCTCGCTCGACGTGGACAGCTCGTCGCCGCGGGCGTGCGCCACCGTGCTGCGCCGCCACAGCAACGTCACGATGCCGATGGCCACGTTCACCCCGACCCCGAAGAGGGCGGTGCCGCGCAGGCCGAAGGATTCGATCAGCACCAGGCCCGCGACCAGCGCCCCCAGGGCGGCACCGACGGTGTTGACTCCGTAGAGGGCTCCCAGGTGCCGGTCCACGCCGGCC
>JAFDDB010000042.1 GCA_019311115.1 Deltaproteobacteria bacterium
CCGGGTCTTCCGTGGCGTGCAGGCGGGCCTGAGCCCTCCGGGAACCCTCGCCCCCCGCCCTACTCCGTCCAGGGGTTCCCCGCGCATTCGCGGCCCTGCGCGGCCGCGACGCCGGGGTGGACCACCTGGCCGCGCCAGCAGTTGACGCCGCGCGCCAGCGGCGTGTGGTGCGCGAGCGCCGCCTCCACGCCCTCGTCGCAGAGCGCCTTCAGGTACGGGAACGTCGCGTTGCCGAGCGCCAGGGTCGAGGTCTGCGGCACCGCTCCCGGCATGTTGGGCACGCCGTAGTGGATGACGCCATGCTCCACGTAGGTGGGCTGCGAGTGCGAGGTCGGGCGGATCGTCTCGATGCAGCCGCCCTGGTCGACGGCCACGTCCATGATCACCGAACCCTCGCGCATCCCGCTCACCAGCGCGCGCGACACCAGGACCGGCGCGCGCTCGCCCGGCTTGAGGACGGCACCCACCACGATGTCGGCCCGCAGCACGGACTGCTCGACGTTCACGCTGTTCGAGTACAGCGTGTTGATGCTGCCGTGGTAGATGTCGTAGAGGTGGGACAGGCGGCGCTGGTCGATGTCGAGCACCGACACCTCGGCGCCGAGCCCGGTCGCCATGCGCACCGCCGCCGTGCCGACGATCCCCGCCCCGAGCACCGTCACGTGTCCGCGCGGCACGCCGGGCACGCCGCCCAGCAGGACGCCGCGCCCCCCCTGGTCCGCCTGCAACAGGTGCGCGCCGATCTGTACGGCCAGGCGTCCGGCGACCTCGCTCATCGGCACCAGCAGCGGCAGCGAGCCGTCGTCGAGCGCGACGGTCTCGTAGCCGATCGCACAGACCCCGCGGTCGAGCAGCTTCTGCGTCAGGTCCGGCTCGGGCGCCAGGTGGAGGAAGTCGAAGAGCGTCTGGCCCTCCTCCATCTCCGCGATCTCCGACGCCGTGGGCTCCTTGACCTTGGTGATCACCTCGCAGCTTCGGATCAGCTCCCGCGCACCGGGAACGATCTTCGCGCCGGCCTGCTCGTAGCGCTCGTCTTCGAAGCCGCTCGCCGCGCCGGCGTCCGCCTCGACGAAGACCTGGTGGCCCGCGGCCGAGAGGGCGCGCGCGCCGCCCGGAAGCAGCGCGACGCGGAGTTCGCGGTCCTTCGTCTCGCGAAGTACGCCGACGCGCATCGAGTCCCCTCCCCTGCCCGCGGCCGAGCTACTTCTTGGAAGCCTCGACGAGTATCTTCGCGACCTCGGGGCGCGTGAACTCGACCGGCGGCATCTCGCCCGCCTCGAGCATCTCGCGGACCTTGGTGCCCGAGAGGAAGACGCGCTCCTCGGGCTTCGAGTTGGTCGTCTTCGACGTCGCCATGCCGCCCTGGCGCTTGCACCAGAAGCTGTGCTCGAGCTTGACGGGGGTGATGCCGAGCGCGGCCGGATCGAACTCGTCGAAGATCAGCTGCGCGTCGTAGGTGCCGTAGTAGTCGCCCACGCCGGCGTGGTCGCGGCCGACGATGAAGTGCGTGCAGCCGTAGTTGCGCCGCATGATGGCGTGGAAGACCGCCTCGCGCGGACCCGCGTAGCGCATCGAGGCCGGCAGCACCGACAGCATGACGCGCTCCGGGTTGTAGTAGCCGTCGATCAGCGCGGTGTAGCAGGCCATGCGGACGTCGGCCGGGATGTCGCCCGCCTTGGTCTCCCCCACCAGCGGGTGGATCAGCAGGCCGTCTACGATCTCGAGCGCCACCTTGGTGATGTACTCGTGCGCGCGGTGGATCGGGTTCCGCGTCTGGAAGGCCACAATCGTGTTCCAGCCGCGGTCGGCGAAGGCCGCACGCGTCTGGCTCGGCTCGAGCCGGTAGTCGGGGAACTCGCCCGCTGGAAGCTCGATCACCGAGACCGGACCGCCCACGCGCCGGTCGGCGGCCGCCTGCAGCGCCTCGACGCCGGGATGGGCCCCGTCGTCGGTGCGGTACACCTGGCGGGCCTCGTTGGCCTTGTCCACGGAGTACAGGCTCTCGACGCGCTGAGTCGCCACGATCTCACCCGCCTCGGAGACGAGCGCGATCTCGTCGCCCTCGGACACGCCCGACAGCTCGTCGCTCTGGGCGCCGAGGGTGACGGGAACCGTCCAGGGCACGCCTCCCGGCAGGTGCATGTCGTTCACGACCGACTTGCACTGCTCCTCGGTCATGAACCCCTCGAGCGGCGAGAAGCCGCCGATCGCGAGAAGCTCGAGGTCCGTCAACTCTCGCGCATCGAGCTTCACGCTCGGCAGGTCCTTGGCACGCGCGCGCCGCTCGGCGCGCTCGTTCTCGGGGCAGCGCAGATCGACCAGGTTTCCGTCGCCGTGGGGGGTGATCGACATCGGGGAACTCCTTCGGGTTCTGGGTTCGACTGGGTTCGAGGGACGCGGCCGATCCCGCGGTCCCGGGTTCTAACACGGCGCTCCTACCAGATGGGGCGCCCGTTCTGGCCGGAGCGAGTGAGCTGGATCTCGTACAGGTCCTGGACGCGGGTCACGAAGAGCTGGCTCTGGTCCAGTTGGTTGCCCCGCACCGAGCCATAGACCACGTACCGGCCGTCTCATCCAGATATCGCGACTCCCGTCCTTCTCGCGGGAGAAGACGATCCAGCGGCCGTCGCCCGAGAAGCGGGGCTGCCGGCCGCGCCCGAGCGGCTTCAGGTCCTTCTCGCCCAGGCTGGCGATGAACATCATGGGATCGCGGCTGGCCCGGCGGGGCATGCGCGTGAACACGACGTGGCGGCCGTCGGGCGACAGGTCCGGCTCGTTGCCGTTCTCGCCTCCAACCACCGGCTGGGGACCGACACCCCTCACGTGGAGCAGCACTCCGGGCCGGCTTCCGTGCAGCGTCATGCCGATCGTGACCAGGCGGATCTTGCCGCGCCCCATCGCGGCGAGCCCGATCGACTCGCTGGGACGCACCCGGTCGAACGCGCCGGTGTGGCGGTTCCAGACCGACAGCGCGAGCGACGACCGGCCCCGGGCGCGCTCGCCGATCAGCAACTCGTTGCCGTCGAGCGTCCAGTCGAGCGGCAGCGCGCCCTCCGAGATCTCGTGGATCGTGCGCACCTCGCGGGTGGGTACCGTGATCAGTGCCACGCGGGTCGTGCGCCGGCGCTTCAGGGTCCGGGGGTCGTCGAAGTTCGCCATCCGCAGCGCCTGGCGGAAGTCGTCGATGCTGATCAGGCCGTCGGAGACCTGCGCGCGCACGAAGGCGATCGGCCGGTCCGGCACCTCCTCGACCCTGAAGCCCCCGCAGGCGCCGAGCGGCGCGGCCAGCAGCAGGATGGCCAGGACCCGCGCGCTCATGCGTCCACCTTGCGCACGCCGCGCCCGACGAAGGCGCGGGCCGCCTCGTCCCAGTCGAAACAGGCCAGGTCGCGGACACCGTCGTCCCACACCGAGACGACGAGCTGCGAGACGCCGGGATACAGCGGGAGCCCGTCCGGACCCAGCGCGCAGTCCACGTCGGTGTGCGACAGGTAGGCCTCGCCGTCCACGTGGGAGTGGTAGATGCCGCGCAGCGCCTCTCCGGCAGTGTCGGCCTCCACGAGCGAGTCGAGCAACTCCTGCTCGTCGATCCAGAAGGCGTGGCGTGCGTCCAGGTCGGACTCGCCCCTCGACCGCCGGCGGCTCTGGACGTTGCGGCAGCGCACCTGGCGCTGGGGAGGGCCGGCGGCGGGCCCGATCAGCAGGCCGCAGCACTCCTCGGGATAGCACTCGACCGCGTGCTCGTAGAGGCCGATCACCAGCGCCGCCGGAAGCTCCGCGGGCATCCGCGAGTCCTGCTTGGCGGCGGCGATGCGCCCCGCGAGGGGCGTGAGGTCGGCGTCGGGCGGCATGCTAGATCTGGTACATCGCCGGCTCGACCGCCGCACGGTCCACGCCGCGGCGGGCGGCCTCGCGGCACAGGTCGGCGATCGTCCGGGAGCGCAGGACGACCTCGAAGTCGGCGTCGAGCAGGCCCCACACGAAGCTCGGACACTCGCGGGCTTCGCCTTCGGGCTCCACCGACCGGGAGATCAGCACTCCCTGCACGGCCACGATCACGTCCGCCAGACTGATCTCCTCGGACGGCCGCGCCAGCGCGTAGCCGCCGCCGGGGCCCCGCTTGCTGGTGACCAGGCCGGCACGGCGCAGGCGCTGGAAGATCTGCTCCAGGTAGCGGGCGGGGATTCCCTGCCGCTCGCCGATCTCCTGGATCGGGATGGTGCGCCGGGTCCCGTGGTAGGCCAGGTCGAAGACGCCGTAGATGGCGTATTTCAGCTGATGTGTCGCACGCATGGCGGGAGGGCGCGCAGAATAACACAGCTTCAGGCTCTGAAAAGGGCGATCCCTCTACAAGTCCGGTAGGTTGCAAGCCGTCCGGGATGAGCCCGGCCCCGCATTCGCGCCCTCTCCC
The DNA here is from genome assembly GCA_019311115.1 of Deltaproteobacteria bacterium. GTDB lineage: Bacteria > Myxococcota_A > UBA9160 > SZUA-336 > SZUA-336 > JAFDDB01. The sequence goes on from JAFDDB010000042.1 coordinate 4,412, forward strand.
GCCCGGACTCGTGCCGGGGCAGTGGCCTCGAGGGACAGCCCCCCTGCACGCGGAGCCCGCATGCTGCGGATCGAGCGCATCAGCAAGAGCTTCGGAAGCCGCACGCTGCTGGACGGCGTGAGCGCACAGGTGAACGAGGGCGACCGGATCGGCCTGGTGGGGCGCAACGGCGAGGGCAAGACCACGCTGCTGCGCATCCTGGCCGGGCTCGAGCCGGCGGACGACGGGCGGGTCGTGCTGAACCGCGGCCTGAGCATCGGCTACCTGCGGCAAGAGGTGGACCCGACCTCGCAGACCCCGGTGATCGACGAGGCGCGCAAGGCGCTGGCGGCCCTGAGCGCGCTCGAGCACGAACTGCGCGACCTCGAGCGCCGGATCGCCGCGCTCGGAAGCGAGGGCACGGAGGTTCCAGAGGCGCTCGCGCACCGCTACGACTCGGTTCACCACGAGTTCGAGCGCAAGGGCGGCTTCGAGAGCGAGGCGCGCCTGCGCGGAACGCTCGCCGGCCTGGGACTCGGCGAGGACCGCTGGAACCGCCCGCTCGCAACCTTGTCCGGCGGCTGGCTGATGCGTGTCGAGCTGGCCAAGCTGCTGCTCGCGCAGCCCGACGTGCTGCTGCTCGACGAGCCGACCAACCACCTGGACCTGCCCTCGATCCGCTGGTTCGAGAGCGTCCTGTCGAGCTACCCCGGCGCCGTGATCGTGGTGTCGCACGACCGCACCTTCCTGGACGGCCAGACCACGCGCATCATCGAGCTGGAGCACGCGCAGCTCACCTCGTATCCCGGGAACTTCAGCGCCTACGAGCGCCGCAAGGCGGAGCGCAAGCGTGAAGCCGCGTCGCGGGTCGAGAACCTGGACCGCCAGATCGTGCACGCGCAGCGCTTCGTCGACCGCTTCGGCGCGAAGGCCACGAAGGCCAGCCAGGCCAACGCGCGCAAGAAGAAGATCGAGAAGCTCCGCGCCGAGCGCGGAACGCTCGTACCGGAATCGGGACGGCGCGGCATGGCGCTCCACTTTCCGCCCGCGCCCCGCTCCGGCGACGTGGTGGCGCGGCTCGAGGGCGTGGCCAAGGCCTATGGCGAGACGGTCGTCTACCGCTCGCTCGACCTCGAGGTGCGGCGCGGGCAGCGGATCGCCCTGGTCGGCCCGAACGGCGCGGGAAAGTCGACGCTGCTGCGGCTGATCGCGGGCTCGCTCGAAGCCGACGCGGGCACGGTCGAGCTCGGACACAACGTCATTCCGGCCTTCTACGCACAGCACCAGCTCGAAGCGCTCGACGCCAGCCGGACGGTGCTCGAAGAGCTGCAGGACGGCGCCCCGCTCGACCAGATCCCGCGTCTGCGCGGACTGCTCGGCGCCTTCCTCTTCTCCGGCGACGACGTGGACAAGAGGGTGAGCGTGCTCTCGGGTGGAGAGCGCGCGCGGCTCGCCCTCGCCAAGCTCCTGCTCGGGGGCGCCAACTTCCTGATACTCGACGAGCCGACCAACCACCTCGACATGCAGGCGCGAGAGGTCGTGACCGGGGCGCTCGACGAGTTCGGCGGGACGCTCCTCTTCATCAGCCACGACCGCAGCCTCATCAACCGGCTCGCGAACCGCGTGCTCGAGGTGACGCCCGGGCCCGACGAGGCGCGCACGCGCCTGCTGCACGGCAACTGGGAGGACTACGAGCGGGACCTCGAAGCGGCCACAGAGGCCGGCGGCGCGCTGTCGTCGGGCGGGCGACGGGCGCGCGGTCGACAGGCGCGCGCCGAGCGGGCTTCGGCGAAGCAGGCCCAGCGCGAGCACGACCGGCGGCTGCGCGACCTGAAGCGGCGCCTGGCCGAGGCCGAGCAGGAGATCGAGCAGGTCGAGGCCGCCTGGGAGGCGAACAGCACCGAGAGCGGCGACCCCGAGGCGCTGCGCGACGGCGAGCGCATGCGCGAACTGACGCGTGCGCGCCGCGAGTTGGAGTGGCGGCTCGCCGACCTGAACGAGACCTGGGAGCGACTCGGGACCGAGGTCGACACGCTGATCGCCGCCGAGCCCGCCTCCGCCGGCGCCCGATCCTAGCCGCAGGCTCCGGCGCGGCGCACGCCCGCACCGCGCGCGGCCGCGCGACACGCGTTGCCGTAGGTCTCGCCGTCACAGCCACAGACCGGGGCGTACCGCTCCATGCACACGTCCGGCCGGGGTGCGCACTCGCCGGCCGCGGTGCACTCGCCGACCGCGCGCAGGCAGTACTCGCGCGGCCCGCAGTCCTCCGCGCGGCGACAGCCCGACCCCGCGGAGCCGGGCCCCGAGCAGCCCGACGCCGCCATCACCCCGGCGACCAGCAGCGCGCAGATCCGGCCGCCGAGCGCCGGATGCGAGCTTGGCATTCGGATCCCCCCTCGGTTAGCTTCGTGCCCGCGGACCACCCTAACAGCTCGCCCAGGTGGTGAAATTGGTAGACACGCCAGCCTCAGGAGCTGGTGGTCGCAAGGCCGTGCTGGTTCGAATCCAGTCCTGGGCACCAGCTCCGCGGCCCGCCGTCCCGGCGCGCGTTCCCTGGAACGAGAACGCCGCTAGCTGCGGCAGTCGATCTGGACGGCGTAGCTCAGGTCGGTCAGGAAGTCGGGGAGGGCTGCGCTCACGCGGTGCCAGTTCGGGATCAGCGGAGCGCGCATGGGGTCGCGCACGAAGGACAGGCCCGCCGTCCGCAGACCCGCCGCGAACGTCTCGACCATCACCTCTTCGTCGTGCTGGTCGAAGCGGAGCCCGTTGATGCGGGCTTCGTCGGCGTACTTGCCCACGATGTCCTGCGCCTTGCGCAGGTACGCGGCGCCGAGCGTGTTGAGGAAGCCCGAGTCGAACTGCACACCCACGCTCGCCAGGTTGCGGAAGAGCGAGGTGGCGATGTCGATCACCATGCGGTGCAGCCCGAGTTGCGCGTTGTCGGCCGACAGTTCCTGGTGCTTGTGGTCGTAGTTGTCGGCGATCTCGACCTGGCAGACGCGGTGGATGGCGGCGTTCCGGAACACCTCGGCCAGCAGCCCGATCTCGAGTCCCCAGTCGCTGGGGATCCGGACCTGCCGCGCGAGCGCGGCGGTCATGGCGAACTCGCCGGCCAGCGGGTACCGGAACTCGTCCAGGAAATCGAGCAGGGGCAGCGGGCCGAGCGTGTTGCGCAGCGACTGCAGCAGCGGCGTCACGAATGCGCGGGTGACGCGGCCGTGAAGTCGATCCGTCGCGCGGCCGTAGTAACCCTTGGAGTACTCATAGTCGAGATTCGGGTGGACGACGGGGTAGCAGAGGCGCGCCAGGAATTCGCGGTCGTAGGTCAGCACGTCGCAGTCGTGGAACGCGAGCGCGTGAGAGTCGCCGCGAGACAGCGCGTAGCCGGCGGCCAGCCACACCGCGCGTCCCTTGCCATCGGGGCCGGGATCGAGTCCCGCGCCGCGGAGCTGGTGGAAGAGCTCGCCGACGGTCGGGCCGCTGCCCCATACGCAGACCACGTCGGGGACGTCGTGCAGGAAGCGCCGCACGGCCAGGAACTCCTCGAGCTTCTCGGTACCCGAGACACTGACGACGATGTGTCGCAGGTACGGCACCTCGCGCAACACGTCGAGAATGCCTCGCAGGCCCGGGCCCCGGATCTCGGTGTACAGGCAGGGCAGCACCAGCGACACCGGACGCTCGCGGGTGAACTGCTTCAGCTCGCTCTCGAGCTGCGCCAGGTTCCCCGGCGACAGACGGTGAAGCGTGGTGATGAGCCCACTCTGGTGGAAGTCGCTCATGGGAGGCCGCAGCTTAGCGGGTGGGGCTGGGAATGACTACGATGCGCCGCATGTCCTCCGCAAAGTCCCGGCGCGCCCGTCGGCGCAGCCTGGGCCTGGCGCTGGGCGCGGGAGGCGCGCGTGGGCTCGCGCACATCGGCGTGATCAAGGCGCTGAACGCGGCCGACATCCCGATCGACTCGATCGTCGGCACCAGCAGCGGGGCGCTGGTCGGCGCCATCTACGCCGCGGGGCAACTGGAGAACTTCGAACGCGAGGTCCGGCACTATGAGTGGACCGACGTGTTGACCATGTTCGATCCGGTCTGGCCGCGGTCCGGGCTCATGTCGGGACGCAAGGGCCTCGAGCGGATGGCCGCAGGACTGCGCGAGTGGCGCATCGAGGACCTGGCCATCCCCTTCGCCGCGGTGGCCGTCGACCTGGTCTCGGGCGACGAGATCCACATCCGCGAGGGCCCGGTGATCGACGCCATCCGCGCCAGCGTCTCGATCCCGGGGATCTTCGTCCCGCAGCGCCACGGGCGGCGGCTGCTGGTCGACGGGGCCGTGCGCAATCCCGTACCCGTGAGCGCCCTCGAAGAGCTCGGCGCGCAGATCCGCGTCGCGGTCAACCTGCACCACCAGCCGGTACGCGAGATCATCCAGACGGCGCAGCCCCACGGCCAGCGGCGCCCGCGGATCGCGTCCCGGGTCGGCGACGCGATCGAGACCGGGCTCGCGCGCTTCCGCAAGCGGGGCGGCTCCTCCCCGGTCGCCGACGGCGACGCGAACGGGGACAGCGACGAGGGCATGCCGAACCTCTTCGAGATCCTGACCGCCTCCATGACGGTGATCGAGTACGAGCTGGCGCGCCACCGGCTCGCGACCGACCCGGTCGACGTGATCATCGAGCCGGACGTGCACGGCATCCGCTCGTTCGAGTTCCACAAGGCGCGCCAGGCCATCGCGGCGGGAGAAGCCGCGGTGGAGAGCCGGCTCGACGACCTGCGCCGGCAGCTGCGACGGCGCCTGCCTTCCCTGCGCAGGGCCCGCGGAAGCTAGATCTCGACGAGCTCTTCCGAGACGGGGAGCGACTGCTCGAGCAGCTCGAGGGTCTCGGGGTCGACTTCGAGAAAGGCGAGCGCGACCTCCTGCGAGAAGGCGTCGATCTCGGTGACGCGCACGAGCTGCCCGACCACCGTGATGGGCTGGCCCTCGACCTCGAGCGTGACCCGCACCGTCTCGTCGAGCTCGAGCTCCAGACCCTCGACCTCGAACCGGAGGCCGCCGATCGACATGTCGAGCGCCTGCGCCGCCAGGTCGACCATGCTGGCGCGCGCGACCGACACGACCGCCTCGTAGCTGACGCGCGAGTAGTCTCGGCGCCCGTCGACGTTCTCACCCGGCGGCGGCAGGTGCTCGGCCAGCCAGTCGCGAGTGTCGTCCGCCATCTTGGTGAAGCTCAGACCGAGCTCCTGGGTGAACCCGTCGTGCTCGATCACCCGCGTCACCTGCCCCAGGACCACGGCGGTCCTCTCTCCGAGCGTCAAGGTGATGCGCAGCGCGTCGCCGTTCTTGACGCCGAGACCGACCGTCATGAAGCCGATCCCGCCGAGAGACAGGTCGACGGCGTGCGCCAGCGCCTCGCTGGCCTCGAGTCGTCCGATCGAAACCAGGGACTCGGACTTCACACGCGCGTACTTGCGCCGGTTGGGAGTCGGTTCGGTCACGCAGTTCCCCTCTGATCTCCCTTTCGGAACACCGCGGGTGCGCTTTAGGGGCGCGCTCCGGTCGGACCCTTGACGGGCCCCAGTGCGGGTGGGTAAACACCAGTCATGCCGTGCACTTGGCTCCGCCCCCGCGGCGGCCAGGCAGGCTCCCCCGCACTCCTCTCGCTCGCCGGAGTGCTCGTGATCCTGGCTGCCTGTTCCGGTGAAACTCCTTCCGCAAGTGCCCGTCCCGGTGGAGGATTCGGGAAGGGACCCGCGGCAGTCTCGATCGCGCGGCCCGAGCTGCGCAGCCTCGACGACACCTTCCTCGACCGCGAGGCGACGTTGCTGCCCGTAGCCGCCCCGACGATCTCCACCAAGCAGGAGGGATTCGTCGTCGAGCTGGGCCCCGAGGTGGGCGACTACGTGCACGAGGGCGAGGTCATCGCGCGCATCGACGACACCGAGCGCAAGCTCGAGCTCGCAGAGGCGGAGGCGACCGAGAAGCAGGCGCGCGCCAAGCTCGCCGAGGCTCGGAGCGCCTGGCGCCGCATCGAGACGCTCTGGAAGCAGAAGGTGATCTCGGAAGGCGACCGGGACGACGCGCGCGCGAAGCTCGACGTGGCCCGGGCCCAACTGGACGCCGACGCGGTCCGCGTGGCGCGGGCCACGCAGGCACTCGCAGACGTGACGATCATGGCGCCGAGCGACGGGGTCATCACGCAGCTTCTCACCGAGCGGGGCGAGTACCTCCAGCGCGGCGACGGCATCTTCGAGCTGAAGGAAATCAACGTCATGGTCGCCGTGTGCACGGTCAACGAGCGGCACATCGGACAGGTGCGCGAGGGCGCGTCCGTGTACGTGCACGTCACCGCCTATCCGGACCAGATCTTCGAAGGGCTGGTCTGGAAGATCGTCCCGGACGCGCTGGTGAACAGCCGATCCTTCCCGATCAAGATCCTGTTGCCGAATCCGGACCTGTCGCTGAAGCCCGGCATGTCGGCTCGCATCTCGTTCATCCGCCGCATCGACCAGGCCCTGCTCATACCCAAGGACGCCATCCTGCGCGACGGCGACCAGGCCTACGTGCTCGTGGTCGAAGAAGGACAGGCTGCGCGTCGCGCGGTCGAGCTGGGCGACGCCGTGGGCGACCGCCGGCACGTGCGCTCGGGCCTCTCGCCGGCCGACGACGTGATCGTGACGGGCAACGAGAAGCTGAACGCCGGCCGGCCCGTCACGATCGTCGAGCTGCCTCCTCCGGGACCGCCGACGGTCCCGTCCCTGCGCGCCGCCGACCCGACCGATGAGAGCGCCGGCCTCTAGCCGGAGAACACGATGCGGCTGATCGACTCCTCGATCAAGTTCCCCGTCAGCGTGATCGTGGCCGTCCTGCTCGCCTGCCTCTTCGGGCTGCTGGGGCTACTGCGCGTCCCCATCCAGATGATCCCGACGATCGACCGTCCCGAGATCACGGTGCAGACGCCCTACCCCGGCGCGGGCCCCATCGAGGTCGAGGAAGAGCTGACCAACCGGCAGGAAGAGCTGCTCAACACGGTCGAGAACCTGCGCGAGCTGACGTCGGTGTCGGCCGAGAACCAGTCGACCATCACGCTCAAGTACGACTGGGGCATCAACAAGGACGTCGCGCGGCTCGACGTCTCCGAGAAGCTCGCCGCCGTGCGCAACCTGCCCAGCGACGCCGAAGAGCCGATCATCCGCGCGGTCAACTCGGACACGACGCAGCCCATCTCGTACATCGTGCTGCTGCGAGACGGCGACCTGAACGAGTTCCGGCCGGTCGCCGAGGACGTGATCAAGGCCCAGATCGAGCGCGTCAAGGGTGTGGGCGAGGTGCGCTTCTTCGGCGGCGAGGAGTACGAACTGCAGGTCGACGTCGACCTGAGCCAGCTCGCGATGCGCGGACTGACCATCTCGGACCTCCGGAACGCGCTGTTCCGGGAGAACCGGAACATCAAGGCCGGCTCCTTCGACGAGGGAAAGATGCGCCACGCCGTGCGCACCCTGGGCCGCTACCGGCGCATCGAGGACGTGGAGCAGACCATCATCTCGCGCGACGCCGTGGGTCCGGTCCGGGTGCGTGACGTCGCCCGCGTCCGCCTGACACCCGAAGAGGCCCGGTTCATCGTGCGCACGAACGGCCAGCCGGCGCTCGTCTACGCGGTCACGCGCAAGGGCGGATCGAACACGCTCGAAGTCATGACGGGCGTGCGCTCGGTGATCGACCGCATGAACGCCCGCTACGCCAGCCAGGGCGTCGAGTTGCGCATCGTCTACGACGCGACCGACTACATCTACGAGTCGATCCGCCTGGTGGTGACCAACCTGCTGATCGGCGCCGCACTGGCGACCGCCGTACTGCTCTTCTTCCTGCGCAGCCGCTCCGCCGTGCTCGTGCTGGGCATCGCGATCCCGATCTCGGTGATCACGACCTTCTTCTTCATCTGGGTCCTCGACCGCAGTCTCAACATCATCTCGCTGGCGGGCCTCACATTCGCCACGGGCATGGTGCTCGACAACGCGATCGTGGTGGTCGAGAACATCTTCCGGCAGCGCGAACTCGGGAAGGGCACTTTCCGCGCCGCCTACGACGGAGCGCGCGAGGTCTGGGGCGCGATCCTGGCCTCGACGCTCACGACGCTCGCCGTCTTCATTCCCATCATCCTGATCGAGGACGAAGCGGGACAGATCTTCCGGGACATCGCGATCGCCATCTCGATCGCCGTCGCGCTCTCGCTGATCGTCGCCATCACGGTGATCCCGATGGTCGGAGCCCGCCTGCTCGGCTCGCCACCGCGCACGTCCGAGGACCGCCTCGACGCGCGCCTGGCGCGCTGGCTGACCACCACCCTGAAGTGGATCCTGGTCACGCCACGGCGCAAGGCTTCCGTCATCGGCGGGATCCTCGCGGCGTCGCTCCTCGTGACCGCGCTCGCGATGCCCGACATCGACTACCTGCCCGCGGGCAATCGCAACCTGCTCTTCGTGTTCATGCGCGTTCCGCCGGGAAACAACCTGGAGCAGAACGAGCGCCTCGTGCGATACGTCGAGGAGCGGATCCTCCCCATGCCCGAGGTGAAGCGGATGTTCTCGGTCGTGCTGATCGGCCGCTGCTTCTTCGGCGTCGTGCTGAACGACGACCACTCCGACAAGGCGTCGATCCAGGCGTTCAAGGACACGCTCAAGCCGCAGATCGAGAACGTTCCCGGCTCGCGGCCCTTCATCTCGCAGGCGCGGCTGATCCGCGGCTCCGGCATCGGCCGGGGAAACCTGAAGATCCTGATCGAGGGCGACGACCTGGCCCGCATGCAGGAGATCGCCGATGCGGCACAAGACGCGATCCGCGACGTGGAGGGCGTCGGCTTCGTGAACCCGACCTTCGAGCTCGGCAAGCCCGAGTTCGTGGTCGAGGTGGACCGCGTGCGCGCGGCCGAGGTCGGCCTGACGGTCCAGGAAGTGGGCATGGTGGTCGAGATGGCCGTGAACGGGATCCTCTCCGGGACGTTCGACCAGGACGGACGCGAGATCGACCTGCGTGTGCAGGTGCCGCGAGAGAACATCTCGAGCAAGGAGGACCTGGAGCAGGTCTTCCTGCACACGCCTTCGGGCGACACCGTTCAACTCGCCGACCTGACCCGAATCGTCGCCCGCTCCGGTCCGACGCAGGTCGAACACACCGACATGAACCGCACGGTCAACCTGGCCGTCAACACCGAGGACGAAGCGGCGCTGGCGAAGGTGGTCGGTGACCTCGAGGTCGCGCTCGACCCCGTGCGTGCGGCCCTGCCGCTCGGCTATTCGCTGCGCGTGGCCGGGCAGGCCGACGACCTGGAGCGCACCTGGCTCGCGTTCCGCGGCGCGCTGCTCTTTGCGCTCGTGATCACGTTCCTGCTGCTGGCGAGTCTCTTCGAGTCGTTCCTGCTGCCGGTCGTCATCATGGTGAGCGTGCCGTTCGCGGCGAGCGGAGGCGTGCTCGCGCTGCGCGTGCTCCACCTGTTCGACGCGACGGTCAAGCTCGACACGATCACCATGCTGGGGTTCGTGATCCTGCTCGGCGTGGTCGTGAACAACGCGATCCTGCTGGTGCACCAGACCCTCAACCGGCTGAGCGAAGGGGCGGAGCCCACCGATGCGCTGCTCGACGCCGTGCGCAGCCGCGTCCGGCCCATCCTCATGACCATGGTCACGACCGTGTTCGGCATGTCGCCGCTGGTCTTCGCGTCGGGCGCAGGCTCGGAGCTCTACCGGGGACTGGGCGCGATCCTGGTCGGCGGGCTGATCCTGTCGACGCTCTTCACGCTGCTGCTGGTGCCGACGGTGCTGAGCTTCGCGATCCAGCGGGTCGAGGTGACCGAGGGCGAGGGCGCGGCCACCCCCAGCTGAGCGGGCTGAACAGCATCAGAAGAGCCGGAGCTGGCGCGGCGCGGTCTCGCTCCCGGCACGAGTCAGGTTGGCGGCGCGCAGCCGTACCGCGCGCACGTCGCGCTCGCCCGCACCGACACGGCCGAGCAGCTCGAGCGCGACCTCGTGCAGCTCGTTCTGGCTCGAGATCGCCTCGCGCCGCGTCAGCGTGCGCGTCCGGTCGTCGCCGTCGACGAACCGGACGCCGAGGGTGACGGTCAGCGCCGACCGGCGCTCGCGATTGAGGCGTTCCTCGAGGCCCCCGGAGAGCTCGAGCAGGTGCTCGCCGAGCGCGCGCAGGTCGCCGGTCGGCTCGTCTAGCGTCTTCTCGCGCGAAACCGACTTGACGGGGGTGGACGGGCGCAACGGCTCGTGATCCTCGCCGCGTGCGAACTCACGGAAGGGAGCGGCCTGCCGCCCCACGGCCTCGCGCAGCTCGTCGAGCGGGCAGTCGCGCAGCTCGCCCATCGTCGAGATGCCGCTCGACGCCAGACGTGCCGCCGTCGCCGGCCCGAGACCCCAGATCTCCGTCACGGGCAGATCGCGCAGGAAGCGAGGCACTTCGGGAGGCTTCACCTGCTTCACGCCTCCGGGACCCGCGTGGCACGCGGCGAGCCACGCCACGAACTTGCTCGGACCGATGCCGGCCACCGCCCGCAGCGAGAACTCGGCCTGCAGCCGGACGCAGACGACGGCCGCGATCTCGATCGGCTCGCTGCTGCGCGGGGGCTCGATGTACACGCCGTCGAGCGCCCGCGGCTCCATGCGCTCCGTCACGCTGCGGAGCGTGGCGTGGATCTCGGCCGAGACCTCGCGGTAGCGGGGAAGACGCGTGGCGCGCAGCTCCAGCCCCGGACAGACGCGCGAGGCGTCCGCGAGCGTCATGCCCGGATCGACGCCCGCAGCGGCCGCCTCGGCGCTCGCGCTGATCACGCTGCCGCCCTTCCCCGGATCCCCGCCGACGGCCACCGGCAGGTCCCGTAGCCGCGGCTCGTCGGCCTGTTCCACCGCTGCGTAGAAGCGCGGCACGTGGATGAAAATGAGCATGGGGTTCCCGTGGAGGAGCCCACCTAGGATACGTCTACTCGGCCTCCGGCTGCAGCACCCACCGCCCCTCCTCGAGGCGGCGCAGGTCGCCCCGGTCCATCCAGAGCAGCCGCGGACGTCCCTCGAGCCAGTCCGCCAGGGCGTCGTCGTAGTGCGGCGTGCCCGGGTGGCCCGATTGTCCGCCCGCGAGGCCCACGCGGGCGTGGTCCGCGTAGGCCAGGTCCACCGCGTAGCGGAGCACCGGCCCGATCGCGACCTCGCGCGTGGGGAGCGCGGCGTGGTGCATGGTCCACACCGAGTCGGGGTCCCCGGGCGCGGGAAACGGCCCCCGGCCGAGACGCCGCCCGAACCAGCGTTCCAGCCCCGAGCCGAAGCGCTCGAAGGCGTGCTGAGCGCGGACCGCGTGCATCTCTCCCCAGCCCCAGCGCCTGGGATTCGCACTCACGTGCACGCCCAGCCAGTCCCAGGTCTCCCCCAGCGCGCGCTCCACGAGCGCGTGCATCGGATCGGGGGCGATTCGCTCCACGAAGCGGTCGAGCATGGCGCCCGGCACCGGCTCGCTCGCCATCAGCAGGGGCGCCAGGTCGAGCCGGTCGCCGAGCCGCAGCTCGAGGGCACGCCGTGTCAGCACCTGCCGGAAGGCGTGGTACACCGACGCCCCGATCGAGTCCACGTCGGTGCGCCCATCCCAGTCGAGCAGGATTCGCCGCACGCGCGCGCCCGTCCCCGGCACCCGCTCGGTGCCGTCGAGCAGGCGGACCAGCACGCGGGTCGCACGGGTCGAGCGCCGGTCCCGCTGGATCTCGACCAGCCGGTCCAGGTCGATGCGCTCGCCCCCGCGCATCAGCTCGTCGAGCCGGGCGGGCGCACCGCCCGCCACCCAGAGCCAGTCCAGCGGCTTCAGGAAGAGCTCCGGCTCGGGATGCGTGGACACCACCATCCACCCGACGTCGCTTCCCGAGCGCGTCGGCAGGTCGTCGAACGGCATGAAGCCGCGCCAGTCGTAGTAGCGCGAGCTTCCGGGGAGCGGCAGCAGGCGGGCGTCGATCACGCGTACGGGCAGGTCGCCCGCCAGCTGCGAACCGATCACGCCGTCGCGCCCGGCGAACAGGAACGTGGCCGCCGGCGCCGTGTAGCGGCGCAGGGCCTTCCGGAACTCCGGCCACGTCCGGGCGCGTTGTGCGCGCAGCAACGACTCGATCCCGCTGCGCGCGGCATCGCCCGCCCAACGCACCGCGTAGGACTCCACGGTCTGCTCGCCGGGCTGGACCGTGCGCAGCAGCGGGCCGTGCCGGGAGCGCGAGACCTCGATCTCCTCGGTGCCGGCGTAGCGCACTTCGATGCGCTCGGTGTACCGCTCCAGGTCTACCCAGCGGCCGCTCCGGTCGTACTGGAACGGGTCGTTCGGGTGCAACGTCTCGTTGTACAGGTCCGACGTGCTGGCGTGCAGGATCACCTGCCCCCAGGCCGCGTCCAGGTTCGTTCCCGTCCAGAACACCGGCAGGCCCGGCCAGGTGGCGCCGCCCAGCTCGAGCCCGGGCGTCGACAGGTGCGCCAGGTAGAAGAGCGGCGGCAGCCGGAAGCCCAGGTGCGGATCGTTGGCCAGCATGGGCTTGCCGCTCTTCGACCGGGACGCGCCGACGACCAGTCCCAGGCTCCCGCTGCGGCCGTGCAGTCCCAGGTCGGCGGCCATCGCGTCGGCGATCCGGCCGACGCCGAGCAGTCCGCTCAACAGCCGTGGCTGGCCCTCGGCCGGCCGGACCGGAAAGAAGTCCTGGGCGGCGACGCCGCCGAGCTCGCGGCTCAGCCGTTCGAGCAGGAGGCTCGAGCTCAGCGAGCGGCTGAGCATCCAGGCGCGCAGCCGCAGGATGGCGAGGGTGTCGACCGGACTCCAATCGGCCACCTCGATGCCGAGCCAGCGGATCTCGAAGGGTCGCGGGGCGCGCGCGCTGCGGACCTCGCGCAGCCAGCGGTTGACTCCGGCGCTGTAGCGCTCGAGCTGCGCGCGGGTGCCGGGCGAGAGGTGCTCCAGCTCGCGCTCCGCCGCCCGCCGCAGACCGAGCGTCCGCGCCAGCCGGTCGCGACCGACGGTGCGGGTCCCGAAGAGCTCCGAGAGCGTCCCGCTGGCCTGGCGGCGCAGCATCTCCATCTGCCAGAGCCGGTCCTGCGCGTGCGCGAAGCCGAGCCCGAGCATGGCGTCTTCGACCGTGCGCGCCTCGACGTGGGGCACGCCGAACGGATCCCGGGAGATCTGCACGGTCGCGGTCAGCCCGCTTGCGCGAATGCTGCCCCGCGCGGGCGGACCCTCGCCCTGCGAAAGAAAGAACAGCGCCGCGGCCGCCGCCGCGCCCGTAGCCACGGCGCACAGGCCGAGCCAGGCGGACCAGCGGAGGACGGCGCTCACGCTCCTGCGCTTCACTCCCACCGGCGGCCCAGGGTAGCAAACCGGGCGCGCCGACCGACGCTGTGCAGTGGCACAAGGGTCCAGAAAGGCTGGGCTTTCGGTCGATTGACCCGGGGGCGGGAGCGCCGCTATGCTCCGCGGCGTCTATTCCCTGGCAGGGAGGTTCCATGGCGACGCGTGTGGGCATCAATGGCTTCGGCAGGATCGGTCGCTGCGCACTTCGCGCCGGCCTGGATCGCACGGATCTCGAGTTCGTGGCGATCAACGACCTGGTCGACAGGCAGACACTGGCGCACCTGCTGAAATACGACTCGGTGCACGGCGTGCTCCCGGGCGTCGAGTCCACCGGGGACGGCTTGCGCGTCGGCGGCCGCGAGATCCGCGTCCTGGCCGAGCGCGATCCCGCGGCTCTGCCGTGGGGAGACCTGGGCGTCGACGTGGTCATCGAGTCCACCGGTTTCTTCACCAAGCGGCCCGACGCGGCGAAGCACCTCGAAGCCGGAGCCAAGAAGGTCATCATCTCGGCGCCCGCGGCCGACCCCGACGTGACGCTGGCGCTCGGCGTGAACGAAGAGGTCTACGACCCGGCCAACCACCACGTGATCTCGAACGCCTCGTGCACCACCAACTGCCTGGCGCCCGTCGCGAAGGTGCTGCTGTCCGAGTACGGCTTGAAGCGCGGCTGGATGACGACGACCCACGCCTACACCGCGGACCAGCGCCTGCAGGACACCGGGCACTCGGACCTCCGGCGCGCGCGCGCGGCGGCCATCTCGATGATCCCGACCTCGACGGGTGCGGCCCGAGCCGTAGGGCTCGTCCTGCCCGAGCTCGCCGGAAAGCTGGACGGCATCGCGATCCGCGTACCGACGGCCGACGTGTCGGTCGTCGACCTGGTCGCCGAGCTCGAGCGCGAGACGACGGGCGAGCAGATCAACCAGGCCTTTCGCAAGGCGGCCGACGGACCCATGCGCGGAATCCTCGACGTCTGCGACGAGCCGCTCGTGTCGATCGACTTCAAGGGCAACCCGTTCTCGTCGATCGTCGACGCAGCCAACACGAAGGTGCTAGAGGGCACGCTCGTCAAGGTCCTGTCCTGGTACGACAACGAGTGGGGCTATGCGAATCGCGTCGTCGACCTGGCGGCGCTGATCGCCTCCCGTCTGTGAGGCCGCGCCGTTGAGGGCCCTTCCGCGGGGGCCCGCCGCTGCGCAGGCGCCCGCTGGCAGGGGCCTGGCGTGAGCCCCGGCGCGGCCCCGCTGCGCTCGATCGAGGCGCTGCGGGTCGAGGGCCGCCACGTCTTCGTGCGCGCGGACCTGAACGTGCCGCTCCGCGGGACCGCGATCGCAGACGACTCGCGCATCCGCGCGTCGCGGCGCACCCTCGACTGGCTGCGCGAGCGCGGCGCACGCGTCGTCCTGGCTTCGCACCTGGGCCGCCCCAAGGGAGAGCGGCGCCCGGAGCTTTCCCTGGCCCCGGTCGCCGACGCCCTCGGGCTTCCGCTGGCCGAGGACTGCGTCGGGGCCGCTGCAGAGAAGGCGGTCGCGCGCCTGGCGGAAGGCGACGCGGTGCTGCTCGAGAACCTGCGCTTCCACGCCGGCGAAGAGCGGAACGACTCGAGCTTCGTCGCGGCGCTGGCGCGCCTGGCGGACGTGTACGTGAACGACGCGTTCGGCACCGCGCACCGCGCGCACGCCAGCACCGAGGGCCTGGCGCGAGCCACTCCCGAGCGCGCAGCCGGCTTCCTGATGCAGCTCGAAGTCGAGATGCTGTCCCGCCTGCGAGACGAGCCCGAGCACCCCTACGTGTGCATCCTCGGGGGCGCGAAAGTGAGCGACAAGCTCGCGGTGATCGAAGCGCTGGCCGAACGCGCGGACACCCTCTGCATCGGCGGCGCCATGGCGTACACGTTCATGCTGGCGCGGGGCGAGAGCGCGGGTCTCTCGCGGGTCGAACCCGGCCTCGTCGACACGGCGCGCCGCCTGCTCGACGGCGAAACCGAGATCCTCCTGCCGCTGGACCACGTCGTCGCGCCCGCCCTCGACCGGCCCGGCGAAGCACGGACCGTCGAGGAGATTCCGTCCGACGCCATCGCGCTCGACATCGGGCCGCGCAGCATCGAGCAGATCGCCGGACGTGTGCGCAAAGCCGGCACGATCTTCTGGAACGGCCCGCTCGGCCTGTTCGAAACGCCACCCTTCGACGAGGGGAGCCGGGCCATCGCCGAGGCCTGTGCGGCCAGCGGCGCGTTCAGCGTGGTGGGCGGGGGCGACTCGCTGGCGGCCGTGGCCGCGGCGGGCGTAGGCGAGCGGATCTCCCATCTCTCTACCGGCGGCGGCGCCTCGCTCGAGTATCTCGAGGGACGCGCACTCCCCGGCGTGAAGGCCCTGGAGGCAGAAGCGTGAGGACTCCGATCATCGCGGCGAACTGGAAGATGCAGAAGACCACCGGCGAGGCCGCGGCCTTCGCCGAGGGGCTCGCCGAGCACTTGGGCGACTCCCCGGTCGAGGTCGTGGTCGCTCCCCCCTTTACGGCGCTCGGCGCGTTCGCGTCGGCGCTGTCCGCCGCCGGCCTCGACGGCCGCGTCTCGATCGCCGGGCAGAACGTGCACGCGGAGCCGGCCGGCGCGTTCACCGGCGAGGTGTCGGTGCCGATGCTCGTCGATGTGGGCTGCCGCTACGTGATCCTGGGTCACTCCGAGCGGCGAGCGCTCTTCGGCGAGTCGAGCGGGGTCGTGGCCGACAAGCTGCGCGCGGCGCAGTCAGGCGGGCTCCGCGCCATCGTCTGCATCGGCGAGACGCTGCAGGAGCGCGAAGACGAGCGCACCTTCGAGGTCCTGGCCGCCCAGCTGGACGAGTCCCTGGCGAGCGCGGACTCGCGCCGCTGGCCCGAGCTGGTGATCGCCTACGAGCCGGTCTGGGCGATCGGCACGGGCCGCACCGCCTCGCCCGAGGAGGCGCAGGCGGCGCACGCGTTCGTGCGGGAGCGCCTCTCAGGGCTCGCCGGGGCCGCCTCGACCGAGATCCGGATCCAGTACGGCGGCTCGGTCAAGCCCGAGAACGCGGCCGACCTGCTGGCCCGGCCCGACATCGACGGGGCGCTGGTGGGCGGCGCGAGCCTTGACCCCAAGAGCTTCTCTGCGATCATCCACTCCGGCTCGCCGGGCGATTCGCGGGCCGCGGAGTAGCCGCCTTGGACTTCTTCCTGACCATCGTGCACGTGGCGACGTGCCTGTTCCTGATCGCCGTGGTGCTGCTGCAGCACGGCAAGGGGGCCGACATCGGTGCGGCCTTCGGCGGGGGCGCCAGCAACACCGTATTCGGCAGCCGCGGCGCCGGGAACTTCCTGACCAAGCTCACCACCTTCTCGGTCGTGGTCTTCATGGTCACCAGCCTGACGCTGTCGTGGTTCTCCGGCGCGTCCAGCATCTCGGACGAGCTGCGCGACGGCGCCGTCATCGAAGCGCCCGTCGACCTCGAGACGCCCGACTCGGCGTTCCCCGAGGCCGCGCCGATCGCGCCGGCCGATCCTTCATCCGAAGGGTCCGGCGAAGCGCCCTCGGGCTTCGAGACCATCCCCGCACCCGCTGCGGAGCCGGAGCAGGACGAGTAGACTGCTCGCGCCCGCGACCACCGTGCCCAGGTGGTGAAATTTGGTAGACACGCAAGGTTGAGGGCCTTGTGGGGAGTATTCCCCGTGCTGGTTCGAGTCCAGTCCTGGGCACCAACCCGCCGCACCCGCACCCTGGCGAAGGCGCGACGTGACGCGCGAACGCGGACGGTCAGCCGCTGAACGGATCGGGGTCGCCGCACTCCGGACACGACGTGCAGTTGGCGGCGATCTGGTTCGAGCAGATCTGGCACTTCGCGTACGGCGAGTTCCCGCACTTGGGACAGCGCTCGGCGCGCTTCGAGATGAGCGCGGGGCACGACGGGCATTCCATGAGCTTCGACGAGTTCGACATGCTGACCTCCGGCTTCGCGGCCTTCTGCTGCGCCGCCGCCTCGGGCGGCGACGTCTCGGGCCGGGCAGCCGCAGCCGGCCGCGCTCGCGACGACGAACCGCTCCCGCTGCCCTTCTTGCGGCCTTCCTTTTTCCTGGATCGCTTCTCGGGCGACGCCTCGGCGCGGCTGCGGGACGGCTTGTCCTGCAGCAGGCGCGCCGACGTCTCGCGGGCGACCCCGGCACCAAGGGGCTCCGCTCCCGTGAACTTGTAGCCGCAGCCGCAGCTCTCCGTCTCCTTCGAGACGACGTTTCCGCAGTGTGGGCAACTCTTCTTCGCCATCCGAGCCCCCGGCGAGACCGTGATTCCTCCACGGACTCCATCGAGACGTATCGGTCCGACCTGCTCCGGCTGGAGCGGCCAGAGCGATGCGGCAGGCGCGGCGACGCGTGTGCGCGCAGGGGGCGAGCCCGTCTACGAGAGGCCCCCGTAGGCCTGGCGGAAGTAGAGCAGCGGCTCACCGTCGACCGCGGCGGCCTCCTCGGCCCGCGCCAGGTAGATGACGTGGTCGCCGGCGTCCACGGCGCGCGTCACTGAGCAGTCGATCCAGGCGAGCGCGCCCGGAACGCGCGGACAGCCGGTGGCCCCGTCCGTGCAGTCCAGGCCCTCGAAGCGGCGGTGCTCCTCGCGCTTGCTGGCGAAGCGGTTCGAGAGGTCTTCCTGGCCGCGCGCCAGGATGCTGACGGAGAAGACTCCCGACTCCGCGATCAGCTCGTTCGTGATCGACGACTTGTCCGCGCAGACCAGGAAGAGCGGCGGGTCGAGACTGACCTCGGAGAACGCCGACACCGTCATGCCCTGCTGCCGGTCGCCCGAGCGCGACGTCACGATCGTCACGCCGGTCGCCCAGCTAGCGGCCACCCGCTTGAACCCCTCTGCATCGACCGGCATCTGGCTGCCTACTCGACCGTGATGGAGAGAATGTCGCTGAACTTCACCCGGCCCGAAGCCGCGGTGCCCCCGCCGACCGGCGCCCGGCCGCGCACCGTCTCTACGCTGCCGAACGGCGCGCCCTTCTCCGTGCCGAACAGGAACACCGCGCCGAGGGACGCAGAGCCCGCCTGCGACGGCGCACGCAGCTGCCAGATGACGCGGAACTTGTCGAAGCGGCCCTTGGCGGGGTCCGCCTTGACGCCGTAGATGTTCACGTAGGAGATGCCGGGCGCGAGTCCCGCCGCCCGGCGGTCGGTGAATGTCGTCTGGTCCGCGCCGTCGGGCCCGATCACGCGGGGGCGTCCGACCACCTGCCATCCGGCCGCTGCGGCCGGCCGGGCCTGCCAGCGGCTGTTGGCGTCGACGAGGGCCAGGCCCACGACCGGACCTCCTCCGCCGGTCGCCTCGACGGTGACTTCGATGATCGAGCCGGCGGCCACCTTGGACGGCGCGATCACCTTGACCTGTGACGCCGCGTCGATCGCCTGGATCCCGGCGATCAGGTCGGTCCGCTGCGCCTCGCTGAGCTTGGCGTACCCCGAGCCCTCGCGCGCCTCACGGACCCGCGCCAGATGCTTGTTCGCGATCTGCTCCGCCTCGACCCGCTGCGGCGGCGCGCCCGCGAGCTGCGCGGTGTCCGCGGAGCTGTGGCAACCCGCGCAGAACGGCGCCACGTCGGTCACGTAGCCGGGCGTACCTCCGGGATACGCGGACACGTCCGCAGGAAGCGACAGCGCGAGCACCGCCAGGGAACAGAGCAAGCCGGATCGGGACATGTCAGAACTCCTCGTGGCAATTCCGGCAGACGGGAAGAACGACCTGCCGGTCCAGAAAGCGCAACTCCGGCCTGGCCGCCGGGTGGGCCCGGTGGCAGGCGACGCAGGAGTAAGCGAAGTCGCGCACGTTGTGGACCTCGTGCGCGTGGAAGTCGTCGTCGCGCTGGGAATCGTAGCGGGCGTGGCACTGCACGCAGTCCTCGTTCCACAGGGGATGCGCCATCCCGGTCGGCTCGTCGAACGCGCCGATCAGCCAGCGCGCGGCGTCACGCGCCGCCACCGTCTTGACGCGGAGCTTGTTCACGAAGCTCGCGCCTGCGTGGCAGTCGATGCACCGGAAGCCAGGGCTCTCCGCGGCGTGCAATGCGGCCAGGCTCACGGGCTCGCGGGCCTCGAACTCGAGCGCCTTCCGTTCATGCAGCCTCCGGTCGCGGTCCAGGTGACAGGCGACGCAGAACTCGTTCCGGGCTTCGAAGTGATCTGAGACGAACCAACCGACCGGCGCTCCGGCGACGCCCAGCAGGACCAGGACCAGCGCCCCCCTCGCGAAGGGCCGCCATCGTACCGCATCTCCGGAGGGCGGGGGCGCCATCGTCGTCGCGACTAGCGGCGCGCGACCTGCGCGGGAACGAGGTGTACCTCGTCCAGCGCCACCGCACTCGCGACGAAAACATCGATCCGGTTCTCGCCGTCCTCGAACGCCGACTCGGGCAGCATCAGGGCGAACCCCGCCGCCGCGTCGCCCTTCCGCGCGTACGTCGTTCCGGCGACGACGCCGTTCACCGCGACCACCAGTTCGTGCGAGACCCCGGTGTCTTCGGCGGGGTGGAACTTCCCGGTCAGGTAGGCGGGAATGAAGAAGCTGCCCAAGTCGACGCGGTCGAGCAGGCGGCGCTGGTCGATCTCGACCCGCCCGGCGACGCCCGGCACGATCTGCACGCGCTGGCCGCCGACGTCGAGACCCTCGCGCAACTCCGCGACGCCGTGTCCGAAGAGTTCTCCCCGCGGACCCGTCCGGAACAGCGTCTGCATCGGGCCCGCACCCGTCAGGCGAAGCTTGCGCGCCAGGCTCTCCTCGAGCAGGAGCCGCCAGTCCTCGAGCTCCACGGTCGCGGAGTCGAGGCCGCTGCGCCGCGCGGGCGACACGCGCTTGAGTCGCCGCTCGCCCCGATCGGGCTGCAGCAGCGACTGGCCATCCACGCGCCACGGGAGCGCCATGCCGAGCGCGTCCGCGATGGTGGGCAGGATGTCGATCGTCTCCGCATTCCGGTCGTCGACCACGCCCTCCTCCTGACCCGGGAGCTTGACGAAGAGCGGGACGTAGATGGTGTTGCCGTCCGTCTCCATGCGTCGCTGCCCGCCCTCGATGAAGCTCATGCCGTGGTCCGCGACGACCACGATCAGCGACCGGTCGTAGAGCCCGAGCGCGCGCAACCGGTCGAGCACTCCACCGAGAAGCTTGTCGGCGAAGCCGATCTGCAGCGTCACGCGCTGGTAGGCGAGCCGGACCTTCTCGGCCGAATCGGCCCACCCGCTCGATCGCTGACCGCGCAGCCGGCGCATCTCCCGGCCCATCGGGCCCATCCGGCCGATCGGGCCGACGGGCACGTAGCTGCGCCCCGACGGCATGTAGACGAAAGGAGAGTGCGGCAGCGGCAGGTGAAGGTAGGAGAGGAAGGCGCCGCGGTCCGCGCGGAGTGACGCCCTGAAGCGCATGAACTTCTGCATGCGGCCCGACCGGCGCTCGAAGAGCCCGTCCTGGCGCAGTCGGCTCTGTTCGCGCTGCTGGGCCGCGTGCACGGGGGCCGGCGCGGCGAAGTCGTGCCACTGCGACGTGATGGGCGGAACGCCCGCGCGCATCGACTCGGGCAGGACGAGGTGCAGGTAGGCGATCGACCCGTCGCTCGCGAGGCCGCGAAGACGCTCGGCGAGCCCGGACTCGCCAGCGCGGCTGCACACCGCCGCGGGGCAGAGGCGGGTCTCAGTCTCGAAGACGGACAGCTCGTGCGACGGCGCGAGTAGCGAGAACAGGTTTGCCGGGTAGTCGGAGACGAGCGGCTGCGCACCGGGAACCGGGCGCAGTCCGGTCAGGATGGCGGGCACCGAGCGCGACGTGTTCGGGGCCACCGTCGTGGCGTAGCGGAACCAGTAGGCGTCCCCGGCCAGGCGGGCGAAGGCGGGAAACCGCTCTGCGTCGATCTCCCGCTCGGCCGTCATCAGCGAAGTCACCGGCAGCAGGTCGAAGAGCAGGAAGACGACGGGCGTGTCCGGCGCGCCCCGGGCGGACGCGAGCTCGGCCGGCGCCGCAGGGAAGGCCAGCTTGACGACCGGCGTCCAGAACACGAACAGCGCGGGGAACACGAGAACTGCCGGCGACAGCGCGGTGGCGAAGGAGCGCGCCAGCTCGAACCGCCCGTAGGCGGCGGCGGCGGCCACGCCGATCGAGGTGGCGGCGCCAAGCGCGAGCGGCGCGGGGGCGCCGAGACGGTTCAGG